>NZ_PCOH01000001.1:0-473753 GCF_002976445.1 Bacillus sp. MYb56
ATAAAAAATGCACCTCCAATTGTTAGACCGTGTCTAACAATTGGGGTGCACTTCAATATGGTGCAGACTTTTCTTTTAATAGTTCTGGTAATTGGGAAGAGTGCCTACATGGAGAAAAAGTGGATTTAATTATAGATAGTATAGGTCCGGCGACTTTCTTAAAATATTTTGATATATTAAAACCAAATGGAAGAATCGTTAACTTTGGTGCAAGTTCAGGAGATAAAATCGAATTACCGTTACGAGCATTATTTTATAATCAAATTGATATTATGGGAACATCAATGGGAAGCCGTGAAGAATTTAATGAGATGGTTCATTTTATAGAGAAACATAATATTAAACCAATTATTGATAAAGTATATCCATTAGAAGAAGCAATCCAAGCTTTAAATCGAATGCAGCAAGGAGAACAATTCGGTAATATTGCCCTTCGTATGGAATAAGAATATGATTTCGTAACTAATATATTTAAATGAATATGTTATGTATTATATTCATGCATAGAGTGTTCACCATACTATTTAAAATGGTTTACAACCTTTATACATATTTAGCTCGTGTAAATAGTTACGCCATTGTCAAATGAATAGTAGCAAAATGAGAATTAGATGAGAAAAGTTTAAGTCCATTTTCATATTGATGTTGTATACTGTGTAAATCAAGAACACTTGTATCTTTATTTAAAGTACAATGAGTAATAATAAGGAGAGAGTAATATGAATTACACAGTATTTCAATGGATTAATAACTTTGCTGGATCATCCAAGCTATTAGATACGCTAATGATCGCTATTACAAATAGTGCTGCATATGTAGCAATACTATTTATGCTTATCCTATGGTTCAATAATGGAAAGAAAGAGAATGCAATTAGAAAACAATATACAGTGTTATATACGACACTTTCAGTTAGTATTGCATTATTAGTAAATGTTCTTATACATGCGGTATATTACCATCCGCGTCCTTTTATAACACATCATGTAAATCAATTAGTACCGCATGCAGCAGATTCATCATTTGTAAGTGATCATTCTGTACTCGTATTTTCGATTGCTTTCGTATTTATTCTAAGAGGAGAAAAACTTAAATATATCGCGTTAATATGGGCAATATTAGTCGGTGTATCACGCATGTACGTAGGCGTTCATTATCCTCTAGATATACTTGGTGCTGCGTTCTTAACATTTATTACAAGTGGATTAGTGATGCAAAGCGCACGTATATTTGAACCGTTAGCAAGTTTTATTTTCAAAATGTATGCACTAGTAGCAAAACGAGTTCCTTTTTTAGCGAAATATAACCACATAGCGTAAACTTAAGAACCTACCAAAAAGTAGGTTCTTTTTATTTGAAGATTCGAAAAATTTCACTCACCGTATTTTATATTAAAAAATACAAAATTAATAAAAAATAAATAGCAACAGAACTGGTTTTCTTATTGTTATAGAGGAATTAGTAAAAAAACTTCGAAAAATATAGTATCTACTATATTAAAGAACATATTTAGTAGCGCATCTTCGCATTAATGCTCTGTAAAGGAAAGGAGATTAGTATGCATAAACTTCAAACGAATAAAGGCGCTCGATATATGATGATTGCTTTTATTGTTTTGTTTCTTACTATGCTTTTACGTATATTTTATATTCAAGCAGTAGGAGTCGTGCATAATGTTAATGTAAAGGATCTTGCGAAGGAACAACAAAACAAAAATGGAGTTTTAGAGGCAAATCGCGGGACAATTTATGATCAAAACGGTAAAGTATTAGTCCAAGACTCAACGACATATCGCATCGTTGTAAACCTAAAAGGAAAAGATAAATTAAAAGATAAAGAAGACACCGCACAACGTTTAGCAGATGCGCTTGAAGTTGATAAAGAGGAGATCATGAAAAATTTTCACGAAGGACGTACGCAAGTTGAAATTGGTAAAATTGGACGTAACTTATCTAGAGAAGCGAAGGAAGAGATTAATAATTTGAAAATACCAGGTGTATCTTTCACAACAGAAAAAGCCAGAGTATACCCAAATGAAGATTTCGCCTCGTATATACTTGGTTTTGCAAGACCAGACGATAAAGGTAATGCGGTGGGGAAGTTTGGGCTTGAAGAAAGTTTGGATAAATATTTGCGCTCTACAAATGGTAATGTTTCATATGTAGGTTCAAGAAAAGGAATCCCACTTACAAATGATATAGGAAAAGTAGAACCTGCTAAAAATGGAAATAACGTATACCTTACGCTTGATAAACAAATTAATAGTTTTTTAGAAGACGCGATGAATAAAGCGGCGCAACACTATGACCCTTCTATGTTAGTAGGAATTATTGCAGATCCAAAAACAGGTAAGATTTTAGCAATGTCTAGTAAGCCTAGTTATAATCCTAACAAGGGAGACATTGAATATTTTTTAAACGATCCAATTGCGAATGCATTCGAACCAGGGTCTACAATGAAAGTTTTTACATTAGCTTCTGCAATTAATGAAGGTGTATATAACGGGAAAGAATATTTCCAATCAGGAAAATACGCAGTTGGTTCAGCAGAGATTAAAGATCATAATGGCGGCTATGGATGGGGCTCAATTACATTTGATGAAGGGTTTGAACGGTCATCGAACGTTGCTTTTTCTATTTTAGAAGACCAGTTACTGAAACCAAATAAATTCAAGCAATATATGAATAAATTTGGTTTCAATCAAAAAACAGGGATAGATTTACCTGGAGAAAGTAAAAATACATTATTGTTAAATACTCAAATTCAACAAGTTACTACTTCTTTCGGCCAAGGCTCAACTGTAACTCCTATTCAAATCGTACAAGCGGCCACAGCTATAGCAAATGACGGGAAAATGATGCAACCTTATATTGTTGATAAGGTTGTAAATCCAACAAATAAACAAGTTATTATGGAAAATCAACCTAAAGAAATAGGGAATCCGATTAAAAAAGAAACTGCAGAAGAGGTAAGGAACTTAATGGAGCGAGTTATTACTTCATCAAAAGGAACGGGAACGATGTATAAAATTGATGGCTATCCGATTGGTGGTAAAACAGGGACAGCGCAAATTCCGAATCCTGAAAATGGACGATATATGGAAGGGAAAGATAATTATATTTTTTCATTCTTAGGAATGGCTCCAATTGATGATCCACAATTAGTCGTATATTTAGCCATTAAGCAACCTAAATTAAAGGGGAATGAATACGGTGCTCAGCCTCTTGCTGAAATTTTTAAACCAGTTATGAAAAATAGTCTAGAATATTTAAAAGTGAAACCATATACAGAAAAGCAAATGGCAGATGCAACAAAGCAATCTGAAATAAAAGTACAAAATTATGTAAATCAAACAATGGATACTGTAAAAAATATTGCAGAAAAAGAGAAACTTCAGCCGGTATTATTAGGAGAAGGAAAGATAATAAAACAATATCCACAGACTAGCGAAGTAATGAGTGAAGGAGATCGCATACTTCTAGTAGGAAGTAATGTGAAAATGCCTAACCTAAAAGGTTGGTCAATGCGTGATGTTATGTATTTCTCCAAGCTATTAAAATTAGATTTAAAAACTTCAGGTATGGGCTATGTAACGAGTCAAAGTATTGAAAAAGGACAAGATTTACAAGAGGGTGACACTTTAGAACTAGAATTAGAACCACCGCTACAACCGTTAGTAGAGGCAAACACGAATTAATTTGGAAATTTTGAAGGGCCTATATATAATTGGCTCTTTTTTTTAGAGATTCAACTAATTTCACGCACCGTAATTTTTAGAAAAAATAATAAATAAGACTATTAACATTGGCATAGCTTGAAATATCTGATTATTTATTATTTACAGTTAAATAGTTATGTGATAATATGGAAAAACCAAATGCAGTGAAGAGAAGAGTAGATAAAATGAATTTTTCACAGAGAGCTCCATTTAGCTGAAAAGGAGCAAAAATTCTTTATTGAATCAAGCCTCTGAGCAGCACATCGGAACCTTTTAAAAGTGGATGGTGTGACGGGAGCTCCCGTTATAGAGCTAAGGTATAAGCATGAAAATAGTGCAGTACCTGATAAGGTTAATATGGCGACATATTAACAAACTAGGGTGGCACCGCGATGATAAATCTCGTCCCTAAGACTAAAAGTCTTGGGGGTGGGATTTTTTTGTTTTTTTTAAACAATTTAGAAAGTGGGTGCCTAAAGTGAAAAAATTACTTAAAGATTGGAAATATCCTTTATTACTATTGTCCGGAGTTGGTATTGCGAATTTAGGTGCATGGATTTATTTAATCGCACTGAATGTACTTGTCTATAATATGGGTGGCTCAGCCTTAGCTGTCGCTACTTTATATGTGATAAAACCATTAGCCACTTTATTTACAAACGCTTGGTCAGGAAGTATGATAGATCGTTTAAATAAACGAAAGTTAATGATTCACCTCGATATATATCGAGTAGTATTTATCGCTATTTTACCCTTGGTTCCATCCCTTTGGATTGTCTATCTCTTAGTATTTTTTATAAGCATGGCCAGTGCGATTTATGAACCAACTGCTATGACATATATGACGAAATTAATTCCAGTAGAGCAAAGACAACGTTTCAACTCACTACGTAGTTTAATAGGATCTGGTGCATTTTTAATTGGTCCAGCAGTAGCGGGGATATTATTAATAACTGGTACACCAGAGTTTGCTATATATATGAATGCTATAGCATTTCTGTTATCAGGGTTCATTACATTACTTTTACCTAATCTTGATAAAAAAGACGATTCTAATACATCCAATGATAAATTTTCACTAACTGTATTAAAGAAAGATTGGAACATAGTTTTAAATTTTAGTAAAAAATCTATGTATATTGTTTGTGTTTACTTCTTATTTCAAGGGATGATGGTTTTAGCTACCGCTATAGATTCACTTGAACTATCGTTTGCGAAAGAAGTTTTATTGTTAACAGATAGTGAGTATGGCTTCCTAGTTAGTATCGCTGGAGCGGGTTTTATTTTAGGAGCCATAACAAATACAATTTTATCAAAAAAATTAGCACCTTCATTTCTAATTGGGATAGGATCATTATTCATTGCAATCGGATATTTGATTTATGCTTTTTCAAGTGAGTTTTTAATAGCTGCTATCGGATTCTTTATTCTATCTTTCTCTATGGCATATGCAAATACAGGATTTTACACATTTTATCAAAATAACGTTCCGGTTCATATGATGGGACGAATCGGGAGTATATACGGGCTCATTATAGCTGTTTTAACAATTTTTATAACGATTCTGTTCGGCGTTGCAACTCAATTCACTTCTATGCAACTTGTGGTCATTGTAGGAGTACTGGTAATGCTACTTATTACTATCATATTGTGCGTGTTTACCTTATTACCATCGCAGTCTAAGATATATTCCGCTGAATCAATAAAATCGAAATAGTTACCTTGATTTTTATTTGAAACTAAAGGGTGGGTGAATAGGAGGTTTCTTTACCCTATATATGGAAAAATAATAAGGGGAAAGAACAATACCAATAAACAAGGGTGGTTATTATGATAAAAACAAAAGATCAAATAGAGAAAATTGTAAAAGAAATACATCAGAATATAGATTTTTCTGGGGTAGTCTTAATAAAAAAAGATGATGATATTATCTATGAAAATTCATTTGGATATGCTAACCGAAGTGAATGTATAAACAATACACTACAAACAAGATTTGGAATTGCCTCAAGATGCAAATTATTTACTGCTATCATAAAGGGGCAGGACCTGAAAAACTAATGGTAGAAATAGAAGTAGCTTTTTAATTACATGGATATAAAAATTAGTGCATATAAAAAAGAAGACGAAATAGGCTAGGTACGTTGCCGTGCGTTATCTTTTTTAGATACAGCATATTATGACAATGTACTTAGAGCGAAAGAAAAATATGAAAATCCCGCAATTGAACTAGTAGCTATATATGAAGACCAAGTAGTAGGAGACGTATGAGTAAAAAGTACGTCTTTTTACTTTTATAAATAATGCTTAAGGCTGATGGGAAATTACATTCCATATTATACAAATTAAAGTAGCTATCGTATTTCAAGTATGATATGAACAGAGACGAATATAATTTTCAAAGGTAAACAAGTATATAGGAGGACTCTAAATGGATATTCTATTTGTTATTCTTATAATTGTATTAATTCAAGGTAAGGAATACAAAGTGAATATTAATCGTATTTGGCTCATTCCGGCTTTGCTGTGCTTTGTAACAATCCAGTCCATTATTCATATGGGACAATTAAATATATTGCAAGGACTTCTCTTCGTTGCAATGCTTGGAATTGGATTGGGTCTTGGAGTTATTAGGGGAAAAGCTTTAACATTTCGATTAGATAGTGAAACAGGTCATGTATTACGAAAAGGAAATTGGTTAAGTACAATTATTCTCCTTGTTATTTTAGGTGCGAAAATCGTGATTAAGCAAAGTATGTTTCCTGGCAGTACTCACCACACATTAATGGTTGTAACGAATGCCTTTTTATGTATCACATTAGGTACCGTAATTAGTAGACGCTATTATATTTGGAAAAAATATAATGAATTAACACAAAAAGCGTAAATACATTCGTCCCTTGTTTAACAACGCTGTGAACGGTAATACTAAATAATATTGAACTTTTACAACAAGGGATGATAATATGATATTCATTTACACAGATTTCGGTGGAACGCATTCAACTGCACTCGCTGCAGCTTATCATTTAAATAAATTACCAACAGATCGTAAGTTAACGAAAGAAGAAATATTAAATGTAGATTACTTTAATAAATTGAAAACAGAGGATATGGGAAAGATTATTTTTCATGGACAAGATGAATATGGGAATCCTGTATATACAATTGGGTGCGGGGCATCCAAAGTCGTTGTACCTGCGATGAAGCATTTAGGAGAGATTCTGCAAAAACATTATCACAGCCATGAAAAGATTATTTTTTCTAATACATCACCAACAGTTCCTTTACCAATGACTTTCGGTGGTCTGTTTTCTAGAAGGTTCCATATCGACTTTATCGGCGTACCATTACTCGTATGGGGAGCAAAACTTAGCTGTGATAACATACAAAGGCTTGTTAATTATACGAAAGAAGCTGGCCGATTGACGAATGATTATGTTGTAATTTTAGATAACGAAACATTTAAGTAATGTTAAAAGAAGGCCGGGAAATTTTGTGGTTTTCTTTTTTTTGATAAATAGACAAAAAACATTCACATTTATTATTACATCTACTATAGCCAAAATAATAAAGTCCTGTTACTATTACAGGGGATATTCTCTTTTCGTAAGATAAATATATAGAAAAGTCAGAAAAGAGGAACAGAATAAGGGAGGAACAACATGAAGCGTGTTGCTTGGTTTACTGATAGTACAACTGCGAGTTTTACAACAGATGGTGATAACTTTGTTATCCCAATTGAAGTTATTATTGATGGAGTGTCTTATAAGGATTGTGAAGAAGGAGTTCATAAACATCTTTATGAAGCGTTAAATGATGGAAGAACAGTTACTACTTCGCAACCTAACATAGGGGAAATGGTAGAATTATTTACTAAATGCAAAGAAGAATATGAAGAAGGCTTTGCAGTTGCTATTAGCGGAAAAGTAAGTGGGACCTATCAAAATATGAAGTTAGCTGCTGATATGGCAGGTTTCCCTTTAACTGTATTAGATAGTGAAACGACAAGTTATCCAATGGATGAACTTTTGAGAAAAGCTAAAACGTTATACAATGATGGTATGACTTTACAAGATATACATAAAACATTAGTAGATGAAAAAAGAAGGCCTTTTTATGTATTTCCAAAAAGCTTAAAAGGTTTATATGCAAGTGGTCGAGTAAAGGGAGTTCAATTTTTACTTGGAAGTTTATTAAGTGTCAACTTAATCTTAGAAGTAAAAGGCGGGGAACTTTTACTTGAAAAGAAAGTGCGTAAAATCCAAAAATGTAGAGAATACATTAAAAATGAGCTTGAAAAAGAATTACCAAAAGTACTTCATATGTTCTATGCTAACGATAAAGATGGAGCTGAAGAATGGATTTTAGATATTAAACAAGCATTCCCTGAAATGGATTTCAAGCTTTATCCATTGCCGATTTCATTTGCTGTTCATGCAGGTGAAGGAACAATAGCAATTAGTTATTAAGAGGAAAACCCGTGAATAATTCGCGGGTTTTTTTATTATATAAAAGCTTCATTACATCATTCTCGTATCATAAATAATAATGTATAGATAAAAGGATTTTCTACTAAAAAAAAGAAGTATGTATAAACAAATATTATAATGGTAGTGATATTATGAAAATCGGAAAGTTTGGAGAAAAAAACAATATAAGTATAGATACAATTAGACATTATATGGATCTCGGACTAATTATTCCTGAAAAGAAGGGTAGCCATTATTTTTTTGATGAGTATTGTCAAAAAGATATAGAGCTTATATTAGAGTACAAATGGCTAGGTTTTAGTTTGAATGAAATTAAAGAACTTTTTCTTTATCAAAATTTAGCAAAATCTATGAATTACGAAACAGATACTTCTTATCAATCTTTATTTAAATTGAAATATGAAAAGGTTGAACAAGAAATAAAAACATTAGAGGAAAGAAAAGATAAATTAAAGACAGCGTTAAATAATTTATCTACAGCAACTAAAATTTCGAATTCAATTTTAGGGATAGATTTAACAGTACTTAATTTATTTAAATGTTTTAAGTGTAACGGAAATTTAATTCTGGAAGATGGCATTATCAATAAGAACCAAATTGTTGAGGGAAATCTAATTTGTAATTGTGGTGAAGAATACGAGATTACCTCAGGGATTTTAATAGCTGGAAAATCATTTAAAGCGTATGAAAGGACTTTACTTGAGGAGTATATTTCAGATTATATCAATGAAACAGATACTACTTTTTTGGAGAATATACAAAGAGGAGGAGAATGGGCGAAAAAGAAACTAATGCAGCTAGATTTAAATAATAAGGTGTTACTTGATTTAGGATCGGGTCTTGGGTTCTTTTTACGAAATATTTATGAAGAACTACCAGAAGATTGTTTATATATTGCTGTTGATCGAGATTTGAATAAACTTCTATTTTTAAAAGATGTAATTGAAAAAAGAAATTCCAAAAGAAACATTCTTTTTATTTGCGCTGATTTTTTAAGTATACCTATTCAGAATCATTCTGTTGATATTGTAATTGATCAGTCTGGTACAAGTAATTACAGTTTTGAGCATGAAAATTTTTTATTGCACGAATTAAACTATCTATTCAAACCTGATTGTTATTTATTAAGTTCATTTATTGTATTTAAAAATTTTAGCATAAATAGCCAAATTACAACTAGATTAAGAGATAATTTTACGTCTTCAAAAGTCAAGGGAGAAATCCAAAAGCTACAGTTTAATTCCATAGATGAAAGAACTTCAGAATATATTGAACGAGGAGGAAAATACGAGGATTTCTTTGTTCAAGGAGAAGAAATTTATACATATTCATTTTTCGGAAAAAGATGGGGTTAACCCCATCTTTTTTAATTTTTCTTTTAAAAGTTTTTAATACTAGCATATTGATATTGGGTTGACCCGAGAACTTACACTGTACGTAATACAAAGTTCAGCGGGAGGGAAATGTTATGGGAAGTTTACGATTACATATAGAAAATAAAAAAAGAAACCAAGAACTAAGAAATATTTGTTTATATTCAATTGCAAAAACAGTATCAATATTCGGTAGCTCTATATATAGTTTCGCATTAGGATTATATGTTTTACAAATAACCGGATCTGCGTTAAATTTTGCGATTACGCTCATTTTAGGAACGATTCCAATGATTGTTATGAATCCATTTGCCGGTGTAATTGCTGATAAGGTTGATAAAAAGAAACTGGTTATTTGTATGGATTTACTAAGTGGATGCTTATTAATAACTGTTTATATATTAAGCAGCTATTATGGATTAAACTTATTCATCGTTTATACTACTACCTTTCTTATGACGGTATTTACAACATTTTTTGGAATAGGATTAGAAGCCGCAAAACCAAATATCGTCTCTAAAGAGCGGCTTATGAGTATTAACTCTATAAGTAAAATTATCGATTCTGTATCTTTAATTCTCGGTCCTATGTTAGGTGGCATCGTTTTTGCAGTCTTTGATATTAAAATTTTTATAATTATAAACGGTATTTCATTTATTCTTTCGGGTATATCCATAGTATTTATTCATTTTAAACTGTTCGAGTTCAATATAAATGAGGAATGCCCAAAAAGGAGAATTAATTTTATTAAAGATATAAAAGAGGGGTTTTCATACTTAATTGAAAAGGAAAGCTTAAAGAATACGTTTCGAATTTTAATTTCACTTAATTTCTTCTTAGGGTTTGCTGTAACTGTTCCATTGCCATACATTATTAACACAGTTCTCAATCTTAGTTCTAAGCAATTTGGTATCATTCAAGGGACTTTTCCAGTAGGGATGATAATTGGTGCAATTTTAGTAAAAAAGATAACTAATCGTTTTTCTTACTCTTATCTTTTGAAAAAGCTAAGTTCAATGTTGGCAGTTTTTATGATTATTTCAGGAATTCCAGTTCTATTCAAAAGTTTTGAAGTAAATGATTTTGTATACGTTATTATGTATTGTGTCGTTATGTTCTTTTTAGGGCTAATAATAGCGTTAATTGATATTCCTTTAATTTATTTCATGCAAAAAGAGATTCCTGATGAATATAGGGGGAGGGTACTCAGTATTGGATTAAGTATAGGTAAAATGATGCAGCCAATAGCATTGGCATTATCAGGATTAGTATTAAATTATATCCCTGCTTACACGCTTCCAATTACAGGAGGGATAGTATTTCTTATTTTGAATAAGGCTTACTCAAATAAGTTAAATTTAGAAATTCATTCAAAAGATTATAGTGTTTTGCGTAGCTAAGTGAACTTGTTAAGTAACAAAAAAGATGCTTATTTTGCAATAAAGTCCTTTAAAAAATAATAATGTTGTTTAAAAATCCTTCTTTAACTAAAGTGATAGGTGGTCGAAGTAAAGGCGCTTTTTTAAATACAAAATTTATTATTTGATTTCGGCTGTGGAATTTGATTTATCTATTTTGTATTTACTAATAAATGTGTTAATGCTTGCTTTAATGGTGTAGCCTGACGTTCTAATAAGAAATTCAAATGGGTATGTGTTGATTCTAATCCTCCTTCACGAATCCCTTTTTGAATCATTACTAACATTGGAAGGTAGGCTTCAGGTACTCCAGCACCTTTTAACATTCCTTCATAAGAAGAGTCATCTACTTCTAATAAAGGAATTTCTTTTCCTAATACTTCACTTAATGTATCAACAAATTGCTGTTGTTTTAAATTTTCACCAGAAAGTTCATAAATCTTATTTTTGTGACCATCAGCTACCAAAACATTCGCTGCTGCTTCAGCTAAATCCGGACGATATACCCAACCGATTTTCCCTTCTCCTGCAGAAGTCACCCAAGGGGCACCAGCCATACAGCTTTGAATTGTACCAAGTTCATTTTCTACATACCAGTTGTTACGCAGAATCACATAAGGAATACCTGATTCAATAATTGCTACTTCACGTGCTCTATGCATGCCCGCTAGGAAAAAGTCATTTCCTTCTGCTCTTGTAACACTTGGATAAATAATTTGTTTTACACCTGTTGCTTTGGCAGCTTCTACTGCATTTGTATGCTGACGTATAACTGTATCAAAGTCACCAAATGTTGACATGATGAATAAACGATCAACATCTTTGAATGCTGAAAACAAGGTTTCTTGATTTTCAAAATCCGTTACACGTACTTCTAAGCCTTGTTCCTTATAGCTAAGTGCTTTTTCAGACTTGTCATCACGTACCCCAACAATTATTTCTTCAATTGATAATCTGGTAAGTAAATACTCAACAATTTTAGAACCTAAATTTCCGTTTGCACCTGTTACTAAAACTTTCATACAATCTCCTCCGTTACATACATCGTTATTTTTGATTTTTGTATACATTACATATACTATTTCTTAAGAAGGATTTATGTAAGTAGGCACAATTTAATAACATAGTCATAAAAATAGTACTTAGCGAAAAAGGAGATTTTATTATGGCACGTTTTAGTTATCAAGATGAATCGGTTTCTGAAGAAACACAGCAAGAAATTTGTCCATTAACAGTTACCCAAAATGCAATTGCAGGAAGATGGAAAATCGTGATTTTGTGGCATTTAAGCAAAAATGAAATTATTAGGTTTAATGAATTATTGAGGATGTTACCTGGTATCTCAAAAGGAATCTTAACTAGACAATTAAGAGAGCTTGAAGAGGACGAGTTAGTACACAGAGAAGTTTATAAAGTTGTTCCACCAAAGGTAGAATATTCTTTAACAGAGCAGGGGAAAAAGTTTATACCTGTATTAGAAGCAATGCAAGTCTGGGGTAAAGATTTACTAAATAAAAAATAGAGATGTATGAAAAGCATAAGGACTAATAAATTATTAATACCTTCCTATTACCAATAGGAAGGTATTAAGTTCAAATTAAATACTGAAAAATTTATTAATGTAAGTTGTACTGGAAAACTATCGTAATTCAGCCGTCTTTCTAATAACAATCTTATCAATATCATCCTCTTCATCACCAATAAATAACCCTCGTTCTTTTAAGTATGTTTCAAAGTATAAATCTGCTTCTGCACGTTCATCATATGGCTTTACAGATAGAACGAAACCTAATTTATTTTGCTCCTCTAAATGAGAAGTGGAGATGTAAGCCGGTACATTGTGGCGTAAAAAGAGCTCTTTAACCGGAATAATCATATCTTTCATTAATTTCGTTAACATACCCATTTCAAACTCAAAATTAAAGCGATCTATACTAGATAAATCCGCGAATACTACACCAATAAAACCTGTATTAAATACTTCTTGATATTCTACTTCTTCGTTACCGTAAAAATTCTTTTCAATTAAATAATTTATAAAATAAGAAACACCATCACTTTGTTCAAAAGGTTTTGTTGAAAGAACGAAGCCGATTTTCTTTTGTTTATGTAAATACACACATGACATGTATGCAGCGGTATTATGTTCTTTAAATAATGCACTCGTTACTCCAGATAGACCATCTAGTACGTGATGCACAATTTGAAGTTTTTTACGAGCGAAATAATAGGATTTCTTTTGTAACTCCAATGTATCAATAAAGACAGAGCCGATAAAGCCTGTATTTGAAATAATAGGTGTTTGCTTTTTTCTTCCTCTGCGCTTTGCTTGAGTCATTGTTGAAATCATCCCTTCATGTACAAATAAATTAAAAAGAACATTTGTTCGTATATTTATATTTTACTATTAAAACGCACTAAAGTAAAGGGTTTTTGACGAAAAAACAATAAAAAAGACACCTATAAAAGGTGCCTTAAACGTTGCAGGGAAGAGGTTTCATCCCATTATTTATATTAAGATACAGATACAATCTCTTCTGTATCTTCTACATCTAAATGACAGTCCATAGTACGAACATCTTGATCTTCATGACTTCCGAAATAAATAGTAATTTTCATATGTATCGCTCCTTTATTCTAGGAATACCTAAAATAATTACTAGTAATGTTAATATTTATTATATACCACTTTTTTCATTCCGACAACGTTAGATCATTTTTAATTCTTTTAGGGCGCAAAGAGTGATTTATAGAGATATTTTTATAGAAATAGGTACATTTCTTATATGATATATTTAATACTGAAGGATTCGAATACGAATTTTTATGAAAGGAGCAAAATGAATGAATTATAAACAGTTACTAATAGACAATTTTACATATAAAACCTCATATATTGCGCGGCAGGTAAATGGAATGGATGTAAAAGAAACGAAGGATTACATTACTGTCGACTGCGGATTACCTGCAGATACATTTAATATTATCACACTACTAAATAGTAATGTAACGGAAGGAATCGAGAAATTATATAAGGAGGTAGAATACTATAATCAAAAGAAATTTCCAATGAGTGTTTGGTTTTGGGATGATAAGCAAGAGCAGACTATAAAAAGCGAATTAATCAAACTTGGTTTAAAAGAAGCTGAAAAGAATATCGCGATGGTAGCAGAATTAAAAACAATTCATCCAAGAATAAACATGCCAGTAGGTTTTACGATACAAAAAGCATCTTCTTCAGGACAAATCAAAAAGTTTGGAGAAACGTTAGCTAATCTATTTGGTACATCAGAGGAAGGTAAAAATGTACAAGCATACTATAATCAAATTTCTTCTTTAAATTTATGGAATAGCGATAATATGAAACTATACTTAGGTCTTTATAAAGGTGAGGTAGTATCTGTTGGCTCTTTAGTATGTACGAAAGATAGTGTCGGTATTTATGATATAGCGACTAAAGAAGAAATGAGAGGAAAAGGTTTTGGCTCTACTATGTTTAATTTCCTGCTGCAAGAAGCAAAACAATTAAAAAATACGTATTGTGTATTACAAGCTTCACCTGATGGAATAAATATTTATAAAAAATCCGGCTTTCAAGTTGTAGGACAAATGACTGTTTTTGAAAATCGGCATTTATTTGAGTAAATCATCCAAGTCAAATTGTTTTAAATATAGGAGTTAACATACCGTTATGAAAAAAACATCTATAATTACAATCATTTGTTTCTTCACAGTAATAAGCATCTTTGTTTTTCAGCAAGTAAATGAACAAAAATATACAAAAGCTATTAATCAATCAAATCATATTAAAAATATTGCGCATAGAGGGGCTTCTGCATATGCACCGGAACATACATTAGAAGCGTATCAATTAGGACAGCAATTAAAAGGTGACTATATAGAAATAGATCTCCAAATGACAAAAGACGGACATTTAGTAGCTATGCATGATGAAGCATTAAACCGCACAACAAACGGTACTGGTTTTGTAAAAGATCATACATTAGATGAAATAAAACAACTGAATGCAGGTTCTTTTTTCAATAAAAAGCATCCAAATTTAGCAAAGAAAGAATTTGAAGATACTAAAGTTCCAATATTAGAAGAGATTATTGAAACGTTTGGACATAATGCTAATTATTATATCGAAACAAAATCACCAGATGAATATCCTGGAATGGAGGAAAAACTATTAGAAATTATTAATCACTACCAAATAAATGATAAAGTTATTATTCAATCATTTAGTGAAGAAAGTCTGCGAAAGATTCACAGTTTAAATGATAATATACCGTTAGTACAATTATTATCATATAAAAAAGCAGTTCAATTAACAGACTCAGAAATAGAAAAGTATAAAACATACTGCATAGGTCTTGGTATGAATTATAAATATATTGATGCAGCCTACGTAAAAAAAATAAAGAATTATGGATTAGAAGTTCATCCATTTACAGTAAATAATGAAAAAGATATGAAAAAGTTACTTTCTTGGGGCATCGACGGGATGTTTACTAATTATCCGGATCGTTTACATTCAGTATTAGATTTGAAAAGTCATAATTAAAAAGTATTATTCTTAAGGGAGTAATAAACAAAAAAGAATCCAATAAACATATTGGATTCTTTTTTAGTTCTATACGCCAAACTTGATATAATACAATATTGATTATTATTTTTCATAAGTTTTGTCAGAAAGTAATCAAAATGTAATTAATTTTCCCTTTCTTTTTTATATTTTTTTGATACACTGGCTACGAGAGGAATACCGATTATAGTAGGTAAGAACCAAAACCATATTGGTGGAAGTAGATTTAAAATAGGGATATACATACCAATGTTTACTAAAAGTGCGGTAACTGCACCAATATAAGAGCCTAACATACCTCTAATATGGTGTTGCAACCAATTTCTCCATCGTTTTTTTCTTGCGAGATATCCGTAAATCGCAAATGAATAGGAGATAATTGCTACATAAAATAAATATGCGATTTTATCCCAGTTTAAAATAGACAATATAATTGCAGTAAGGGTTATGACAACATAGGACGCATGGTATATTTCGCCCCATTCCGTATGTTTTCCTTTCTTTTTTTGAGCAACCATCGCTACAATACCAGTAATTAAACATATGGTTCCAAATAATATGTGTATGGTCAAAAGAATGTTGAAAATGCTCATAAAAGTTCCTCCTTTTTTATTTTTATAGTATTGCAGTATAGGAGAAAAGTTGAACAATATAGTTAGTTCGCCTTAATATATTGAAATAAAGGTACTCCTAGAACAAAATGGAATGATTAAATTTTTTCTCAAATTTAGTGAGACGAGTATTACGTTAAATGAAGGAGAGACTTCTATGTTTACATCTATTACATATTTACAATCTGGGAATGATAAGCAACAAAAAGTTTACGAAGTTATTAATAAACTAAACATAATAGAGGATTTAGCTTTATATAGCCCTGTACTTTGCGGGACAATCCCTATTAGAGTTGATACCCTTCATTCTGACTTAGACATTGTAATGGAAGTACATAATTATGATTTTTTTGAACAGGAAATTAGATCATTGTATGGCTCATACGAAGGATTTGAAATGAAAAAGAAAATCATTAAAAATATCTTAACAATAAAGGTGAATTTTCAATTTGAAGGTTTTGAATTTGAATTATTTGCTCAACCGCGGCCAGTACGTAACCAAAATGCATATAAACATATGATAGTGGAGCACATGCTATTAATGCAGCACCCACACATTAGAGAAGAAGTAATTGAATTAAAAGAACAAGGGTTAAAAACAGAACCGGCTTTTGCTCAAGTATTAAACATTGACGGTGATCCCTATAAAGAACTTATTTTATTAGGACAGGAAATGAGATTATGGTAAAAAAGGCACACAAAAAATCCTCTTTATAAAAAGAGGATTTTTTTATTATGCCATTAACTTACGAATCAAATTACTTAATATAATAATACCTTGAGTAATTTGTTCAGGGGAAGAATACCCATAAGATAAACGTATAAACTGATCTGATTCTTCTTCATAAATACGTCCCGGGTTAAAAAGAACTCCCTTTGATTGAGCCTCTGAAAATAGTTTTTTCATCGAAATGTTAGGCACTACCCTTAGCCATATAAAAAATCCACCACTAGGAATATCCCATGTAGTAATGTCAGCGCAGTACGTATTTAGTGCTTGTATCATTATTCGTCTTCGTTTTTTTAGGTGAATCCTTACATTCGCTACGTGATCCTCATAAAACCCTTTACTTAACCATTCTGCAGCAACTCTTTGAGATAAAGAACTTGACCCATAGTCAGTTTGCATTTTTATGTCTGATAATCTCTCAATAACAGGCTCTGGTCCGATAATCCAACCAATCCTAAGTCCTGGGCTAAGTGTTTTAGATAGACTACCGATATATAAAACATGTCCATATTTATCCATCGACTTTAAAGGAGGGGGCGGTAGTTCATCCATCCATAACTCACGGTAAATATCATCTTCAATGATAGGCAATTGTTCTTTTTCGCATATTCTTAGTATTTCTTTTCGTCGATCCTTGGACATTAATACACTCGTCGGATTTTGAAAACAAGGAATCGAATATAAAATATTTTTCTTTTGACTATAATTAATTTTTCTTAACAAATCATTAGGGATAATTCCATGTTGATCCATCTGTATTCCAGAAAGGTGAATATTAGCCGATTGAAATACGTGAAGAGAATATAAGTAAGAAGGTCGTTCAAGTAAAACAGTTGACTCTCTATGTAAAAGACCGATTGATATTAATTGTAATGCCTGTAATGCACCAGAGACTATTAATATAGAGCTTGGTGATGTATTTATTCCAAATGATTTTACATAATTACTTATTGCTTCACGTAAAGGGAGATATCCTTTTTGTTCTTCATATCCGAAATAATCTAGTTCCTCACATACGTTACGCATAATGAATTGCATAGTTTCTAACGGGAAAAGATGAGGTGCAAGTTCTCCTTTACTAAGATGAATCAATTTTTTATTTGCTTCTGCTTCATTTATTTCCCGTACCATTAACTTGCTTGGTTTATGAATACCAGCCTTTACATATTCACTCCAATCGGGCGGGGGATTGGTGGCTAATAATGACCATGTATTATTCGTTACAATTGTTCCTGACCCGATTTTCCCTTGAATTAAGCCATCTGCCATAAGTTCTTCTAGTGCGGTTATTACAGTACTACGATTTACATGAAATAATTTCGCTAACTGCCGCTGGCTAGGAACCTTACTTCCAATCGGCCATTCTCCGTATTCAATTTTTTCTTTCATATAGTCTATTATCTGCCGATATTTAGGCAGTTTTTTATCAGTAGACATATTAAAAACTCCCTCATTCATTTTAAAAATGCAAAGTGGTTGGTTTTTTCGAGGATTAACTGGTTGAAGACATTGTATCAACTATTAAATATGATGAAAAGAAATAATTGGTAATTAGAAAATGGCTGGTTTATTGGAGAGGGAGAGAAAATATGCATAATAAAAAATGGGATTTTCGTATTGTATGTGCTCACGCTTTTACGATTCTTATATGGGGAACAGCTTTTCCAGGAATTCGGATGGGGCTTGAAGCTTACACCCCTGAACACCTTACTTTGCTACGATTATTAATCGCTTCTTTGATTCTTTTTCTGTTTTCACTTATATACAAATTACGTTTACCTGATTTGAAAGATATTCCAGTAATTTTTATATTTGGTGCTCTTGGATTTACAATTTATCATATTGCACTGAACTACGGTGAAAAGAGTGTGAATGCTGGACCTGCTAGTTTAATTGTATCAGTAACACCTATATTAACGGCAATTCTTGCTTCTGTTTTTTTGAATGAAAAAATGAAATTAAATGGTTGGATCGGTGGTGTAATTAGTTTTGTAGGAATTGCTTTTTTATCGTTAAGTCAAGGAGATTCCATTCAATTGAATAGTGGGGGATTACTAATTTTATTGGCGGCAATTTCAGAAAGTCTATTTTTCGTTTTTCAAAGGCCATACTTAAAAAAGTACGGTTTCTTGCCATTTACAATATATACAATTTGGTCTGGTACTGTATTTATGCTTATTTTTTTGCCAGGGATTTATGAAGAAATTGTAGCAGCTCCTATAGAAGTTACTTTGAGTGTTATATATTTAGGTGTGTTCCCGACAGTACTGCCGTATATTGCATTAGCATATATTACATCCCATGCCAGTGCTTCTGAGGCAACAAGTTCTCTATATTTAACACCAGTAACTGCATGTTTTATCGCTTGGATATGGTTAGGTGAGGTGCCAACCTTTGTTTCGATAATTGGAGGGGGAATTACTATACTTGGAGTTGTGATTGCTCATTTAACATTTAATAAAGATGATTATAAGCAAATTGAGAGTGAAAAAGTATGGTAAGACATCCCTGCGAGTATTTGCAATTTAAATGCAAAATTTCGGATTAATAACAGGCTTTCAGTTCTATAAATATAGTGAAAAAAATCTATATTAAAATCAGCTAGTCCAATATTTGTACAAGATTTAATTAAACTGGTAGATTATTTATCTGCAAAAGAACTAGCATAATGCTAGTTCTTTTTTATCAATACATTACTCACCATTAATATTTGCTTAGAACTGTATAGATTTAAATTATTTCCACATATACATAATTATCTTACCTATGAAAGGAGTGCATTTCTTGGAGAAGGTTTTATTTTTTGGAGACCCAGGTATTGATGATTCGTTTGCAATTATGTATGGCTTACTGCATCCTGAAATTGAAATCGTTGGTATCGTAACTGGATATGGAAATGTTGAACATATACATGCCGCTCATAATGCCGCATATATTTTACAGTTAGCAAACAGACAAGATATTCCTGTAATTAGCGGTGCAACAGGCCCACTTACAAATGAAATTACAACGTATTACCCTGAAATTCATGGACCAGAAGGATTAGGGCCCATCCATGTACCGGAAAGTGTGTTATCTATTCCTATATACAATTTTGGTAGTATTGCTGCGATTCTTGTAAAGTATGGAGAAGATTTAACAATTGTCGATGTAGGAAGATCTACCTCATTAGCGATTGCTTTTAATTTATGGAACGACTTGATGTTAAATATAAAAGGAATTTATTTTATGGGTGGTGTCTTTTTAGAAGCAGGGAATGTTACTCCATTAGCAGAGGCAAACGTGTACGGAGATCCTATAGCAAGTCAAATTGTATTTCAGCAAGCGAAAAATATAACGTTATTCCCTTTAAATGTAACAAATAAAACGGTTTTAACCCCAAGTGTATTTACTTATATTTTAGTTAATACACAAAATCCATTTAAGCCGATTATGAAACCCCTGTACGATTATTATTTATCAGCATACCAAAAACTCAATCCATATATTGAAGGGCCATTATTACACGATGTACTTGCTATAAGCGGTTTAGTGAATCCTACATTTTTAAATTATACATCCCGAAAAGTGACTGTGGATATATGTGGCGAAACGAAGGGACAAACTTTTGCTGATTTTCGTCCACACTCTAAATCTGAAGGGGCGCGTATAGCGTTACAATTAGATGAGGAAAAATTTATTCAGGATTTTATGAAAATCATGTTATAAGTTGATGTCGAAAAAGGGAATCATTTCACTCCGTTGAATATAAAAGATAAATTCTCTTTTTAAAGGAGCTTAAAATAGTGAACGTCCAATTAAAAATTGTTACGAGAGAAAATTGGGAAGACGCATTAAAGTTACAAGTTAAAGAAAACCAAATACACTTTGTTCCGGCAGTGGCAGTATCACTTGCTAAAGTATACATAAAACCAGATGGTGAAAATGTCGAATATATTCCATTCGCTATATATGATGGTGACCTTATAGTTGGTTTTATTATGCATGCTTTTGTGCGAGAGTCAACAGATATGTATTGGATTAACGGATTTATCATTGATGAAAAAGAGCAAGGAAAAGGATATGGAAAAGCAGCATTACAGGAAATCATTAACTTAATAAAAAATAACTTTAAAGAGTGTGAGGAAATTAGATTAACTGTCCATAAAGATAATATTTCTGCAAAGAAACTATATGGATGTTATGATTTTAAACCATTAGGAAATGTATATGACGGTGAGGAAGTATATCGCTTATTGTTATTGAAATAAAGATATACTGTTTTGAAACAATAAGTTGTTCCGTTAAAGGGTCATATCGCGGAGAATTGGTTGTACTAATTCATATAAATTATCGCAAACTCAATTCACGCAATTATTTAAACATTTTATTATAAAACAGTATTTATATATACTTAAACTATCATTAATAAAAACATCAATGGAGGAACTAATATGAAAGAAAGCAATAAAAAAGAGTTGTCACTAGAGCAAGGTGAAGAATTACTACAAACATTGAAAGATCGTTTTGAGAATAATATGAACCGTCATAAAGGTTTAGAATGGGCTAATGTTCAAGAAAGGCTGGATGCTAATACTGAAAAGTTGTGGTCGCTCAACGAGATGGAACGAACTGGTGGCGAACCTGATGTTGTTGATTTTGATAAAGAAAAAGGCGAATATATTTTTTATGATTGTTCAGCAGAAAGTCCTAAAGGTCGTAGAAGTGTTTGTTACGATCTTGAAGCGCTAGAATCAAGAAAGAAACATAAACCAGAAAATAACGCTATTGATATGGCAACTGCCATGGGTATTGAACTATTAACGGAAGAAGAATATCGTACATTACATAATCTTGAAAATTTCGATATGAAGACGTCGAGTTGGGTGGAAACACCTTCTGATATTAGAGAACTTGGCGGTGCCCTTTTTTGCGATTATCGCTTTGGACACGTCTTTGTGTATCACAATGGGGCAGAATCTTACTATGCCGCAAGAGGCTTTCGTGGTTCGTTAAGAGTCTAAAATTTGTACAGGCAGGTAAATTTGAAGTAGAGAATAGATTTGCTTAGGGAATAGTAGTGATTGCATACTTTAGCTACGGATTCGATTTTGAGGCCGCAAAGAATAGGGCTAATCAAACCTTATTGTAAAAGAATGAATCAACTAAAAATATTAAGAGTATGTTTTGATAATTTTCTTCATAAACATACTCTTTTTTAGAATCATTTATCAAAATTATTAGTTTTAATTAACGTATAAACGAGAACTTGTAAAAGGTACTCTTGCAATTATCAATGAAATTCACCCATATGAAACACCTATGATTTATATTATCCCGCTTTTAAATGAAAATTTTCGAGCAAGTATAAAGTGAATGATTAGGAGGAATACAAAATGAAAAGTAAATTCCATCATATTGTACGAGCTATCATGATAAAAGATGAAAAACTACTAGTCGCTGAATACATAGGCCATCACTATTTTTTACCCGGTGGCCATGTTGAAATTGGGGAATCAGCAGAGAATGCACTAATAAGAGAGTTACGAGAAGAACTTGGAGTAACTTGCAGTATAAAACAATTTTTAGGCGTCATAGAAAATCAATGGCAAGCCAAAGAAACCCTCCACCATGAAATTAACCACATTTTTGAAATAGATTCAAATGAGTTAAAATCCGATTTCACTCCAATATCTAAAGAGTCCCATTTAGCATTTCACTGGATTGATTTTAATAAAGAAAATATAAATTCCTATACAATAATGCCGACACCTTCAGTAAAAGAATTACTAGAAAGAAAATTAAGTGATGAACTATTAACTTGCTGGATTAGTAACTTTTAATTGTCTCTATTTATATTAATTCCGTCCACTAAAAGAATATAAAGAAAATAGGCTCATAAACAAGGTACATCACCTAGTGTAAAGTCATATTTTGTTGATGTACGCATTTAGTCTATAGCCTTATTTCTACTTTATTTTTAAAAGTAAATAAACTCGAAAATTTGGACGGAATTTACATTTGTAAATGGAGGGTTTCATAATGAATGAGTTTCAACAAGAACTACAAGCGTTAAACCTTAATGCTTATCAACCTGGTAATGTTGTGTATTGGGATCAACAACAAAATCAATATCCATATTACTACATTCAAGACGATGCACGTCGTTGTGGCGGATGCGGTGGCGGCGGACGTTGTGGCGGTTGTGGTGGTCGCTGTGGTGGTTGTGGCGGCGGACGTTGCGGCGGTTGCGTAGGTTGTGTAGGCTGTGTTGGTTGTTTCAGCTGTTCTAATTGCTGGAACTGGTGGATTATTTAAGTACTATAGATCAATAATATTTCACATGAAAGAAAAGTACAGATGCAAAGTTATAATGTATTGAAACTTTTCTTTCATGCTGTTATTTTTATATGTTTTAGGGGGATATTTATTTGTACAAATATGAAAAATTAATTTCAGGGGTAGAAAACATTAAAGAGACAAATCAAAGTTCTACGGCAGCACTTTGTATTATGAAAGATAATAAGATTGTGCTAGAGCATTATAGTGGAGCGCATTCAAATATTCCTACTAGTAAAAAAGTAACTATATCTTCACAATTCAATGTCGCTTCCGCAAGAAAAAGCTATTTAGGATTAATGGTAGCTTATGCAGTTTATGAGGGGAAAATAAAATCTCTTGATGACGAGGCTGTAAATTATTTTAAAGAATATGATCCTTCATTACTTGGAAAGACAACGATAAGACATTTAGTAACTCATTCACACGGTTTAAATGAAACCGATGATGGGACAGCTTTTCGTGAATTTGAGCCGGGACAAGCTTGGGCGTACAGAGATATTAATGTAAGAATGGTGACGCAGCTTATTTATCACTTGTATAACAAAAGTTTTCCTGAACTATTAAAGGAGCGTGTATTCATACCTGCTGACTTCAAGGAAACTGGATGGAGAATAAAACAAGATGATAATTTAGTTAAGGTTGTTGTAAATCCAGATGAAGATGCAATAAGTAGTGTTGGTGCAGTAGATGACGGCTCCGAGAAAAATCTTTTTGTCTCTGCGAGAGAATTTGCATTTTGGGGTAGCCTTCATTTAAATAAAGGGTTTTTAAATGGTAAACAAATTGTGCCAAAAGAAGTTATAGCACTTGCTACGAGCTTACAAAGTCCAGAGTATACAAATAAAGAACTACCTCAAAACGGGTTGTTTTGGTTCGTTCAAAATGAACCTGCTTTATTTAGCGAACTTGGTGAGCGAGTTCCTAAAGGTTCCTATCAAATATTAGGAATTACAGGACCAACGATATTAGTCATTCCAGAATATAATGTCGTCGTTGCTAAAATGTACAATAAAAGATACAACTATGGTGGGGATAATTATTTATATTATTTACGTGAATTTAGCAATTTAGTCGCTGATACATTTAGTAGCAGTAAAAATACTATGGTTAGGGTATAACTACTCCTATAATAAAAAGGAGTGAACTTTAATGAAAAATGAAGTGAATAAAAATAAAAAGCAAAATATAAAGGATGTAAACACAGAACAAAACGCGATTTATAGCGATCCGAAAGATGCAGCTAATATGCAAACTGTACCGCAGCCGAAAGACTTTGAGGAAATTGAATATTAATTTTCTCTCCGACTTATTTATGAAAGAAAAATACGTCTTAAGTCTCATCACTTTCAGCAAATTATTTGATAACATATATACATAAGCATTCGAAAATGTCTTATCTTAACAAAGCTTTCTTTAAATGCTGTATATAACCTACAAAAAGGCACTTCTTGATGAAGTGTCTTTTTTGTGTAAGCTAACTCAATTTCCATTTTCCGTACAGTATCTTGCAATTTATCATGGATATACTAACTGTGAAAATTCATGTCATGATAAAAGAAGGGGACAGTTAGCATGAAACAAACATCTATAAATCCATTGCTAATTGTTCTAGGTACAATCATTGTTCAAATTGGCCTAGGAACAATTTACACATGGAGTTTATTTAATCAACCCCTTGTAAGTAAGTTTGGATGGAACCTCAATTCAGTCGCGATTACGTTCTCAATTACGAGTTTTTCTTTATCATTCTCAACTCTATTTGCAGGAAAGCTACAACAAAAATTTGGGCTTCGTAAACTTATCGCTACTGCAGGAATTGTTTTAGGACTCGGTTTAATACTTAGTTCACAAGTTTCCTCATTACCATTACTTTATTTATTAGCCGGTGTTGTCGTTGGATACGCTGATGGAACAGCATATATTACATCACTATCTAATTTAATTAAATGGTTTCCAAACCGTAAAGGACTTATTTCTGGTATATCTGTTTCGGCATATGGAATGGGAAGCTTAATCTTTAGATATATAAACGGAAATCTTATCAACAGTCTTGGAGTATCACAAGCATTTTTATACTGGGGTATTATCGTCTTACTATTAGTGTTGATAGGATCATTCTTCTTACGTGAAGCAATTGTAAGTAACACTGCAACTGAAACATTACACAATGATTATACGCCGCGTGAAATGATGAAAACGAAACAAGTATATCTCTTATTTTTCATGTTATTCACATCATGTATGGGCGGACTGTATTTAATCGGTATGGTAAAAGACATCGGGGTGCAGCTCGTTGGTCTTAGTGCAGCGACTGCCGCAAATGCCGTCGCAATGATCGCAATCTTTAATACGATAGGTAGAATTATTCTTGGAACGTTATCAGATAAAATAGGCCGATTAAAAATCGTCTCGGCTACATTTATTATTATTGGATTATCCGTCTTCACTTTAAGTTTTATTCCACTAAATTACGGGATTTATTTTGCTTGTGTAGCAAGTGTTGCATTTTGCTTTGGTGGTAACATCACTATCTTCCCAGCAATTGTGGGAGACTTCTTCGGATTAAAAAATCATAGTACAAACTACGGGATTGTTTACCAAGGTTTCGGATTTGGTGCACTTGCAGGATCATTCATTGGAGCACTACTTGGCGGATTTCAGCCAACCTTCATTACAATCGGTGTTCTATGTGTTATATCTTTCGTTATCTCTATAGTAATCCGCCCTCCAAATGCAGAAAAGAAGAAGGAAATCAAATCGTTAAATCGAAAAATAGCTTAATGCTAAGAAAGAGTCCTTATGCTAGGGCTCTTTTTCATTACAACATAATGTATAAACAATGGATGCCATTCAAAAAATCTAATTTTGTCCCTGTACTTACTACATAACTAACATTAAAGAAGATAGGAAATTCCGATTATTAAATTGAATAAATAACATAAAGGAGCGTGCTAGTTAAAATGAAAATAGTAAAGCAATGGGTACAAGAAGATAGTGATTACATAAGAGAAAAAGTAATTGAATATAACCAAAAACAACTTTCAAATGAAGAAAAAACACCTTCAGAAAAGGTTAGTTTTATAGTAAAAAACGAAAAAGAAGAAATAGTAGGAGGAATAACAGCAATAACATTCTGGCATCATTTACATATCGACTTTCTATGGGTTTCTGAAGAATATAGATACGAAGGATACGGTAACAAATTAATGGAACTCATTGAAGAATTTGCAATTAAAAAAGAATGTAGGCTAATCAAATTAGATACTTTTAGTTTCCAAGCCCCCAATTTTTATAAGAAGCATGGGTATAAAGTGATAGGGGTAAGTGAAGATCATCCTAAAGGGCATAATCATTACTATTTAGAAAAAAGGTTATAAATGAATCATTAAAGAGTGTATTATGATTAATCTTTTTCAAAATATGCTCTTTTCTTTTGTGTGTCTATGAACACGATATCGTTTCGTATTAGTTATTTACTCAAATTACTTTTTATGAATCAAAACAATTTAATGATAGAATAAAATAAAGACAGAAAATTTCCACCATTCAAGGGGGTTACATATGAAAAAAGTAAATGTTACATACGCACTTCTATATGATGAAACTCATGAAAAGCTATTAATGGTTAAAAACAAAGGGGAAAATGGGTCTTATTACACTTTACCAGGTGGAGCAGTTAAATTCGGGGAAACGTTAGAAGAGGCAGCAATTCGTGAAGTGAAAGAAGAAACAGGGCTAGATATATCTGTAAAAGGGGTTTGTTCCATTAGTGAAGCCTTTTTTGTGGAGAGAGGACATCATGCAATCTTCTTTAATTTTTTAGGAGAAATAATCGGAGGGGAAATCTGTATATCACGGCCAAAAGAGATTGAGGAGATTACCTGGATGGAATTAGATTCAGCAGAACCTTATTTACGTATACCAGAACACTTAAAAAGCCTTTTACAAAAGAAAGAAACAGTTCCTTATATTTTTAATGGAACTATTATTCATCAATCTTCATAAAGATAGTATTTCATTTAAGGCGGGGGAAAAATGGAGTTTATCGTTAATCACAAACAATTTACACAAGCTCTTTCAGAAGTAAGTAAAGCTATCTCAACAAAAACTTTAATTCCTATATTATCCGGAATAAAAATAACAGCAGATCAATCTGGAATTACTTTAATCGCAAGTAATTCGAATATTTTCATTGAAAAATTTATACCTATTTCAATTGAAGGTGTACAAATTACAACTATTTTAAAAGCAGGAAGTATTGTTGTACCAGCAAAATATTTCATTGAAATTATTAAGAAAATGCCAAGTGATATTTTAATAAAAAGCATGAATGAGCAGTTGATTACAATTCAATCTGATGAAATTACTTTAAAGTTAAATGGACTCTCGGCAAATGAATTTCCTAATGTACCATTTTTAGACGCACATACAGAAATACAAGTAGAGACGGAACAATTAATTGAAGTCTTTAAACAAACTGTCTTTGCAACTGCTAAAAATGAATCTAGACGAGTTCTTACTGGCGTACATTTCGTTATTGATCATAACAAATTAATTTGTGCTGCTACTGATTCGCACAGACTGGCTTTACGTGAAATACCCATTTCTTCACATGCGAAATTAAATTGCATTGTACCAAATTCCACTATTAGTGAACTACTAAAATTAATGAACAGTAATTCAAATTTAGTATACATATATCTTTCAGAGAGTCACATTATTTTTAAATTCGGTACAATTACGTTGTATTCAAGACTTATTGAAGGAAAATATCCTAATATATCCGGCCTAATTCCAAATGAATCCCAAACGGTTATTAATATAGATAGAAAAAAGATTTTACAAGGTGTAGATCGGTCAAGTTTATTGGCTAGTGAATGGGCAAACAACAACGTTAACTTAGAAATCATCGACGAATGCACAATACAAATTTCTTCCAACGCTTCTCAAATTGGTAAAATATCCGAGACACAACAAATAGATGCTATTCACGGTGAAAAGCAATTAAATATATCTTTCGATGGACGATATATGGTCGATACTTTAAAAGCAATAAAAGAAGATAGAGTTACTTTAAGTTTTGGTGGTTCCATGAGACCGATATTAATTGAAGCAGGTGAACAATCTGCAGCAGTATATTTAATATCACCTGTTAGAACTTATTGAGAACAAAGGAAGGAATTAAATTATGTACAAGCACACTTTATGTTTTATAAAAAGAAATGAAGAAATACTTATGCTAAATAGAGAATATGATCCTGTAAAAGGATTATGGAATGGTGTAGGAGGGAAGATAGAAAAAGGAGAAACACCGTTAGAAAATGCAATTCGTGAAATAAAAGAAGAAACAAATATAGATGTTGAACAAAATCAAATTCAATTTAAAGGCATTATTAAATGGGAGGATTCCTCATATTCTGGTGGCATGTATGTCTATTTAGTAAAGCTACTTAATGAATTTACATATCACACTCAAAAAAAAGTCTCAGAAGGAATTCTAGATTGGAAAGAGGTATCTTGGATTCTAAGTGACTATAATTACGGCGTAGGAGAGATGATACCTAAATTTTTAACTGAAGTACTTTATAATGAATTAATATTAGAGCACTCTTGCGTTTTATCAAATCATAAATTAGTAGAGTATAAGAATAAAGAATTAGCTAAGCAGACCAGCCCAATAGATTCAATACATAAATTAGTGTAAGCATGAACAGAAAATAGTTAGTGTAATCGAAATGTAACTAAAGATAAATTTTAACGTGAGGGTGAGTATTATGAAGAAAATAATCGCTTTACTCTTAGGTATTGTTCTAATTACTTTTGCTTTTTTTCATTACAATAAAGAAAGTTTAGTTCAAAATGATAAACTGTTTGTTGAAGACTTTAAAGGTAAAAATGATTCAAATAAAATTCAAGCAGCTATTAATAAAGCAGAATCAAGTAAAATTAAAACGGTTTTGCTCGATGATAAAAAGTATAAAATCACTTCACCAATTATCGTTAAACAAGGTGTAAAACTATTATTCGGTTATGGAACACAATTTGTTGTAGAGGGAAACTTTAGGGTTCTGGAACTAGAAAAAAATGCTTCTATTGAAGGAGCTTATATAGCTATTGACGATCCTAAATTTAATTCTGAAGTTATATATTTAGACGGCAAAAATAAGTACTATAACACTTGGAACAAAACACAAGTAAAAGATATTAACATTATCAATTGGACGGAAACGAACAAAGGTACAGGGATTTCTTTATACTCCGGTGGCAAAGAAAATGAGATTTCGTTTGTTAACTTCGAAAACATTAAAGTAGCAGGAATGGAAACAGGGCTAAAATTAGTAGCGAAAAAACCGAAAGCTGGACATTCCTGGATAAATGCCAACCGTTTTATGAACTTCTCTCTAGAGGATTGTGTAAATATGATTTATATGGATAGTAATTTAACTACGCCAAATGAGATTAGCGGGAATCAATTTACAAATCTACAAATACAACCTTCAAGTAAAACAAAAAATATTTTAAGGGTGAGTGGACAGCATAACGAGTTCAATGCAATGGTGTGGGATTTAAATAAAATTAATCACGAAAACGAACTCATTGAACTAACTGATAAGAGCATGAATACAGTCATTGATATTACCTCCGTGCCGACAAGTAGAGTTTTAGATAGCGGGAAAGCAAATATAGTAAAGTAGTAATTAGGGGCGATTAATATTTAATAGAAGGAGGGGCTCATGAAAAAAGAAAAAATGCAATTCCAATAGATAAAACAAAGAATATTAATAGATGAGTCATAAATGAATAAAAAGCGAACCATCAATATTAAATTGGTTCGCTTTTTATTATACTTACACTTCTCGCCACCAAGCAGCCGTAGGATAATCTTTAGATTGTAACGTAATAGCTTCACCGATTTGTGGCGTTGCAATATTAACCCCTAAACGATTTGCTTCTTTCGTAACACGTTCAATAGGATCACTCCATTCATGTAATGCTAACGTAAAAGCACCCCAATGAATAGGAACGAGCAATTCTCCTTTAACGTCAACATGAGCTTGTACTGTTTCTTCTGGCAACATATGAATAGCAGACCATCTCGTATCGTACTGCCCGCATTCCATTAAAGTAAGATCGAATGGACCATAATTCTCACCAATTTCCTTAAAGTGAGGAGCATAACCACTATCACCACTAAAGAAGACTTTAGTTTCTTGACCAAGAATAAGCCATGAACACCATAACGAACAATCTCTATCTGTCATACTTCGTCCAGAGAAATGCCTTGCAGGAGCGCAAACTAACTTAATATTATCAAACGTAATTTCATCCCACCAATTATGCTCACTAATTTTACTAGGTGAAACACCCCATTTAATAAGATAACGCGCAACTCCAGTCGGAACATAAAAGTGTTTTGCACGATCTTTTAACTGCATAATACTTTTGTAATTTAAATGGTCATAGTGATTATGCGAAATGATAATCGCATCAATTTCCTGAAGATCTTCACGTTCTAAAGAAAAAGCACCACTATAACGTTTACTATTAAAAATAGGGAACGGGGAAGAGGCATCGCCAAACATAGGATCTAATAACAGCTTTTTACCTTCTATTTTTAAAAGAGTAGCAGAATGCCCAAACCATGTCACACTCTCTAAAGACTCATTATTTTTATTCGATAAAACAATAGGTAAATTCTTTACAGGACGCAGCTTTGTTTTCATTTTAAAGTAATCAGTCATTAAACCGATAATATTTTTCGGATTAAAACTTACATCAGTCGGAATTTGATTCATATATTTCTTTTTCATTAGTTCTCCTTTTTACGTTTAACAATATACGTATGTTGTTATTGTAGCTAATTGTAGTTTAAACGAAATCATTTTACCTTTCATCTTAAATGCAGTACATTTCATAAATTCTTCAAATTTATTATTTATATATAAAAAACAGAATTCATTTAGCAGCAGCTAAAACTAATATTATGTATTTGTAAATTGTTTTGCTTAAGTAAATTCTTTCTCATAAACAACAAAGAACGTACGTTTCGTTGTATGTTATAGAAGCAGATAGGTAACTAATTATCCACAGGAAGGAGAGTCTATAAATGCTAGAAGAAAGAAAAAAGAAGTCTAAATGCAAACTATTAAATAGCAATAACTAAATATAGAATTCTAGATAACCTTAGTATAGGTATTAACATAGCTATACTAAGGTTTTTTATTTAAAATCATTAAAGGATACTTATTTTTATTTATAGAACATAGTAAATACATAGATTTTACAATTAACTTATTTAAAAAGGAGGGATGTAATGATGCTTGCTAATAATACTCCAGAGAAAATACTACAAAAAGCTTATGAGACTAAAATGATTTCATCTGGAGATAATTCGCCATCTATAAAAATAAGTGGAACAAATCTTCAATATTTACTTGTGATGCTGCATCTTGGTATAGGATCCAATGCTATAAAAACGAAGCTAAATTGGACTAACGAGGAATTCGAAAAACAAATGCATACATTAGAACTAGAAGGTTTATTGAAAAAGACAGGAGGGAGTTACTATCCAACGTGTATGGTTATAACAGCTAATAAAGGAGAAAAACTGTATAGCCTCTGTGAGCCTCTAATTAAAACTGCACTTAAAATTATTGAAAAATATTCCGATCAAATTGATGCTATGTCTAAAAGAATCGAGACATTTAATCATTTACCTAAAGAATCGTACAGTCTTTTACTATATAGTGGTGTGTTATTAGATTTTGGACAAATAATTAACATTGAAGAAAACTATTTAGAAATAGAACGGCCTTTGAGAAACAATAAAAGATATTATTATGCGATTCTAGAACAAGAACAAACAGACAAAGAGTCCTTTGGAATGTATGGTAATACGTATTTGGATTTAGGGGAATATCAAATTGGTCTTTATGGAAACACTCGATATACAACTTTGAATTTAATAACTGCGAATAAAGAAACGTTTGAAGAGTATTTTCACGATGCTATTACTGATATTAATTATACAAAAAACAATTAGTTAAAAATTTTGTAGCGGCAGATAGACAATTAGACTTAAATTTAAATTTATTATACGAAAAATTAGGCTTGTATAAAAATTCACAACCTGTTATCCCAGTGTTTACAGCCCTAGATTTATCTATACTTAACGAAATCGCGAACACGATCAGTGCAGATTTGATTTTATTATGTAAAGAAAATGAGAAACCTTTAAAAGAATACTTTGCAAGCAGCAGATACTCAAAAGAAATAACTTACGAAGAATTTTTTATTTGGTGGTATCACTTTTTCTATACAAAAATAACTGAAGAATTAATACAAAAAGGCGTAATTATAACAAGCGCTCAAAAAAATCAAACGTACATAATCTATTAAAAACTTCAAATTAAAGTGACTAATATCCTTTTGCATATGTAGCAGCTGAATGATGTATAGACAATAATTAGTAAATAGAGGATAATCCAAAATTAAAACCTAATATAAAGAAAATAAGATATTAAAAGGAGAGAAGAGCCATGCAAAAGAAATTTATCAATCCAGAAACAATGCCAGTAACTTTTGGATACTCACATGTAGTTGAAGTTAGTAACGCTAAACGAACAATTTACATATCTGGACAAGTAGCGATCAATACTGATGGTCAAATAGTTGGCGTTGATGATTTAGCTACACAAACGCGACAAGTATTCGAAAATATTAAAAGCGCATTAGAAACTTCGGAATTAAAATTTAATGATGTAGTAAAATTAACATTTTTCTTAACAGATATTTCTCAAATGGCCATTGTTAGAGATGTTCGAGATCAATACATTGATACTAAGAATCCACCAGCAAGTTCAGCTGTAGAAGTTAACAAACTAATTCATGACGAACTATTAATCGAAATTGAAGCAATTGCTGTAGCAAACTAATTTAAAAACTTATCATCAATTAAATTAACATCGAAGCAATTTGTTTAAAGTTAACGATTAAACAAATTGCTTTTTTGTCTTAACTAAAATTTGTTTGCGGCATTATTTATGAAAATAAACAACAAAAATATATTAGAACAATTTATCTAAGCTATTAAGCTGTATCAATTCATATAACACACAACCAATCATGAACAAACAAAGAAAAGGGAAGTGTAACAACCGAGACCAATGTGTAATAAGTTTATTACTTTTTTCTAGTTAACATAATATATATTATACGAAGTTGTATAGAGTAAGTGTTTATCTGTATCAAAAACCAAGTAAACTATACTTAATGAGACGAAACAGGTATTTTTAATGAGATTCACATAAAATCTTATCTAAATGAATTTCTACAGTTTTTATCGTTTATTTTGCTATAAATTAATCACAGCAAATCTTAATCGATTAATTATCGTTTAACGAGTCAAAAATAATTTTGATTAGCACGGAATTTTTTTATGCGAAATAAATTTTTCTATACAAATGATAAATTTCATTTTATGTTTTGCTTTATAGATTTATTGCTAATTACATATGTTTTATTATTTTATATTTTTGTTGTTATTTCTTTTATTTACGCTTGACTTTCATTGTATTCTTCATTCTAGTTAACATAACGTTTATTTTTAACGTAAAAAAATCCTCCTCACCTTCAGGAAGATTTCTTTTGCTAGCTAGTAATCCATTTATCTATTTTTAGTAACAATCCCAATTGTAAATAACATTGGAAAAATCTAGATTTAATAAATCATCTTTCTTTATAAAGAAATTAGCAACACCAGAATCTCCCCACATAATATTTAATGAATCATCTGTATCGATTTGCAGCAATAATATATCATGTTGCTGGTATTTTTCTTCCCATTCCCTTGGATCTGTCTGTGTGAAAAATGGATAACCACCAATTTTATGCCCTTGATCTTTACATAAATCATCATACAGTTCGCCTAATTCTGTATGATTTTCTTCATCAACAATTTCTTCCCAATCAATTTCCTCACTAAACATCTTTTCAAATCGATAATCCCTTGATGTTACGGGTTGATAACCCAATTCAAACTTTAATTTCGCTGCTTCAGGTATGATAAAGTCCTCTAATTCTGAAGTGTTTAAATAACTAAAATCAGTAATAACCTTATTTAAATCTTCTATAATTGTAGAATGATAAATAATTCGAAAGTCTTTTTGGATTGTTGGATGATCAAAATCTGCTCCGTAAAGCTCATCTTCAGCACTTACGAAAAACTGCAGCATACCCTTTTGAGGCATATATTCAACATGCGGCATTTCTTCAAAGTTTAGCTGCGCAAGTAACATCATAGGTTGTCCATTTGAATCTTTAGGATGCTCTTGATCTATAGGTACATACGGATAGCCACCAAACTTACTTTCAAAAAGAGTTGTTTCTGCTTGCGTTCCAGACACTTTAATATACGGTTTCACACTTTCTTCTAAAATACTACGATACTGCTCTAGTTCTTTCGGAATTTGAAGTTGATACGTATTCTTCATTACATTTGCCTCCCCTTAATAATGAATTGAAAATGCCTTACTTAATTATATAGCAAAAGATAACTTCATTGAAAATCGTTAAATATCCGTTTTCACCCTCGTTTTTTGCGCACTTGGTGGACAAAGTAAATTATGTTCTAAAACCTTTTTATTAATAGTTCGAATTAAATCCGCTGCTTCTGCAGTATTTGTAGTTTCTTTTAGCCTTTCTTTTAAATCATCAATTTCCTTTGAAAGCTCAATCCACCTAGGTAAAACATGATTATTTTTTAAAGTTCTATACAGTTGTTTTTCAGGATTATACGAAAGATCTTTATCTAGATTTAGAGGTTTCCCTTTACCTGGCAAATTATCAAAAGACCCTTTCTTTTCTGCTTCTTTAACGATAGAGCTAATATGATCCTCATACGTGAACGACCAAACTTTTTCATCTTTAACTAAAATTTCTTGTTTTTTAAGTTTTTTATCTAGCTCATCTTGATTCATAGATTCTCTCTCCTTTTTATTTTATAGTGTGGTTTTTGTATATTTTAATGCTTTCAACCCATCAAATAACTTTTCTCGCCACCAAACACCGTCATGACCGCCTTGAAACTCTTCATAAGTAATTTGGTATCCTTTTTCTTTTAAAGCTTTATACAGGCGTCTATTAGCCGTTAAAAGAGGTTTGTTTTCAAGCTCTCCTGCTGCTATGTAAAAATGAGGTTGACTCGTATTAGAATCTATAGATGAAATTTGATTTTCAATCCAAGGAATTTGATTTTCATAACCATCCTTTTTCCAATGCACGGATCCAGACATTGACAACACGTTTCCGAAAACATGTGGATTTTGAAGCGCTGCATAAAAAGCTGCTAAGCCACCAAGACTGAAACCAGCAATTGTTGTATGATTCTTTTCTTGATATACGTGATACCTAGCTTGAATCCATGGAAGTAGTTCCTCCGTTAAAAATGTATTCATTTTATCGTTATAAGTTAGCTCTTCTAGTCGATCAACGGGTTCTATTGCAACAGCAATACAAGATGGGATTTCTTTTTCGTATATTAAATAATTGAGTGTTCTTGCGATTGAAAGGTTATTAATGAATGAATTCCCATCAAAAACAATGAGAAGTTCTTGAAGATGTGAAGTGTGAGAATAGTCACGAGGCGTATAAATATAAATTTTACGTGTGTCATTTAAAATCGTACTATGAAAAGAATATGTTTCAATTTTTCCAGATGGATAATGATCTGAAGGAAAACGACTGCTATACTGTACTTCCATTCCTATGTTTAACACAGACGCTTTATTGGCATCTTCTCCAAATGTATTTTTATTAAATCGATCTAGTTGGTACTTTTCACTGCGCTTTATCCAATCATTTTCGAAAAAATCGTTTACTGAAAAATAGTACGTTGAAATAAAACTCTCATCCGTCCTAAACGTTACATACCAAATATCTGTCTGTAACAACCGTTGTAGTTGATTTACAGACAGATCCCAACCAGGAAAACTACCGAATACATAAACCTTTTCAGTTTTTTGATCCCCTAACCATATATACGTTATAAGCTTATACTGATTTTCTACAGGACATTGTTCTATTAGTGGCGTATTATTTGACTTTATTTCATGCAAAAAAGTATAAATTGCTTTCTCGTTTCCTTTTTTTAATTGATTATTAAGCTCCTCTAACTTAGGACTAATTATTGAAGTCACCCATCTGCCTCCTTTGTATTTCTTTCTTGTCACTAGATTGCTTTTATAAAATTTAGGATTAGTATGTTATGTATTTAGATGAGTTATTTATTAGAAGGTTTATCAATTGCCTGAATAGAAAGTTCCAACGCTTTTATTCTTCTTTCTAAAAGTGTTCTTTGAGGACTACCAGCCTTGGACTTATCATAGGCTCTCTCAATTGATGGAAGCAAACCAGCAAGGACATTACGAGCTTCTGCTAACTCTTCTGGACTATACTGGTGGCTTTCTTGATTCCACACGTTTTCTAGCACTGCTAACCCTATGCAAACAGCTTTAAATCGTTTTTTCACTAATGTAGTATTTGCACCTTTTTGAGTCATCTGTAATAGTGCATTTTCAAGTTTACGAATAGTCGATTGTAAAGATTTTATTGATTCCGATTTATCTATATTTGATACGTTTTCCATGTTACTGTTGTTCCTCCTGGCTTAACTTATTTAATACTGGATATAATAAGTACTTGATTTCACTCGAAATATTTTATCATAAATAACTAACTATATTCGAATTGGATAATGGATTAAAGGAAAACGGTATATAAACGCCTCTCCCTCCTTTACATCATTCTATATGTACTTCTTTCTTCGTATTAGAATCCCTATATAAACAAGGTATTAAAATTGTATTTTTTATGAACAAAAAACGCACAAGCAGCATAACTTGTACGTTTTTATTTTTATTCAGTAAGGTAATAAAGTAGTAGTTTCCTGGTCTTCTCAAAATTCATGAAATCTCTATACAAAATGGGATACTTCACAATTTCTATTTCTAGAAAGTGATATTGCGGAAACCATTCAAAAAACGATTTCTTTAGCCACTTTATTTGATCAAACACAATCTCCTTTTCGTTGTTATTAAGTATGTAACTTAAAGTACCTGCTGTATGCATCCAATAATAATTTAAATCAGCATTTATACAGTCATCATCTGTAAACATATTATTAAAATCTTTTCGTATTTTTCGAAGGTCACAATTCGGAAACGGTTTAAGCAGTGGACTATGCATTTTCTGCAATTCATTAAAAATAACCTTTTTACCTAATAGCAATTTTCCACCCCTTTATTTCCTTACCCAACTTAATAATTTTTCATAATGATGTTGAGCATCTGTATAGCCAAGATTATATAGGTTAACAAGTTTCTCTTTATTTCTTTCTATTCCGCTTATAGGAAGCTGTACGCTAGGCTGAATGATATAAAAATTTTCTTTTTGTTCTATTTGATTCATATAAGTTATCGTCTCATTATAAAAACGATAATGTTCTACTAAAGATTGTGCGATATTCGGATATTTTCTATATAACATTTTAGCCAGCCCAGAAAATTTATTCCGCTGCTTCTCGTATCCATCCGGCTTTGTCATAATAACAACATTCTTTTGGTAACCATCATTTTGCGCTTTTAATACTGGAATAGGATCTATAATCCCTCCATCTAACAATTTTCGATTATCATATTCTACAGCAGGTGCTATAAACGGCACAGAGCTTGATGCACGAATAATTTTTAAAATATCATTTCCATGTTCTGTTTTATTATAATAAACTGCCTGTCCTGATTCACAATCAGTCGTTCCGATTACAAACTGTTCATTTGAATTTAGGAATGTTTGAAAATCAAACGGTACAATTTTGTTTGGTACTTCATCAAATAAAAAATCCATTCCAAATAATTCACGTTTTTGAATTAAGTTTCGATAAGATATATACCTGTGATCTGCTACTAGCTCTGTATTCACTTTTTTATTTCTTCCTTTTTGACGTGACAAATATGTTGCTCCCATACACGCTCCGGCGGATACACCGACTACATACGGAAAGAATAAGTCCCTTTCCATAAAATATTCGAGTACTCCTGCAGTATATAATCCTTTCATTCCGCCGCCTTCTAATACTAAACCGATATTCTTCATGCTCAGTCCCTCTGCTTCTGTTTTCTTAATTACATGTTAGCACAAGATTTTAGGATGAGGTTATATAAATTAGTTGCAATAATAACAAAAAACTATTGAAGCAATGTCATAATCTATTAGTCATTCGCATGGTACAATATAAGAAACTCATTCCACATATTATAAAGGAGGAATTTCATATGGGTTTATTTAGTGGTATTTTAGGAAATGCATCAAGTGCGAGTACAGAAAGCGTTGAACGTGATTTAGAAAAGATTATGCTAGATGATGAGAAAGTTGAGCATGCTTATAAATTAATTCGTGATTTAATCGTATTTACAAATCGTCGTCTTATTTTAGTTGATAAACAAGGGATATCAGGTAAAAAAACAGAGTATCATTCTATTCCTTATAAAAGCATTACACAATTTAGCATTGAAACAGCTGGGCATTTTGATTTAGATGCAGAACTTAAAATATGGGTATCTAGTTTGAGTACACCAATTACGAAAGAATTTAAAGGTGACGATAGTGTTTTAAGCATTCAAAAAGCGTTAGTAACATATACGACGAAATAACGCCTTTCCGTATGTTTATTCATTATCGAAATTACTAACCCGAGTATTTTGGAAGAATATGCATTATTTTTGTATATTTAATCTAAAATAATATAAAAAGGTAAAGCATTTAAAATGTGCTTTACCTTTCTTTTGTATAATAAATTAAAGTTGCTTTATCATTTAATTTCTTTTTAAATTCCGCTCTTATATATCCCATCTTTTCGTATAGAAAACAATTTCGTTCTTCCTCTAAAATTGTAGCAAGCTCCCAATTCGTTATTTCCGGAAACATCTCCTCGATTAAAATTAATACTTTTTGAGCAATTCCGTTCCCTTGATAGTTTGGAATAATAAACATCGGGCTTATCCAAAATTTAGATGTCTCTTCTTTACGTGATATACATATCGCGCCGACAAGATTCGTATTTACGAAAATTTTATAAAATCCACCGTCCAGATTATTTATTCTTGAAATCGTTCTTTCAATACGTTCATTTGCCGGACTTGTTTCATAGTCCTTATACTTTTCTAATAATGAACTAAATGATTCTACTTGCATTTGAAATATAATCTCTGCATCAATTTCTGTCGCCTTCTCTAATGTTACCAATTTAAACGCTCTCTTAAAGAAGTAATGTGAGCTGTATGATGACGACCGTGCCATGCATATAGTCCAATTGCAGCAGCAAGTTTTGTTTCTCCTGATTCAGGATGATTAAATGTCTTTTCTAAATCTGCCGGTTCTAAAGAATATAATAAGTTAACCCATCTTTTATGTAATGAATCTAGCATTACAAGTGAAACATCTACTGGTAATTTCGAGTCAGGTAGCTCTGCCCATTTTTCTTCTTTGTACGGTTTAATAGTTGGATTCTTTTCTGTCATTGCTAATTTAAAGCGTATGTAGCTATTCATATGACTATCAACAACATGATGAACAACTTGGCGAACAGTCCATCCACCGACGCGATACGGTGTATCTAACTGCTTCTGATCTAAATCTTTTATCGCTCTTGCTAGTTCATTAGGTAAATCCTCTATTTCTTGAATCCATTTATCAATTATTTCTTCTGTAATAGTTCCTACGTAAGTAAATTGACCTATTGGATAACGTAAATCCTTCATGTACATGTCCCTCCCTATTATTTTTAACCCTTAGTAGTCCTCCAAATATAATGTACGAAATTTACGTTTTCCCCGTTTAAATCTACAGTAGTTGTCTCCGCTTCCTTTTCACGAGAAAATCCGTTCTTTTCTAATACAATTTGTGAAGCTATGTTATTTGTTGTTGTCATAGCACGTATTTCATTAATTTCATAGACTCTTGCTTGAGCCAAAATCAATTTTACAGATGCTGCTGCAACTCCTTTTTTTGTAAAACCCTCTCCAACTCGGTAGCCTAACGACCCAATTCGTTTTTCCTTATCTACATCAACTAAATTGATACGTCCTACAATTTCTTTTTCTGTATTACGTATGAGATGAAAATAAGAAATCCCCTCAGTTTGTTCTTTTAATAGTTCGGCAAGTTGCTTTTGAAAGTATTCATACACGTAATAATTAGAGCCACGACTTGGTACCATTGTTTCAAAAAATGATTTGTTCGTGAGTTCAAAATTAAATAAATCTTCAGCGTCTTGATTCTTTAATTGTTCTATGTATATTTCCATCCCGTTTACCCCTTCTTGATTTACTAACTGTTATACATTCTTTTTTAAACGATAATTTTCCTGCTATTTCTTTCGTCTGAGTAATACAGTAAGTAATACTCTAGGATGAAAAAGATGAAATGGACTACGAATTAAGTTCATAACTCTGACTAACCGAATATAAATATCAGAATCACTTGCAGAAAGTTGATATATTTGTTTCGTATACCATTGCTGAAATTTTTGTTTCGTAGTTAATTCTTTCTGTAACTTAGGATGACGTGCTATCTCCGTTGTGGTCATTTCCCAAGGTGTTTTGATAATCATAGCAGTCTTCCTATAAAACTCTCGAGTTAATATTTTATCAAGCCTTTTTCTCCCTTGAAGAATTAGTTGTAATTGGTGAGCTTCCATAGCTGCAACTGAAACACCTTGTCCGAAAACTGGATCAAAACGACAATGCGCATCTCCAACTACTAACAATCCTTCAGGCAAATTATTAACTAGATCAAATCGCCTGCGTACTTGATATGGAATTTTGTACGTTTTTATATCGGTAATCGCCTCAGATTTGTTTAGAAACTCTGTAACATTAGTGATTGATAGGTTTTCAGCAAAATCATAAAATTCATCATCTGTTTGCGGTGCTTTTTCATTTGCATATCCACTAAAAGTAACAAAATAACGATCATCTTCAATCGTTTGAATTAGAACACCATAAGGATTCTCAGGAAAACTTGGAGACATAAGCATATTACAGCAGTCTAATTTCTCTTTTTCTTTGAGCCTAAACATTCTAGTTGCGTAAAACAAATCAATTCTTACTTTCTCTTCTTGTACTTCGAAATTGTATTCTTGTAACCAATCTATACTTTTCGAACCAAATCCACTCGCATCAACAACAAGATCTGCATGAAATTCTTCTTTCATTCCTGTTTTCAAACATTTAGCTCTTATTCCATAGACTTTATTAAGCTTGTTATCTACTAGTAATCCTTCAACCAACATTTCATACTTCGAAGTAACATTTGAAACTTGTTCAATTCGTTTTTGAATATGCGATTCTAACAGAAGACGACTTTGTTGAATCATATTTATTTCGCCTTTGAAAGGCTGCTTCCATAGGCCGAACTGATGCCATTTTAAATCGCGAGTAAAATTATTTACGATGCTACCTGCTTCAATTAATTCATTAGTAATGTTAGGAAACAACTCCTCAAGTGCTTCTTCGCCGCCTTTTAATAACACATGCGGATGATTACTTTGCGGAACCCTTTTTCGCGGGCCTTTTCCATCCCATTCTTCACCAGCTTCTACAATGATTACTTCTTCAAACATATTTGATAAAGCCTTTGCGGCGAGTTTTCCTGCGATACTTCCACCAATAACAATAGCCTTAGTAAACATTTTTTCCCCCTTAATGAAAAGAGATCCTGTCGTGTATGAATGGAACAGGATCTTAACTAATAATTCCTTGATAATTATATTTAAAACACCTGTGTGAATTGCAACATTAAAATTAAAATACCTAATCCCCATACGTAATACGCGAATACTTTTAAAGAATGACGTTTTAAATATTGGATCATCCATGAAACTGCTATGTAACCAAAGAACGCTGCTGATAATGTTCCGACAATTAATGATGTACTAGAAATAGATTCAGCTTTCCCTTGAAAAACATCTGCAAATTGCAAGATGATAGCTCCGACAATAGCTGGTGTTGATAATAAAAAGGAAAAGTACGCCGCTGTTTCACGGTCTAACTTTCTCCATAATGCAGCGACAATTGTCATTCCAGAACGGGAAATTGCTGGAAATATAGCTACTGCTTGAAATGAACCAATTATGAATGCATCTTTATATGTAATATCATTCATTTTTTTACGACCGTTCTTTTGTTTATCGGTCATATAAAGAAATAAACCCGTCACTAAAAACTCCCAACCTATTGTTATACCTGTTTTTGAAATATCTTCAAAAAAGTCTTTAAATAATAAGCCGATTACAACCGCAGGTATCGTCCCGACAATAAGTAATAGCATAAGCTTTGAAAATGGATTTTTTATTAAATAAATAAATTCTTTTCTATAATAAATAAACACCGCAAGTAACGTCCCTATATGCAGCATCGTATCCAAAAACAAACCTGCCTCATCTAACTGAAAAATATGTCGCCCTAAATATAGGTGACCTGTACTGCTTATAGGTAAAAACTCTGTCAGCCCTTGAATAATTCCTAAAATAAAAGCTTCTAGCCAATTCATGATGATCTCCTTTCTCATTTGCTTGTACCAATATATGATGCTTTAATTTTTGTTATGAAAGAAAATATATTTCTCTTGGGGATTTACTTTAACCTTTATTTAGAAGTTATGGATTGCGATAAAGATGGATATATATGTAAAAAAGGAGGGTTTACATGGAGAAACATACAAAATTAGGAAACATATTACTTTGGATTGGACCAATTCTTGTGTTCTTAGGCTTATGTATGACAAATGTAATTACAGACATACCTTTCTTCGAAGGAAAGCATAAAACTTTTGGAATTATTATGTTATTTATAGGGGTACTTTGTTTAATTGCCGCTCATTACTTTAAAATACGAAAAAATTATGCCGATTAAATAATCTATTCCCTTATAAGGAGGAACAAATGCGAGGAAAATCATAACGGACAAAAATTACAAAGCTATATAAATAAAAACAATCCTAGTGTATGTACTAGGATTGTTTCATTTCGCTAATGTTGTTTATTTATAAAACACTTTATCAACGTTATATTTCGCTTTGTACTTATTAATGATGTATGTTTCGTAAATTTCTCTTTCAGTTGGATCTTCTACGATACATGCATCGATACGGTATACTTCATCACGATTATTTTTGATTGGTGAAACATTATCTTCAAAATGCTTTTTAATACGTTGTCTAATTTTACGAGCTTTACCTACGAAAAGAAGTTCGTCATTAATATTGTAAAACATAAAAATGCCGCCTTTATCTCTAGGGAACAAGTGGAAATCGATAAAACCGTTAATTGGAGTAATTAATGGCTCGTCTCCTTTAATAACTTGGTTACGTTCAGTAATGGAAACATCAGCTTCAGGAATATTAATTTTAATCAAGTTCATTCACGTCCTCTTTTATTATAAAGATAAATAATAGCATAAGTATGTAAGAAAAGCTATGTTAAGAGAGATATTTCATTTTATAATTCAAATATTATAGGTATATCATGTAAACTTTTTTTCCAAATCATATGATCGTTTGATTCGCCCCAATAATCCTTCAGCACATAACTAGGTTTTCCAAACTTTTTTGTCCATATACTTTGTGCTTTTTTGTATCCACTATCTAAACAGCATTCGGTTATTCCTCTGCTAAGTAATGTAAGATACATTGTATTTAGTAGTAAACTCCCTATACCTTTTCTTTGATACTCCGGAAGTATTAATACAGTTCCTATTTCATACAAATCCTTAAGTACACCGTCTGTACAACTATTAATCAATGCACTTGCTGGACCGATTTCAATCGTTCCAATGATTTTATCGTTACTTGTATCTATCGCTAATAAAAAGTAACGATTTTCTCCATTACTATCAAAATCATTTTTTAAATATTTCTTTTTCGAGTTAATTTCATTTTCTATGTCATCTAATAGATGTGATAACCCTTCGTTTTTAAATGTATTAGTAATAACAAGACGAAAAAACAAATGTAATTCATCTAAATCATTCGAATTCGGCCTTCTAATTTCAATGTTATACATGGCTTACATCTCCAATTTTTAAAAATATATGAGAAAGTGTATTTGTTCAAAAAGATTTTATGCAATTGCTAAGACCATACTTTATATACTCTATTCATTATTATTCTACACAACTCTGCATAGATCCAGCAGTATAAAAAACTCAGTATAAATATTAATGTAATAACTTTTATATCCATAGTCGTATGAATACTAGGACCAAGTACAGGAAAACGGAAGATATCGAGAATGATCATAATTCCTATAAGTAGACATATCGCTGAAAAGGAAATTACCCAAATCCTCCTCTTGAATTGTAAAAAGGATACTCCTAACGCTATACCTAATAAGCCTGTAGTAAAGGGAAAGACAATTAGTTCACTTGGCTCAATAATGAATAGTAGGAAAATAGTAAGAATATAAGAAAGTACTCCCTCACGAATAGAATAACAAATAGCCAGAAAAATCGGTAGCGTCGCGAAAGGACTAATAAATAACCCAATTCCAGGGATTAAGTTCCCCGCAGATTGAAAAATAGCAGCAAATGAACCGAGTAATGCTGTAATGACTAACCTACTTGCAGGCGTCACCTTTCTTTTATGAACAAAATTCGCATCCTGCTCTATCATCCATTGATACCAATAGCTTCTAAAGCGATTCATCAAATTCCCCCCTAAAGAGACTTAATTCACCACTTTCTATTTTTATTCAAATACTTATTGGTTATGTTTTACTTTCTGCTTGTTAGGAATCACTATACAATAGATGTTTATCCATAGAAGGTTTTTTAAGAGGCGCTAAGTCGTGCGTTTGAAAAAGTATGAATTCCATATATTTTTAGACTAAGAGTTTATACCGTATCATGGAACAATTTCAAAAATAGTACCTTTGTTAAATTCAGTTACTTTCATAGAACCATAAACTCCTAAATATAATCTAGTTTGATCTAAGTTTGTTCCTAAACTAACATAATAAGCTGCTTGAGTCCCAAAATCATAAGTGGTTTCAATAACATGAAAATCATTACGTTTCCCGTCTAGAGCTGCTCTAGTAAAAGCTAACACTCCCTTTACTGGAGATTGAAATTCTTCTTTCTTAGCAAGATCAGTAAACACGATACTACCAGTTAAACTAGGAATTGTAGTTCCCATATATGGTTGTACTCCTGTAAGTGAGGTTCCTCCAAACTTATCTGCTCTGGAATCTTTATGAAAATAACTAATTAGGGGCTGTATGCGCCTCGCTGATGTTTCTATTGTTTCATTATAATAAGCCATTGTTCTCTCATCCAAAGTAGGGTTTTCAGAACAGTGCCTTATAAAAGAAGTAGGAAATTCTCCTTCCCATCCTCGCCAACCAAAATTAATAAATCCATCTTGATTGGGAGTGGATCTCATTAAATGCGTTTGAACAAGTTCGGTAACCGGTATGGGTTTATAATGAACAAACGAAAAAACAGACTCTACAATATCCTGCCCGACATTTCCAGCATATTTGATATACTGATTATAAAACCTTTGAAATGAAATACCTGTTATATTCCGAACTCCTTTCGCAATTACTGTAAGTGTTTCTTGTATAGATAAAGGAAACTCATTAAAGCGTGTAACTACTGGAGGGTTATTTATGAATGTATTTTTACTTACATCAATTTCAATTATTTTACCCGCTATTTCTAAATCATCCTGGCTTAAATTAAATGGATCATAACCCGATCCACCATCTCCATTTGTAAAAACAAGTTTTCCACTCTCAGGTGAAAAGTTTAAACTATTGACTCCGTTATGATTAAAAAAGGGCCTTCTTATGTTAAGTAATGTCCGTCGTTTTTGAGGTTGACTATGTGATTGTAAAATCCATTCCTCAACCGTATCAATATGATCATATTGAGTATCTCTATTTACCCACTTTAAGTTTAAAGTTTTCGGATCACACGGATTAGGTTTAAAAGGTTCAGAAAGGGCACCCGGACCTTGAGTGCCAGCTACTGAATAATGAAGGTAAAATAAACCGTTTTGATAAAATTGTGGATGAAACGCTAGTCCTAGCAATCCGCGTTCATCATAACCGCTACTAGAGACACCTTCTTCAAACGTGCCTAATTTGATAATTCGCGGGCGAATATCTAAAAAAGTCCTTATAACTCCGTCTCCTATGTAAAAGATTTCTCCTACCTGGGTTGCAATAAATAACCTTTCAATTGAGTCACCTGGTAGTATAGTTGTTTTCAAAACAGTAGGTAAATTGAACTTACTTGCAATGGGCCGTAAACTAACCTTAACTTTTGTCAACTCACTTTACACCCCTTTAATTGCGTTTTATTAAAAGAATATGATTGGAACTGTTCAATTAGTATCCAATTAGGGACTAGAGAATTGGATACTATTTCTGACTGCGCTGCTTTTCCTGCTTCTCCATATAACTACGCATCCGTCGCATATATTCAGGTGCGTCCATTCGATTCCCTGCGATCATTTCAATTATACAGAGTCTTTCGGCGCTTTCCTTTTCAGCATGGATTATAGCCTGATCAAGCTCTCCATAGGTCCGGACCGTAACGGTAAACGCGTTACCTCCAAAAGCTTCGGCCAGCTTGGTGTAAGACCATCGAGGGATTTGGTTGTACTTTTGATCCTCTGTTTTGACATTTAAATATTTCTCAATTGTATAACCATCGTTGTTCAAGACAAAGATTATGGGCTTGCAGCCGTAATAGAGCATAGAACTGATTTCCTGTACCGTTAGCTGCAGGGCACCGTCACCTGTAAACACCAATACTCGGCGTTCCGGCGCGGCCATAATAGCACCAAACGCCGAAGGGATTGCGTAACCGATGGACTGCCATCCACCTTGTCCAATATATGTTACATTGCCCGGCAGTCTTATCTCTCCCATTCCGTAATAAAGCGTTCCGGTCTCGGCGATTACAATATCCTCCTCTTTCAGCATGCGCTGAAAACGCGGATAATAGCCGTCAGCCATTAGAGGTCCGTCGGCAGTAGTTGTGAATTGCTCATAAGGGAATGACAATTTTTTTGTCAAACCTTTGCCCTTATAATTCACCTTCTGAACGGCAAGTAGCATGTCGGCTGCAAGAACATTCGGATATTCCGCCTCAGCGATTTTAACTATATCCGGTTGAATATTGACAGTTATCAGCGGATTCAGCTTTGCGGTAAAACTTGCGGTGTTTGTGTCCGCCCATACCATGCCAATCGCAATGATACAATCTGCATTCTCTACCGTACTTTGGACTTCAGTCCTCCCGAAAGAGCCTTGATACATTCCGATATAATTTGGATGGTTCTCGTCGAATCCTCCCTTCCCGTACATCATCGTTACAACAGGTACATTCATTGCATCGGCTAGCTGCCGAGTCGCTGTCTGAAGGCCGAATCGCATCGTTTTCACATCCACCAAGATAACTGGTCGGTGGGAACGTTCCAAAAGCGGACGGACATGATTCACTGCAGCCTGAAGGGTATTCGGATTGGATGTTGGACGTGGTGGTACCGGTTCTGCCCAGACTTTAATCGGCTTGGTCACTAAATCATTAGCCACAACCAGGTATACCGGCTTTTTCTTTTCCTTAGCAATGCGAATCGCAGTCTGAATTTCAATCTTGGCATTTTCCGGCGTAAGCACCGCGGTATATGCCGTAATCTGCTCATACACCTTGCGAAAAACGTCAAAATTCCCATCCATTAAGGTGTGATGCATAAGCTTATGCTCTTTTTGATCCTTCTCAGGAGGCGCACCCACAATGTGTATAATTGGCACATGCTCGCTGTTGGCTCCCGCTATCGCATTGCATGCACTGAGCTCCCCGACCCCAAATGTCGTAATAAGAGCCGATATTCCTTTGATTCTTGCATAGCCATCTGCAGCGTAGCCCGAGTTTAGTTCATTTCGTCCTTCTATAAAACGGATGCCGTTATAACACTCCAAAGTATCAAGAAGTGTAAAATTATAGTCCCCTGCGACACCAAAAATTTCGGTAATGCCCTCGAGTTTCAGGCAATCGAACAAATACTGGCCAACCGTTTTTGGATCAGGTCCCCTTTGTAAACCAAAGCTGCCCGTATTAATCATGTTGTCCATCGCTTGCTCACTCCTTATCTATTTCTTTGGCTTGTTCTATTTTATAGTACCCTTTTTGATAATTCCCTTTAATTAAACCGGTTATCCGTTGTGCAACAATTAATCGGGAAGAAATGCTCCTTATCTTTGGAGATATTCATAAAACAAGAGAAGGAGGAGAAACACTAAAACATTACAAGAATGTATTAATTAATCTTCTAATGTTCTTTTTAAATTGTTTCCCTTTAAAACATCCCATTTATCATGCTCCTCACTCTGTTTTGCAAAAGTCTAGCTTACTTTTAAAAACTTTGTAACAGAACCTTAAAAATAATAAAAACCCACGAAGAAAATGCATTTTCTTCGTGGGTTTAGTTATTTAAATGGACTTTCACCTACTAACTCAAGAAGCATCCGCACCTTCAAACTGACTATTATAAAGCGAAGCATAGAAACCATCAGCTTTCAATAACTCTTCATGATTACCTTGTTCTACAATATCTCCGTCTTTCATGACAAGGATTAAATCTGCATCACGTATTGTTGATAATCTATGAGCGATAATGAAGCTTGTTCTACCTTCCATAAGGTTTTCCATCGCTTTTTGAATCAGTACTTCTGTACGAGTGTCAATGGAGCTTGTTGCTTCATCGAGTATTAATATTTTCGGATCCGCTATAAGGGCACGTGCAATTGTTAGTAGTTGCTTTTGTCCTTGGGATACGTTGCTTGCTTCTTCGTTTAGTTCCATTTGATATTTATTTGGTAATGTTTTTACGAAGTTGTGAACGTGAGCTGCTTTCGCTGCTTCAATTACTTCTTCGTCTGTAGCATCGAGTCTACCGTAACGTATATTTTCCATGATGGAGCCGTTAAATAGCCAAGTGTCTTGAAGTACCATACCAAACATGTTGCGCAGGTCTTCTCGCGTGAAGTCTTTTATATCGTGACCGTCGATACATATTGCACCGCTGTTTATGTCATAGAAACGCATTAACAGTTTTACAATCGTTGTTTTACCAGCTCCGGTTGGTCCGACGATTGCTACCTTTTGTCCAGGTTTAATGTTAGATGAGAAATCATTGATGATGATCTTATCTGGATTGTATCCAAATTGAACATCTTGGAAGGTAACTTCTCCTTGAACTTTTTGCAGCTTCACTGGATTTTCTGCTTCTGGCACTTCCTCTTCTTCTTCTAAAAATTCGAAGACTCTTTCTGCAGCAGCTGCAGTAGATTGAAGTACGTTCGCGATTTGTGCTACTTGAGCGATTGGTTGCGTAAAGCTTCTAACATATTGCACAAAGGCTAAAATGTCTCCAACTGCGATGGTTCTCTTTACCGCAAGCCATCCACCTAAAATAGATACAGCGACGTAACCGATATTACCGATAAATGTCATAATCGGCATCATCATTCCAGATAAAAATTGAGATTTCCATGCGGAATGGTAAAGGGTATCATTTACCTTTTCGAATTTTTTCACTTCTTCTTCTTCTTTGTTGAAGGCTTTTACGATATTGTGACCACTATAAATTTCTTCGACCTGACCGTTTACGTGTCCTAAATATTCTTGCTGGGATTTGAAGTATTTTTGTGATCGTTTTACGACTGCCATGATGAGAATCATGGATACTGGCAATATTAAAAGCGCCACTAATGTCATTTGCCAGCTGATTGATAACATCATGATAAGTACACCGATGATTGTAATAACGGATGTGATGATTTGCGACATACTTTGGTTTAAAGTTTGGCTCACCGTATCTACGTCATTTGTAATTCTCGATAATACTTCGCCGTGCGTTGTTTTATCAAAGTATTTCAGCGGCATACGGTTAATTTTTTCATCGATTTCTTTTCTGAAGTTATAAGATACTTTTTGAGCTACTCCAGAAATAATGTACCCCTGGATAATACCAAACACAGTGCTCAGTATATATAATCCAAGGAGTAAAATGACAATGTTTCCGATATAGGTAAAGTCAATGGCCGCACCGGGTGCTCCTGATACTTTGCTTACGAGTCCTTCGAAAAGTTTTGTTGTCGCGTTTCCTAAAATTTTTGGACCAACGATTGTAAAGGCTGCACTGCCGATTGCGAAAAGGATAACGATTAAGATTGATAATTTATAGGGCTTCAAGTATTGAAGGAGTTTATTCATCGTTCCTTTGAAGTTTTTTGCTTTCTCAATCTTTCTCATGCCGCCGCCCATAGGACCGCCACCGCCAGGACCAGGGCCGCTTTGTTTTCTATTTTCTATTTTTCTATCACTCATGATGACAACTCCTCTCTTGAAAGTTGTGATAAAGCAATTTGCTTATAAACTTCACAGTTTTCCATAAGCTCTTCATGAGTACCAGTTCCAATTATTTTTCCTTCGTCAAGTACAATAATCTTATCGGCATTCATGATTGTACTGATTCTTTGGGCAATAAGTAAAATAGTACTTCCTGTAATCTCATTGTTTAAAGCTCTGCGCAATGCTGCGTCTGTCTTAAAGTCAAGAGCTGAGAAACTATCATCGAATATGAAGATTTCCGATTTTTTCGTAAGAGCACGCGCAATAGAAAGTCTTTGTTTTTGACCACCGGAAACGTTCGTACCACCTTGTGATATTTCTGTGCGGAAGCTTTCAGGCTTCGCGTTAATAAACTCCATAGCTTGCGCGATTTCCGCCGCTTTTTCGAGTTCTTCTTCAGTTGCTTCTTTTTTACCGTATTTCAAATTACTCTCGATTGTACCTGAGAAGAGAACTCCTTTTTGCGGTACATAACCAATTTTCTCTCTTAATTCCTTCTGAGATACTTCTCTAATATCCGTGCCATCTATTAATATTTGGCCGCTTGTGACATCGTAAAAGCGTGGAATTAAGTTGATTAATGTTGATTTACCACTACCTGTACTTCCGATGAAAGCTGTCGTTTCACCAGGTTTTGCAGTAAAGGTGATATTGGAAAGCACATCTTCTTCTGCACCTGGGTATCTAAAGCCAACATTTTTAAATTCAACGTAACCTTTCTTGTCTGAAGCAAATGTTTTCGGCTCTTGTACATCACTAATGGTAATGTCAGTATCTAAAACTTCTGCGATACGTTGTGCGGAAACTGAAGCACGTGGAACCATAATAGATACCATTGAAATCATTAAGAAGGCCATGATGATTTGCATTGTATATTGCATAAATGCCATCAAATCACCAACTTGCATATGTCCCATATCCACTTGGTGTGATCCAACCCAAATAATAAGTACAGTAACGGCATTCATGATAAACATCATCATTGGCATCATAAATGACATTAAACGGCTTACAAATAAATTTGTTTTTGTTAAATCTTGATTTCCTTTTTCAAATTTCTTTTCTTCATGTTTTTGAGTATTAAAAGCACGAATAACGAGCATACCGGTTAAAGATTCACGAGTGATTAAGTTAATTTTATCTACTAACTTTTGGATACGCTTAAACTTAGGAATCGCGATGCTAAATAAACCAATGACTAGGCTTAAAATCGCAATTACCGCAACTGCGATAATCCATCCCATTGAAAGGTCTGTAGTAAGTACTTTAATAATGCCGCCGATACCTAAAATTGGTGCATAGAATACAATGCGAAGCATCATAACCATAAGTGTTTGAACTTGTTGGATATCATTTGTACTTCTTGTGATTAGAGATGCAGTGGAAAACTTATCAAACTCTGCATTCGAGAAGTTTGTAACTTTCCGGAATACTTTCTTTCTAAGGTCTCTGCCGAGTCCTGCAGCTACTTTTGCAGCAAGTAAACTCACGATAACGGTAGCTGCCATACTTACTAAGGATAAAAGCAGCATTTTCCCGCCGGAAGTAAGGATAAAATTAGATTGAAGTTTATCAGTATTGATACCGATTTTCTTATACTCATTCTCAATGTATGAAACAGCTGATTGTGTTACCATGCTGCCTGGCATATTCTTAAACTTTTCATCTGCCTTTTCTTTCATTGCATTGATTTGATCTTGAGGAAGTTTCGCAATGATTGCAAAAGGATCTGTATTTGGCGGAAGTTTCGCTGGTGTGTTGTTGTCACCTGTCGCAGCAGGAGAGAAAGCAGATGAGCCACCTTTTTCAATTCCTTGTGTAATTAACATTGGTTTCCCAAAGATATCGTTAAGTTCGTTAATTATTTTTTTATCTTCTGTATGTAACTTATAAAGTGGCTCTTTATCAAGCTGCGGATAATCTTTTAAGTCATTTTTTAGTTCACTTTGAGAGAGGTTGTTCTTATCTAAAAGCACATAGTTGTCAGCAACTTTTTTCTTCTCATTTTCATTCATAAAGAGCGTAAGTTTATCCATTTCACTTTTACGAATAACCTCAGGTACTGCATTTTCTACACCTTTTTGTTGAATCCCTACATTGACAATGTTAGACATGTAGTCTGGCAGTGATAGATCGCATACTGCCTGTACAGTTAAAAGACATACAACTGCAATGATAGAAGCAATAAATGGTTTTAAATGTTTGATGATCTTTAACATTTAGTTCATCTCTCCATTTTCTTTGTCTAATTTTTTTAGTTTTTACCCCGCTTCTCTCCTTTATTCTTCGTATTCTCAGTAATTCATTCTAGCAGCTCTTTACGTATTTTCGACTACAGATTAATTTTATGACTATATGAAGATATGATGCACCGAAAATAATCAAACATATTTTATAAAAAGTGATTCTATAAAATATGTTTAAAGCCTATTTTGATAACTCTTTTTTTCAAAAACGGGGTTTTTATATTAGGTAAATTAGCAGTAATAGACTTATCTTTGATCAAACATGTTTATAAACCAACATAACGTACAGGAAATCGACTTTTCTCTTGTCGAAATTTACTTAGCATACAGTGGTCATATTTTTTCAAGAATAACGGAAGAATATATAGAAAATGCTACATAAACGTGAAGTTTGATCAACTTAGGGGGGACAACCTTGTTCAATCAAATAGTAAAAGCTGTACCCAATTTATTTACGATTGGAAATTTATTGTGCGGTGTTTTTTCAATTACCATGAATATGAGTGACTATTTGGAAGTAGCCTCCATTTTCATTTTCTTTTCAGCTGTTTTAGATCTCCTTGATGGAAGAATTGCGAGGAAATTAAAAGTGAACAGTGAGTTTGGTGTACAATTGGATTCCTTAGCTGATATTGTTAGTTTCGGAGTTGCTCCTGCACTTTTATTTCATTCGATAGCAACACCTTCTATTTTAACTTCTTTGGCATTTATCCTTTTCCCAACGATGGGTGCTTTAAGATTAGCTAAATTTAGTGTAAAACCAACCATTGGATATTTTAAGGGATTACCTATTCCAGCTGCTGGATTACCATTGGCCGGTATGGGATTGTTTTCATATAGCAATGCATGGATTACATTAATCCTCGCTCTCTTAATGGTAAGTCCAATTAGGTTTAAAAAACTTTAATTGGGATCCCGTCTATCGCTATAATTTCATTTGTGGAACGGTTCGCTAATATCCATCAAGTTGAGGGTTTTGATGTTATTCATCATTTTACGAATGCAGCGATGGGATAGACTTTAAAGAGCTTATCTATTGTAATTAATCATAATAGATTGTGAAATTGAATAGCCTCCAGTTTTTGAGGCTATTGTTTATATTTCTGATATGTATTTTCGCCTCTATATTGAACGAATCAATCTTTCTTCTCTAATACCTCAAACGATAAAAATGTACTTCGTTGCTATAAAGGGCAAAAAATTTTCGTTTTGTGGATATTATTTATTTTTTTAGCTTGATAGCGATGTGGTGATCCCACTTGTTTAAAAGAACTCCTACCTCTCAAAATACTTAGTTACGCCCAAATAACATAACAAAAAGATTAGGAAATCACTCCTAATCTTTTTGTTTATTACTATTCCATTGCCCCAGCAACATCATAATCATTTAAATCTAATTCAATCGGTTGCCCTAACGCAAGTTTCGCAAGTTCTGATCCTAAGTATGGACCTGCTGTTAATCCTGAAGCACCTAATCCGTTTGCAATGAGTATGCCTTCAAAATTAGGGAGTGGGCCAATAACAGGTAAGAATCCTGGCGTAAATGGCCTGAAGCCAACTCTAGTTTCAAGCATTGTACCATCTTCTAAACCAGGCGCTACTGTTAACGCTTTATGGAATACTTCATGTAAACCACCAGCTGTTACACGGTGATCGAAACCAGTATCATTCTCATGCGTTGCACCAATTACAACATGGCCATTGTCAAATGTTAAAATATATTGATCGTTCGGCGGCATAACAACTGGCATATTTTCTGTTGCTGTATTTTCCATTTGCAAATGAACAATTTGTCCTTTTTGGAACGTAACTAAGAAATTAATTCCTAATGGATTCAAGATTTCGTTCGCCCATGCGCCTGCAGTTACCATTACCTTTTCCGCTACAATTGTTTCGTCATTTACTTTAACTCCCGTAATATGATTCCCTTCACGGACTAATACTGCATCACCTTTAATGAAAGTTGCACCATGTTTTTTCGCAGCGCTTATTAATGCGTTGCGTAATAATCTTCCATTTACTCGTGCAGCGCCACTAATATGAACAGAACTATATTCTTCCGATAATGCTGGGAATAACTTTTTCGTTTCTTCAGCTGATAAGCGAGTGATTTCACCAATCTCCGGTGCATCTTCACGGCGTTTATACGCTCGCTCTTCCATTTGATCTAGTTTTTTCTCATCAGTATGTAAACTAATTGCACCTACACGGTTGTAACCTGTATCCGTTTCACCGTCTTCTTCTAATTGCTGAATTAACGAAGAATAGTAACGTGCACCGCCTTTAACGATTTTATACCATGCTTTATTACGACGTTGCGACAGCCACGGACAGACAATACCTGCTGCTGCATCAGTTGCTTGACCTAAATCTTGACGATCTACAATAGTAACCTTCGCACCAGCCTTAGCAAGATGATAGGCAGTAGATGCCCCTAAAATTCCAGATCCAACTACAATATACGATTTCATTTCAAACACCTTTTCTCTTTTGCTAATTATTTAAATATAAGAACATACTTTAGTATACTGAAAGGAATCCTTTTTTCAATGTGCTCAACGTAATTAATTGTTGCATCATTGTGACGTTCCTAATCATTATTTTTTCTTCTTACGGAATAATTCAATTGTTTTATAGCCTTGTGAAAGGATTTCAATCATTTTCTCAAGACGTTTATCGCGTGTTTTTTCTTGTTTCACAGAAAATAAATTACGTGCCCAATCTTTTTGATAACCAGGAGTTAAACTTTGATAAAACTTAAGTTCAGCTGGATGATTAGCCAATAATGCTTCAACATCTTGAATACGGTCTGCATAATCAGCAACACATTGACTCACTGCAGGTGTTTTCTTCGCTTTTTTCTTTTCACGTTTTAAACCTACAACTGTAAAGACATCATCCATACTTACCATTCGCGCAAATTTAATTTCGCTTTCCCCCACATATCCATCATCTCCAACGTTTAATGCCGGAAACATCTCATCACGGTGAATAAACGTACTGTAACGAGCATTACCTTTTTTCGGATATGCGAAAAACACGTAACCTTTTTCAATTAGTAATTCTTCATTACTAATAATAAAATTCGTTTGTTTCACCATTTCATCAAGTGTTTCAACAAAAATAAAAATAGCATCATGTTCTTTTGAAAATGAGGTTTCTTTACCTGTGAAAATGTCATAATCACTTGGTTCGTTAATTACGACCATATTTGTATACTTATTTAGTTTCAATTTATCAATAACTGACATTATAATCTTCCTTTGCATCCAATATTCATTTTATATACTTCTTTATACTGTTCTAGTGTATTATATCTATTAAGAAAATTAAACTTGAAATCGTATCATTCTGTTTCAATAGACCATAATTTTTTACTATAAGGAGTGGTTTTATGCCGTATGTAATCCGGGATGAAGGGCTAGTTTTGCAAGGAGATAATGGAAAAGAGCCAGTCTTTCATACATATGAAAAAGCTGAGGAAACGTTAAAAACGTTTCCTATACCGCAGTTTCCGAAACATATTAGACGAAAACCATTTAAACCAAAAATAATAAAAATAGCCGATTCTGAATAAGAACCGGCTATTTTTATATTCACAACTCAATAGCAAATAAAGTATATAAAAGCTCTTTATATTTATTTTCTGTAATTTCATGCTTCGTTTTTTCTCCATAAATAATTTCAGTTAAACTAGTATTCGTTAATGAGACATGGCCAAAGTTCGTCAATTTTACTGCAATGGGTCCTTTATTGAAAATAGATTTCTCATCTTTTATCACTCTTCTTTGAACATCGTTTACTACTGTCTCATCAATAATATGTTTATAAAAAGCATGACAAACTTTCCATTCTCCATCAACATCTATTCTTTCTAGAACATAGTTTCCTTTACTCGTATCTTTTTGTCTTACTCGATACGAACCGTTTTTAGAAGAAACAAGTTCGCCAGTAAACGGTACTGGTACAAGAGGTACTAATGAAGCAATACCTACATCAATTAAGTACCTTACGTTTTCGTAATTTAAAATAATTGTTATATGCCCATCTTCAAGTGCCCAATCGTTTATATCATTTTTATATACGGTACCTAGTGCGAGTTGTACATCATAACCACTATCTTTTAAAAAATAGTAAAAAAGAGTATTTAATTCATAACAAAGCCCACCTCGAGAACTAGTTAAAATTTTCTCTTGTAAGTTTTTCATAGAAATTGTATTCGCATTACTTGCTATTACATTTAAATTCTCAAACGGGATTGTGTGGGCAAATGCAAAGAGTATTGTACTTAATTCTTCAAATTTTATTTCAGTACGTTTTTCAAGGTTTAATCTTGTAAAGAGTTGATCTTGTAACTTTGTCATATTCAGCACCCCTTAATAAGTTATAAATTAAAATAATATATGCTGATTGTAAATTTGAAGGGATATAGTAACAATGTACATTTGCAGTTACTGTACCGGTACAAAATTTAAATTTGAAAAACATATTTATATAAAAATACAAATAAGAGGCACCTTCACGGATGCCTCTTTCGAATTACATTTTATATCTTTATTTCAATGAGCTTAATTTTTCAATTGCTTGTTGCTCAGTTGCTAATAAAAAAATATCCTTACCTTTATTACATTCATAAATAAAATCCTTTAAGCTTTTACTCGTATACATAGAGAAATCTCCAATAATAGCAATCTTTACTCTGTAGTTTATAAACTTTTGAAGAATATCACCCGCAAGCCGTGTTTTTAAGTCAAAGAAGCTTTCACTTATTAATGATTTATTGATAGCAATCCGCTTTGAATCCACTTCATATTGAACTGTTGCCATGAGATCTAATGCAGATTGAACGTCGGATATTAATACTGTATCGTTTCTGACGACGGCAATATTTATTCCGCCAATTACTACTTTCTTTATTTCCATAGTCTCACCCCTCTATAATTTATAAAGTATATATTAAACACGCTGTGTAGCTCTTCATTAACACACATAAATGATTTGCCCCTGGCCCAATATCCTTTATATCCTCGTAAATAAATATTGTTTTAAAACTTCTCATACGGTCAATGAAATTAAGGGTAATCTATCTTTTTACTATTTTTGAAAATTTATCTCTCCACAATAACTTAATAAATTATCAAAAGAAGTAATCTCGGCATATGGTTTAGTGTCGGTATTATTCTTAATCACATTAGGATTGAACCATATGCCCTTTATATTTGCATTTTGACAACCGGCAATATCCTTTTCTAAGTCATCTCCAACAAATAGTACATCTTCTGATTGTACATTTAGCTTATTTAATGCTAGTTCGAATATACGTTTATCAGGTTTACTAAATCCCACTTCTTCAGAAATAATAATCGTATCAAAATACTCATTTAAACCCGTATCCATTATTTTAGCTTTTTGCCTCTGAGTTGAGCCATTTGTAATAATTCCAACTTTAAAGTGCCTCTTTATATGATTTAAGAAAAGAATAGTATTTTGGTCAATTGAAAAACATTTAGGCAAGTTTTCATTCCAAAAATCTTGGATATAATTGCGTGGCAATCTATATTTCGGCGCGAATTCATCAAATAATGATTCTAAAACTATTGTTTTATCACTAATGCCATATTCTCTTTTATCATATTCTTTGAATTTCTGTAACATATTGTTTTTGACTGTATCACTAACATCCTCATAACACTTCTCTAAAACTAATAAAAACAAGTTATCTACTGCCTTATCCCTATCAAGTAACGTATCATCTAAATCAAATAGCATCGCTTTATAACCCCTCAAATAATTTCACAACCTTTCTCGCATTATATAAATAATCCCTAGTTCGTACCTTTAAACTTTTGGTTTACCAAGAGAGTTGTTATTTATGTGAGAATAACGATCAAACAGAGTAAAGGATTTATTTTTACCTTCCAGGAGAATTAATTCTAGCCTTAGAATCCAGTTGTTTCTCTCCAGATCAATTAAACGCTCAACTACTTCGAATGTATTTCAAGTTCCTTCCTCTTCATTACAATGTAGCCATTCGCCGGATAAACTAGATAAAAAAACTCCAAAGCTTCTTTTATATTGAAATTCATTTCCTTTTCTCCTCTTGGTAAAGAAGTAAAAGTATATTTTCATACAATTCAAGAAATTACACCCATTTTACATTATTATACATTAGTTTCACTTAAATATTAATCGTTCATTTTATTGAACGTGGAGCTAACACAATAATCGCCTTGTGGAATCTCCTAATTTATCTCCACATAAACTCCAGATAGTAAGGCTATAATGACTACCAGAGGTGATATTATGAAAAACTATCATATCCTCGTGGTTGAGGACGATCAAGAAATTCAGGAATTAATTAAACAATTTTTAATGACACAACAGTATACAGTGGTAGTCGCATCAGATGGATTAGAGGGTATGACACAATTTAATAAGCAATCCTTTGATTTAATTCTTCTAGATGTAATGATGCCCAATCTTAATGGATTTGAAGTATCCAAGATGATTCGAAGTCAGTCAAACGTACCAATTATTATGCTAACTGCATTGGAAGAAGAGGAAGATCAAATGAAAGGGTTCGATCTTGGAATCGATGATTATATAACAAAACCCTTTTCGTTTCATGTTTTGATTAGACGAGTCGAAGCTGTACTTAGAAGAAGTTATGATAAAAATGTAAATAATCATTTGGTATTTAAAGAAGTGCGTATCGATGTTGATGCATATAGAGTATATGTAAATGACGTTGAAATTTTATTAACGACAAAAGAGTTTGAAATTCTACAACTACTATTTCAAAATGAGAGAAAAGTACTCACAAGAGAAAATATCGTAGAAAAAGTTTGGGGGTACGATTATTTTGGAGAAACACGAATAATTGATACACATATTAAAAACCTACGTAAAAAGTTAGCTATCCCTTATATTAAAACAATAAAGGGTATTGGTTATAAAATTGATGAATAGTATTGTGAAAATCATGAAGATGAAGCAAATTACTTATAAACTCTTTATGACTACCTCTCTCATTTTGTTATCCTTTGCAGTATTGATTTATTTAACTTTATACTTCTTTCTCCCTACGTTTTATGAGCAATACAAAACAGATCAACTTCAAACAGGGATAAAAGAAATCATTGATAAATCTAAAGATCTTACGTTTCAAGATGCGATACCACTTTTTGATGAATATGCAAAAAAAAATAATGCGATGCTTTATCTTCAAAATAATGAGGGAATAATTAAATACTCTCCTTCATTTTCTTTTACTCAAAATGGTTCGCAAACAACAGTAGTTACTAGAGCCACACGGTTCGAGAATGCAGGTACCCTTAGCAATTCATATAACGTTACGAAACCAATTCAATTCCAAGATGGTAGTTTAACGCTTATAGTCTTTGCTACATTTCAACCAATTGATGAAGCTTCACAGGTTTTAGTACGCTTTCTCCCCTATATTAGTATCATTGTACTCATAATTGGTGTAGGGAGTGCTTATTTCTATTCCAGGTTTATTACAAAACCACTTATTTATATTAATGAGGGTGCACAAAAGATGGCAAATTTAGATTTCTCCGAAAAAATTGAGGTTCGCTCTACAGATGAGTTAGGAGAACTATCTAATAGTTTGAATGACATGTCTATTAACTTACAACAAGCTATGTTTGATTTAAAAAAAGCAAATCAACAATTAAAAAATGATATTGAAAAAGAACGAGAAATAGAAACAAAACGCAGAGAGTTTTTTGCGATTGTAGCACATGAATTAAAGACCCCTCTTACTGTAATGAAAGGATACTTAGAAGGGATGATATACAATATTGGCCCTTATCAAAATCGTGATCAATATTTAAAGAAAAATCATCAAATTATTGAAAGTATGGAACAATTAGTTCGTGAAATTTTAAGCATGTCGAAATTAGAACAACACACCTTTAAACTAAAAGTAGAAGAAGTTAATCTTTCGAAGTTAATAGATACAATCACAAAAGATCTCGAATTTTTTGCTTCTCAAAAAAGCATCCAAATAATAAAAGAAATTGATTCTGATCTTTCTGTTTATACAGATCGTGTTCTTTTTGAAAAAGCATGTAAAAATATTATCCATAATGCGGTTATGTATTCACCACATAATGAAAAAGTCTATATAAAGTTAAGTGAGGATTCTAAACAAGGTCAAATCAAAATGCAAATTATGAATACAGGTGTCAATATTAAAGAAGAGGATATACAACAAATTTTCAAACCATTTTATCGAATTGAAAAATCAAGGAATCGAAATACTGGAGGAAGTGGTTTGGGGCTATATATTGTTAAACAAATTCTTGAAACGCTAGATATAAAATATTCTATAAAAAATATGGAACATAGTGTACAATTTTGCATGAACATTCCATTATCTAAACAAAAAACAAACAAACTCCCCTCTTAGTAGGACGAGTTTGTTTGTTTTTTGTAGTTTTAGTATTGATATTTTTCGAGTTACCTTTTAAGCAATATTGGGATTAGCTTTTTTACCAATCCACATACCTAAGCCCACCATGCCAAGCCAACAGCAAATTGCTAACATAAACATCAATCGTTGTACGGATAACCCTTCAATCTGCATTTGCCCCTTCCCAACAATTGTTTGGAAAAGTTGCGACCATTCGACATCGTAAAACACCCCTACTCCCACAATCACAATCAATATAAAAAATTGTAAAAATATATTCCCCATATTTCTCCATGTTGTGTAAATGAGTAAAGAAAGCTCTCTATGTGTAGCATTCACCATATATACTTTCATATTATTTTGAGAAGAAATACTATTAATGGCATAGCTCCCAAATGTAACGCTAAGGACTATAAATATTGGAGAATAAAACCCGAATATCATGATTAAAGTACTTACTAAAAACAAATGGATTAGATTAACTTTCTTAGCAGCTTTGATATCTAAAAATATGGACATCAAAATCCCTAATAGGTATGGTCCAACTACAATGAAAATACAGGTTAACATGTTATAGAAAGTAAAACTATAAAAAATACCCATCAAAAATAAATATCCATTTCCTAATCCAAGTAAAAATGATTCTGCCTTTAAGCGGATTGGTAAAGAAGATGAAAGTTTATGAAAGAACTTTCCTTTCAACAAACTCAAAAACATGAAACAAATAAGCGCTATAGAAAGTAGAAAAAAATAAAAAATATATTGTTCATTATTTATGTTACGACTTGTTCGAATCAAAAGAATAAGCATTGAGACAAAAAGAAACTTTCCTACAACCGATACGATGGAGATAGGTAAAAGCCCTTTGGCTAACTCTGTTCTCGGCATTTTTTTTATAGCAAAAAGGATACTGATTAAACAAATCCCATATATGCATGTTATCAGCGGCGGCGATAAAAAACTAATCGCTAACAATACGATTATTAGTAAAAGAAAAACGATACCAATAATAATCGCTTGTTGATTTTTATTATAAACCTTTCCCCCGCCTTCCACATGTAGAAACAATAAAGTACTCGTCATGGTAGAAATTGTACTAACTGCAAAACCAGAAAATAACGCACTTATTTCTAGCCATCTTGAACTCCATCCAAAGAAAGTAACACTAAGTAATGATACTATCAGAATAGAAACAGTCCAATATAAAGAGCGGTGAATCCCAGCCTTATTCACAATAGGTATCCAGATAAACACACCCGTCATATAAGTTGTATAAAACAAGATTGATGGCCAGTATCCCTCAAAGCCTTTCGAAATCTGTAATCCATAAACAATGTAAATAAGCATGGGTGTAAAGATAGTCGTTATTAGTAGACTAAATGTAGTTATACTTTGCACCACAAGTCTTTTTTGCTTTGTCGTATGTATCGTATAACACCTCACTTAAAATGAAATCAGTAGTTGTTATTACTTATTCTGTCCGGAACGAGGTTGTTATATATACGCAATCCAATTGAAATTCCCATTACGAGGTAAACTCAATCTAAATCCACATTAAATTAAGTGGCGTGCAGAAAAGGTGGATTTTGTGATTCTTATAAATAAAATTAATGGATATATTCAAAACCTTAATCATAAATGGAACAAATGTGTTACTTAGATTGTCTATTACGTATAAAAAAGGTGCTTTTGGTAGTTCTCTCATTTTGTAATGCAAGAAACACAAGATGAGTGCTATCTGGTACATTTGTTAATTGTATCGGTATGTAAAATACCTAAACAAAATCCATATATTCTTGAAAGAGGTTGAAAATGTATGCTAGTTTCAAAGAAGTTTTTTCACATCGCACATTATAAAAAGATGCTCCCTGTAGTATTACTTTCATGTGCAACGCTTATAGGCTGTTCCAATAGTAATATTCAATCCGAACCACCGAAACAAACCAAACAAGAAAATACAGGTAATCATTCTTTTGTAAAGCTTGAAAAAGAATATGATGCTAAACTTGGTATTTATGCATTGGACACAGGTACGAATCAAACTGTTACTTATCGTTCAGATGAACGGTTTGCATACGCATCTACCCACAAAGCCCTTGCTGTTGGAGCACTGTTACAAAAGAAATCAATAGAAGATTTAGATCAAAGAATTAAGTATACTAGCAAAGATCTTGTGAATTACAATCCAATTACTGAAAAATATGTAGATACAGGTATGACTCTTAAAGAGCTTGCGGATGCTTCCCTTCGATATAGCGATAATACTGCACAAAATCTTATTCTTAAGCAATTAGGTGGGCCAAGTGAATTCAAAAAATCACTGAGAGAAATAGGAGATACTGTCACAAATCCTGAACGTTTTGAACCAGAATTAAACGAAGTGCAGCCAGGAGACACTCGTGATACTAGTACCCCAAAGGCGTTAGCTACTAGTCTTCAAGCATACGCGCTAGGCGATATACTTTCCATTGAGAAACGGAACTTTTTAATAGATTTGATGAAAAGAAATACTACGGGGGACAACTTAATTCGTGCTGGAGTTCCAGGAGAATGGGAAGTAGCCGATAAGACCGGCTCTGGGTCTTATGGAACAAGGAATGATATTGCAATCATTTGGCCACCAAATAAAAAGCCAATTATTCTTGCGATACTTTCTAATCATGCGAAAGAAGATGCGAAATACGATGATAAACTTATTGCAGATGCAACTAAAATAGTGTTAGACAATTTAAAAGTAACGAATAAATAATTACTCCAAAGAATGACTTAGTTAAAATTCATATTTCATTTGAAGACCGTTGATATTGAAAGAGCACAAAAAAGAACCTGTAGAATATACTTCAAGTTCTTTTTCAAAAATTGTTAAAAAGGGAATAACAAACTATCTTAACAGTCAATACAGGGAGACCATTTTGATTATGGCTTGGTTATATTGTATATCAAATATAAACATTTGAAGAAACTGATTTCGAAAATTATGTGAATTAAAAAACTAGGGTGTTTATATTAAATTTCGTTTACTACCAACTTCTTCTTACTTAAATAGACTGCACGGTCTGATTTTTTAGCAACTTCCTGTGAGTGCGTCACAACAATAATACATTTATTTTCTTTATGTGCAAGTTCTTGAAACAGTTCTATTATATCCATTGCCGTTTCTTCGTCGAGGTTTCCTGTCGGCTCATCCGCAATCAGTAAATCAACATTACAAGATAACGCTCGAGCGATTGCAACACGCTGCTGTTGCCCGCCACTTAGTTGCAGAACATTTCGTTTCGCTTCTACTTCTGTAAGTCCTACTTTCTCTAATAATTCTAACGCCCTTGCCGTTTTATTTTGCACTTTAACACCTGTAATTTCCATTGCTGTTAAGACATTTTGAAGAGCAGTCATATAGGTAATCAAATTATAAGATTGGAAAATTACCGATACATTTTGATTACGGTACCGATCCAAACCAATTTTTCGAATATCCTTTCCATTAAATAGTACATAACCATTTTTAGGTATATCTAGCCCACAACCTAAGCTAAGAGTAGTGGTTTTACCAGATCCGGATGGTCCTAGAATCGTGTAGAAATGTCCTTTTTGAAAAGAAAAGTTAACATTTTCTAGTATCACTACTTTTTTTCCGTTACTTTCATAATAATAATCTAAGTTTTTAAATTGTAAAATCGTCTCCATATCGAGCCTCCTTATTCATCTTTTAAAAGAATTTGTTTTGGATTCAGGCGTAGAATAGATAATGCTGGAAGAAGCGTTGCTAATATAGCAATAGCTAGTCCAATCCCCCCCATTTTCCCTACATCTTCGCCTGTTACACTTACATTAATTTTATCAATTGGATCCTCTTTTTGATTTTGTACAGTTCCACCAGGTCCAGCTACCATTACAGTTCCATTTTGTGAGGTGTTTGTTTCTTCTCCTGCTGTAGCAATTTCACTCGAAAGTAAATTATTCCCTATGAATTGAGAAATTTTTGCTCCTGTTGTTATGGATAATCCAAATGCTAAAATAGCGATACATACTACTTCTACTACGAACTGCGCCATCAGTTTCCACTTTTTCTCTCCAATGGACAATAGAATCCCCATTTCCTTACGACGTGCTTTAATCGATAACATAATGATTAACCCTAAAATAATCGCACCTGCAATTGATACAATATAAATAATCATTTGAGAAGTAGATGAGATATTTTCGATAGGCCCAATCATTTGTTTGTACAACGAATCATGTGCATCTAATTTATAATAATTAAAATCAATATCAGATTTTTTTGCTTCTTCTTTAAATGCTTCAATGTTTTGTGGATCTTTCAAGAAATACACGACTTGAATGCTACTTATACCTTGATCTATTTCTAATTTTTTCATAGTTGAATGCGGCATATAAAGTTTATTAGCTGGATCCATTATAGGAGGGGCCTGTTGACCCATTGCTTGCTCATTCGTTTCGTAAATGCCGATAATTTCAACCTCGAGGGTTTCCTTCTTATCCCCTGATTGCACTTTAACTTTGTCTCCTACTTTCAAATTGTTTAATTCCGCTAATCGTTTTTCCATTAAAGCTACATTCTGATCTTTCATCTGTTCTGTAATTGGTTTCCCATCAATGATTTTACTTTTTCCATTCTTAAAGCTTTCTTGTAATGCAGTTTTGCGAACTCCCTCAATCATAAAAGAAGAATTCATATCTATTTCTGTACCGGAGCCTGAACCGCCTCGTACAGCCGCCATTCCCGCCTTACCTTTTCCTTCTTCTTCTCCTTCTGAAGCTCCTACTAGTTTAAGTCCATCAGAAATTCCGAGAGTGCTAGTTATGTAATTATAGTCTTTTACATACTTTGACTTCGCTAATTGATCTGCTTCTTTTGTATTAAGCTTCGGTGGATTAGGCATCTCTCCAGTTTCCCTAGCTTGTTGACCTAATTTGTCAAAATCAAGACTTAAAGTAACATCTGCACCGAGTTTTTTTCTTGCTGCATCAGCAGCTTTTTTTGATGCATTTTGGATTGTGAATCCTGCCAACACTAAATTTGTAACAATTAGGAAAACTGCCATCAAAATTAATGATGTTCCTACTCTTTTTTTCATACTGAGAATTGCTCGTTTCATAAAGTTCATTTTTTCTTACCTCCTTGATAACTTGTATTCTATATAGGTTATCTAGAGTCTATATGGAGCTAATCGGTAGTTTATCTAGAGATATAAGGAGTTTATGTGTAGTTATTCATTGACCTGGTCAAGAAAGACCGGAACACATATTCAAAAACGTAATCGTTTTGAATATTGGCAAGGAAGTTATGGCTTTAGATAGCATTGAATGAGAGCATACAAATCCATGCTTATTTCGTAATTTCTATACAAAAAATAAAACCACCCTATTTGGATGGTTATATGTGTGCTTGTTAAATATGAAAATTCATTAAAGAATATGGACTTTTATTGAAGTTGGTCGGATTCTCTAATAATAATATTGTGTTAAAAAGCCTAACTTATAATTTTATAAGTTAGGCTTTTATGCTATCTATAAGAAAAAGTTATAGAGACTCATAATATTTTATAATTTAACCTTTTGTATTTAAACAAGTAAAATAAAAGTAACAAGTGCATACATTAAGGAGGTTTTTTGATAGTGACAGAAACTATAACATTTAGGATTGCAACGGCAGATGATTTAGATGTAATTGTAAAAATGCTTGCTGATGATGTTTTAGGAAATAAAAGAGAGCGCTATGAAACACCACTCCCTGATAGTTATATAAGAGCATTTCATGCTATTGATTGTGATCCAAATAACGAGTTGATTGTAGCGTGTGATGGGACGGAGATTGTCGGTATTCAACAAATTACATTTACGCCTTACATTGTACGTCAAGGGGGGTGGAGAGCTACAATTGAGGGTGTACGGACAGCCTCATCAAAACGTGGTAAAGGTATAGGAAGTAAACTTATTAAATGGGCTATTCAACGTGCTAAATTACGGGGATGTCATTTAGTACAGTTAACAACAGATAAAGAACGACAAGAAGCTTTACACTTTTATAAGAAATTAGGTTTTAAAGATTCTCATGAAGGATTAAAACTCTTTCTCTAATGAATATAGCTATTTATATACCAAAAAGACGTATATTGTAAGGTTAATTAACTATAGGCTTCGAAAATTATGGTAACTATCACTGTATTAAATATACAAATTGACACCTTGTCTTTCATATAAATTACGTCACTTCAAAAGGTGTACCTTTTGATACGAAAATAAGCAAGTTAATGTTCTCTTTTATGAATGAGAATATTAACTTGCTTTTTAGGTTTTTGTAAAAGATATTTATAGTTTTATTTTATTGATAGCTTTATAATATAATATACAAATTCCCCACCTGTTTTATAATTCAAGCATCTACTATTAGGAAAAGAGAATATTTTACAATTAATTTACAGCATAAATTTTGTCCATCTTTTAGACGATATGTATTTTGGAGGAGGTTAATTTGATTTTTTCAAAACTCATTGATCGATACGCCTTGTATGATTTGCACAAAAAAAGAAGTGTAAAGTTTCAGTATACTTCTCTTTCTAACACCTCACTATATATAAAGGACATAGAATTTTTTTATAAAGTAAAACCATCTCATATTCATTTTAACATTAAGCATTTAAAACAAGAAAAGGAATACATGGTTGGACAATTCAAATATAAAAGCTCGGTTCAATCTGGTGATTCACGCAACGATTCTGTCACTGGGGAATTATTTTTACATAAAAGTGAAGATGCACCTCATGTCATCTTTGTTCATGGTTGGAGAATGGATTCTAACGAACGTGTAAAAAAAATATTCCACGACCATATGACCAACTTGAAGTGGAATATGTATTATTTCACTTTACCATATCATTTTGACAGAAAACCGAACCAATCCCTATACAGTGGAGAGTGCATGGTAAGTGCCAATGTTGAACGAACTGTAGAAGCAACTAAACAAGCGGTAGCTGATTTACGAACTTTGATCAAATGGATTAAAGCAAATAAAAATGGTCCCTTGATTTTAATAGGAATCAGTTTAGGTGGAGTTATTACTAACTTAACATCTCTTGTTGAACCAGAAATTGATGTGTTAGCATCCATTTTCTACGCGAATCGACTCTCTTATTCAATTTGGAAGACAAATCCAGGTAAATTTATTAGAGAAGACTTGGAACATCATGGTGTTACGTATGATGATTTAATAGCTTATTGGAAAATCACTGAACCGAGTCAAGCATTACCAAAAGTAAAAAAAGAAAATATTTTATTAATTTCAGGCAAGCATGATCTTTATGTGCATTCTGAGGATACGGACTATTTGTGGGAATCCTGGGAAAGACCTACGCGATATATTTATACATGTGGACATGCCGGGATTGTTCTTAAACGTAAAAAAATTGCAACTGATACTATCAATTTTATTCAGAATCGATTGAACTCCTCACACTTCCCCAAAGACATACCTTAAAGTGAGGGATTACTAAGTATAGAATCTTATACTTGTAATCTTTCATTTTATACCAAGTTCATTTCATATAGAAAAGGGTTACTCATCATTTTCACCAGGGGCTTATTTTTATAAAAAGAAATTATTGTTGTTTACCCTTTATATGCAATATTACATATAAAAATCTTTAATTGTTCTGTTATAATTTTAAGAGTAAATTATTCATCCATTAATTTACACCATCCATATCTACAGTTATGGAAACCCTAATTACATATAAAAAAGAGAAGAACCTTGGTGAGTTCTTCTCTTTTTTATATTTTTTTAAGATTACTATCCAAAGTAATTATTGCAATTACTTTAAGCTGGCTTTTGAATTATAAATTCTGATTTTCATACTTCTTCATGAGTCTAGATAAGAAAAAAGAATCTACTCCTTTTCTAGCCAAATAAAAGGAATTTTTTTAAACAGTTATTTTAATTTGTACTGTTCTCCTATATTAATGCCTGCCCATGAGTATTTCCCTGAATTATATATTAAGGAATGAAAATGTATTAATTCTTTCCGAGTATGAATTCGAATAGGTATCACTTGGTTTAATTAGAAGACTAAGTGTACATACATACAACGACATGAAAACACTTTGCTCCTAAATCCACTACTTGTATTATTGGTTGCGTGAAACTCCTTCTTGAGAAAGGCTTTAATTTCCGAATATTCTGTTGACTGTTATCGCATATCTAATTTACAATTCAATTGTGATATTTTTTCACAATTAAACTACTTAGAATACACTTCATTTATTCAAAAACAATTACAAATAGAGGTGCTAAAATGAAAACAAGAGTAAATCCAGAGTTATTACAAGGGTTAGAGATGTTTCCAAATCTCGATTTACACCCGGAAAACTTGCAATCAATCAGAGAAGGAATAGCTCAAATGAGACCACCTACCGTTGTTGATGAATCCCTTTCGTTAACAGATGAAGTCATTGTTGGACCTGATGATAATCCGTTACCATTAAGAATTTATCGTCCAAAATCAAATAATGAACCTTTACCTGTCTTATTATGGATACATGGTGGTGGTTATATCTTAGGGTCTATAGATGATAACGATGATACTTGTATGAGGTTTGCAAAAGAAGCTGGCTGTGTGGTCGTGTCTGTAGACTACCGATTAGCACCTGAACACCCTTACCCAGCACCAATTGAGGATTGTTATTCAGCTTTAAAATGGATTGCTGATAATGCGAAGTCATTAAACATTGATTCGAATCGAATTGGGGTTGCAGGAGTAAGCGCTGGAGGTGGACTAACAGCAGCATTATCATTATTAGCCCGAGATCGAAAATATCCTTCAATTTGTTTACAGATGCCACTCTATCCAATGATTGATGACCGAAATAATACACCTTCAGCGAATGAAATTAAAGAAGGATTTGTTTGGAATCAAAAGGCAAATGAAGCTGGTTGGAAAATGTATTTAGGAGAAATGTATGGAACAGATCAAATCCCTGTCTATGCAGCGCCTTCTCGAGCAGAGGATTATAGTGATTTACCATATACTTACACATTTGTTGGTCAATTAGATCCATTCCGCAGTGAAACATTAACCTATGTAAGCAAACTAGCGCAAGCTGGTGTTGATGTCGAGTTTCATTTATATCCAAATGCCTATCACTGGTTTGAAGGGTTAAATCCAAATGCCGATGTATCTATTTACGCTGTAAACGAAATGGTACAAGCAGTAAAGACTGGTTTCAAAAGAGTCTCTAAGGTTGAGGCTTAATCCCTTTACAAGAAAAACACTCGTAAATAGTATAATAGCCGATTCTCATTTAGAATCGGCTATTAATATGTAAAATTCACCTAATATATCAAGGTTGAGAAACAGATATAAGATGTTTAGGCGATGTGTTTATTTCCTCTGCCAACGCCTTAATGCTCATCATGATTTGAAGTATTTCTTCTAATGTTGTCCTCGGGTTGATAGAGCAAAGTCGAATTACTACTTTTTCTTTTAATTTAGTCGTACTTAGCATAGCAAATCCTCTTTGATTAATTTCTTCCACCAGTTTTTTGTTTATTTCATGAATTGTTTCTCTAGACGTTCGCTTACAAGGAATATAACGAAAAGTAACAATTCCTAATTGGGCAGGTGTTACTACTTCCCAATCTTTTTCTTTCCTTAAAAACTCTTCAACTTGTTCAGCCAACATAATGCCATGATCTATTGCCTCACGAAAAGCTGTGACTCCAAATGCTTTAAAAGAAAGCCATACCTTTAATGCCCTAAATCTACGAGAAAGTTCAATTCCACGCTCCCCAAAATTCACTTTTTCTTCTATATTAGTTTCCGTATCCTTAATATACTCTGGGATCATACGGAACGTTTTACTTAAATATTGGCTATTGCGAATGAGTACACAACCAACATCATAAGGCTGAAAAAGCCATTTATGCGGGTCTAACGTCAAAGAATCAGCACGATGAATTCCTCTTAACACCTCCCTTCCTTTTTCACTGAGAATTGCTGCAGCCCCATAAGCACCATCCGCGTGTAGCCATACATCTTCATCACCACATAGATCAGCCAATTCATCGAGGGAGTCCACCGCTCCGCAATTCGTTGTCCCTGCATTAGCAATAACACAAAATGGTTTTTTCCCTTTTAATCGATCTTCTTTTATTTGCTTTCTTAAAGTACTAACTGAAATTCTTAAATCTTCATCTGTTTCAATTCGGCAAATTTGATGATGTTTAAAACCTAATACTTTAAGTGCTCGATCTACAGAAAAATGAGTTTGGTTAGAAAAATACACAACCGCATTTTCTATGTCATTATTCAGCTTGACCTGTCTCGCTACAGTAAGTGCAGTCAAATTAGCCATGGAACCGCCACTGACAAATAGCCCTTCAGCTGAATCAGGGAATCCTAGCATTGATTTTAACCAGTTGATTGTCGTTAATTCAATTTGTTCAGCACCTGCACCTACTATCCAAGCCGTAGGAAATACATTAAACCCACTTGCTAAAAAATCTGCTATTACACCAACATAATTATTAGGACCTGGCACAAAAGCCATAAAATGAGGATGATCCACATGAGTAATTTGATTAAACACATTGTTATTAAGAAAATGAAGTAACTCTTTTGGATTAGATCCGTTTTCTGGAATCGTTTCAATTAGCTTGTCTCTAAAAATATTACTATCAATCGTTTCCGAAACTGGTTTACTTTTCAAATGATTCATATGATCAACAATCAAGTCCACCGCTTGATATCCTAACTGACGCATCTCTTCGGCTGATAACTGCAAGTTTTTTGTCATTTGGTTTACTCCTACTCTATTTAAAAAGGCGAGTTCTTGCTCGCCTTTTCATTTTTTATAATTTGTAATCACCGATTGCCTGTATTGGATTTTGAAGAATCATGTTGATTAACTGATGGATGTGATTCAATATTTCCTGTATTTTCTCCGCTTCATATACGGTTTGATCATATCCAAACTTTATTGTAAGTTTCTCTTCAGGGAAGCACATAATTCCATACTTTACATGAGGCTCATCAACAACTTCGTAATCTGTGATGGCAAAATTTCTGTTTTCATTTGAAGAAAAGATAGCTGAGTTAGTCGGATAGTTTTCAAAAACCCAAAGATGGTCAGTCAACTCAGTTTTTAATTCACTTTGTTTTTGTATATCAACAAATGAATAGTATGCATACTCATTACATTTCAATGTTTCTAGTTGTACTTTTTGCAGGAAGTCCACAAAAGATTGCGTTTCTGTCCATGCTAGTCGGATAGGCAAAACATTTGTGAACAGACCGAACATATTTTCAATCCCTTCTACTTCGGGGGGTCTAACTGATACTAGATTAGGTAATACTACTTCTCTCCTTCCGTTGTATTTGCCAAGCAATATTCCCCATACAGCTAGTAATGCCGAATTCATAGTTATATTGTTTTTAGTTACAAATGTCTGTAACTGATTAGTCAAATCCTTATCTAATGTTAAATCCATAAATGTAAAATTTAACCCTTCACTTTGAGTTGGTACTTTCTTTTTAGGAATACTAATTTTCCGATTGTATCCTGATAAATAATCCCGCCAAAAATGACGTGCTTTCTCATGATCTCGTGCTACAGTCCAATCTATGAATGTCTCAAAAGGTTTCACCATAGGTAACTCTGCCGTAGTTCCCGCATTTATTGTTTCATAGAGCTGGAATAATTCGTCTATCAAAATGCTGACGCTCCAACCATCACATAATAGATGATGGGAACTCCAAACCACCTTATGCTCGTTATTTTCTAGTTGGAATATACAGAGACGGGTCATGAGTTCATCATTTTTGAATCCTTGACTTAAATTTTCATTCATCCACTGGTCTAGGAATTCTTGCTGTTCTTGTTTCGTCATCTCAATCAAGTTTTTTATCTCTGAAATCATTTGAACATCATGTAGAACAGCTTGCCAAGGTTGTGCTTGTTCATCTTGCACAATTATCGTTCTTAAAGAATCATGACGATCAACTAATTGTTGGAAACACTGAATAAAGAGATTAATATCCAGCTCCCCCTCAAGTGCCCAAATTGTTTGTTCGAAATATGCATTTGTATCAGGTTCAGTCGCAGCATGTTCATAAATAACTTCCTGGAAAGGTGCCAATGGGTAAATACGTTCTATTTTTATTTTTGGCATTTTTTCTTGTATTTTGATAAGTGTATGTTGATTAAGTTGTTTATCTTTAACATTTAGTAATGTAACTTTATTATCGTTCATTTTGTTTACATCACTTGTTTGCGAATTTGGAAGATGATCAAGCTTTTTAACAAATTGAACCATGTCTCCTAATATAGGAAATGAAAATAAATTTTTTGGCTCCAGCTCAAATCCTTGTCTATACAGTCTGACGGAAACTTGAATCGCTTTTATCGAATCTCCACCTAAGGCAAAGAAATGATCATTTACTCCAATCCGATTTACTTTGAGTACTTCTTGCCAAACACTAGTTAATATTTTTTCCATTTCCGTTTTTGGAGCAATAAATACTTCATTTGTTTGTTTCTCCGGAGTAGGGAGCGCTTTTCTATCTAATTTCCCGTTTGGAGTCAAGGGCAATTGTTCCAAATAAACAAAATAAGAAGGAATCATGTAATCTGGCAAGTGATCTCGCAAATGCTTTCGAAGTTCTGTTGTGCTAATATTTTTCTCAGTTACCACATATGCGACTAAAAATTTTATACCATACTCATCTGTCTGATCAATCACTACTGCATGTTCGACTTGTTTGTAAGTGAGAAGACAATGGGCGATTTCTTCTAACTCTACTCGATATCCTTGAATTTTGACTTGATAATCTTGGCGGCCTAAAAATTCAATATATCCCTCAGGATGCATTTTTCCACAGTCTCCTGTCTTGTAAATAAGACCAAAATCAGGATGTGATACAAATGCTTCATTTGTTTTCTGTTCATCATTTAAATATCCTTTAGCAAGGCCCACTCCCCCGATATATAAATCTCCAATTACACCAACAGGGCACATTTTCTTTTCATAGTTCAACACATAATACGTTTGGTTTGCCAAAGGTATCCCGTATGGAATACTCTTCCAATGCGATTCCACCTGTTTGACCGGATAATAAATTGACCAAATCGATGCTTCTGTTGCTCCTCCGAGTGAAACTACTTCCGCAATCGGAAAATGTCGTTTTATTTTTTCTGGTAAAGAAAGTGGAATCCAATCTCCACTATGTAAAACTAAACGCAAGGAAGAATGTTCAAAATGAGAACCTACTTGATCTAATACCAAATCCATAATTGCAGGTACTGTATTCCAAATTGTAATTCCTCTACGTTCGACAGTACGGATTAATTCTTGCATGTCTCTTGGGTCACGAATCATTACCAACATTGCACCTGTGCTTAACGTTCCGAAAATATCGTATACAGATAAGTCAAAACACATAGAAGAAATACCAATAATACGATCATCTTCATTTACCTGATATTTTTGATTAATATCTTGAATGGTATTTGCAACCGCTTGGTGAGTAATAATTACTCCTTTCGGTTTCCCTGTACTTCCTGAAGTGTAGATAATATAGGCAAGATCTTCCGGACCAGCAATAGCAGGCATATCTTCTGTTGTGTATAATGACAAGTGGTTTTCTGCATAAAGACTAGGTTCTAATAAAAGTTTGCATGAGCTATTTTCTAAAATATATGTTTGGCGATCTGAAGGATGGTCGGGATCAATCGGAACATAAGCGGCACCTGCTTTTAAAATACCTATCATATTAGCAATTGTGTCAACTCGTCTTTGTGCTAAAAGACCAACCTTGTCACCTAGACCAATTCCTTGTTCTTTTAAAAAGTGCGCAACTTGATTGGAGCGCTTATGAAGCTCCGAGTATGTTAAGTAGTCTTGTTCAAAAACTACTGCTACTTCATCCGGTGTACGTTTTACTTGGTCTGTAAATAATTGATATAAAGTAGTCGACGGTATTTTTTCTGTTGTCTCATTGTATTGCTCAATTAAAGCGTGGTCTAACTCTTTCATCTGCAAAGATGTTACGTCACTTTGTTTCACTAATTGTTCCAATAAGTCAACAAATTGGTGAAACATCGCTTCTATCACATCAACATCAAACAATTCTTCAACATAGTTCCAGCTAATTAATAACTCTCCATTTTTTTCAATTACCACATTATCCAAATACACTTGTGGAGTCCGAGCATGAATATGGCGAAGTGAACCAAGTTGTTCCCAAGCAAAAGCCCCCGCACCTGCTAGCATCGAGGTGAAAACAATTGGCATAACTGCTTTTGGCGTCATTTGATGATATCGAGTAAAATCTCGAATGAAATTAACTCCATCGTAATGGCGATGTTCGAGACCATCTAATAAAGTAGATTGCGTTTCTTTTACTCTAGTAAAGAAAGATTGATCTGGATTCACATCAACATCCAACAAGATGAGTGAAGTGAAATCTCCCACAATTTGCTCTACTTCTTCATGAACAGGATAACGGTTAAATACAGTCAAATTAATTGCCAATCGACGTTGATTACTCCAATATGCCAATACATCACCATATATTGTACAAAGCAGAGCCGAAGGAGTTACTTCTTTCTCTTGTGCTAACTTTCGTAGCTTTGTCCATATTTCATTGTCCAGGATCTTATTAAGTGATTGAAACTTAGGAGTAGCAATCTCTGCTGGATCCTTTTTTAACAGCAAAGAAGGCGCAAACGGAAAGTCAGGAAGCTTACTTGTCCAATAATCTTTTGCTGTTTTATATTCTGTACTTTGTTCCAGTTCATCATAGATAAACATGTAATCTTGAAAATCAAAAGATAGAGGTTCTAACCTTTGCTCTGGTTTATAATAATAATGAAACAAATCCTGTCCAACGATGTTCATGCTTGCTCCGTCCATTAATAAAGCATCGTATCGAAAACATAATAAATACGTGTCTTCTTTTAAAAGAAAGGCTTTTAATTCAAACAAAGGCCATTGCCCTAAAGGAAATACATGATTAGTCATTCGAGAACGTTCTTCTTGTAAGCGAGCATTTTGATTCCTATCATCTAAATCTATGAGACTTACTATTTCAATCTCGTAATCAGGAACGCTTTGTAATATTTGCTGTTCTCCCTCTGGTAAAATTACAGCTCGTAACATCGGATGACGTTGAATTACCTTTTGAAAACTTTTTGAAAGACGATTGATATTCAATTCTGTTTCATATTCAAAATAAGTTTGAGGTGAAATACCACTTAATTCAAACTGTGAATTCCGTCCTAACATGTACGCTGTCTGAACCTCTGTTAAGGGAAATGGCTTAGACAAATCTTTAACATGGGTTGGTCTATTTTCAAAGTTTTCCGTTTTATGCTCTAACTTTACACAAGTACTAAGTTGAGCAATCGTGGGATGCTTAAAAAAATCTGTTGTACTTATTTTTAAGCAGTCTTTTCTTAATAAATTAATTACCTGAAGTGCTTTAATCGATTCTCCTTTTAAAGCAAAAAAATTATCATGAATACCGATTCCCTCAAGCTCCATAACTTTTTCCCATGCATGCACCAATTTTTGTTCAATTTCATTGTGCGGGGCAACGTATGGAATTGATACATAATCTGTTTGTGTTATATCTAATAACCTTTTCCTATCTACTTTCCCATTTGGATTCAACGGAATCTCTTCCACCTGAATCATTTTTTCAGGAATCATAAACTCAGGTAATTTATCACTTAAATATTTTCTGATTTCATCAAAAGAGACCTTATTATCCGATACATAGTACGCAGCTAATAATTTCCTATTTCCATATACTTGATCAACAACGATAGCTTGGTTTATTTCTGGATATTCCCTTAACTGGCTTTCGATCTCTCTTAATTCAATCCGATATCCCCGAATTTTTACTTGATGATCCATTCGACCTAGATATTCAAGTTCTCCATTAGGCAACCAACGAACGAGATCACCCGTATGATACATCATTTCTCCTGCCGTAAAGGGACTCGGTACAAACTTTTCATCTGTCAGTTTAGATTTCCCAAGATACCCTCGTGCTACCGCCACGCCACCAATGCAGAGTTCACCCGGAATTCCAAATGGTTTTAATTGACCATACTTATTCAATATATAGGAATGATAATTCGGGTTGGGACTTCCAATCGTAACTTCTTTGGCAGAGCTCAAATCCTTTACTGTTGCACAAATGGTTGTTTCTGTAGGACCATAAATATTTAAAATTGTCGCTTCACTGATGCATCGAATTTTTTCAACCAAATCAATGGAAAATGCTTCTCCCGCTAACAAAATAGATTTTAAATCTTTTAGAAAATTTGCCCCTTCTGGATCACTCAAAATCACTTCCATTCGCGATGGCGTTGATTCCCATAAATCCACCTTATGTTCTTTGACCAAATAAGCTAATTCTTTTGTTGCGAACTGATCCTCTGTAGCAATAACTACTTTCGAACCTTGTGTTAAAGGCAGACATATTTCTAACAAGGAGATATCAAAAGATACACTAGCAAGAAACAAGAATGACTGATTATCTTTTACTTTTTCTCTCATTACACTTAAAAAATGGACAAGAGATTTCTGTTCTACCATTACCCCTTTTGGATTCCCTGTCGATCCCGATGTGTAAATAACATAAGCTAAATCATTAGGATAACTTTCTCGAACTAAATTACTTTCCTCATCACCTTGGAAGAGATATTCCTCATCAAGATACAGCACTTCACCCGCAAATTGCGGCAATTCTACTTCTGTTCGCTTGCTCAGTAAACATTTCGCTTGACTATCTTGTAACATATATTCAATTCGTTCATTTGGATAGTTAGGATCGATTGGTAAATACGCTGCTCCTGCTTTTAAAATCCCCACCATGCCAATGATCATTTCCAATGACCGATCTACCATAACCCCAATAATACTTTCTTTGGAAACACCTTTACTTTGAAGAATAGAGGCCAATTGATTTGCTTTCTTATTCAATTCTCTATATGTCAAAGATTGATCATTACAAACAACAGCAATTTGATCTGGGGTTTTTAACACTTGTTCCTCAAACAAATTTTGAAATGATTGAGACAATTCTATGTCCGCCTGACCTTGATTCAATTCTTCTAGCAACTCTTTCTCTTCTTCTGAAATGATACAAATATCTTTCACAGCCAAATTCGAATTTGTTGACACTTGCTTTAAAACATAAAGATATGAATTTGCAAACTGTTGCAAAGAAGAGAATGAATGAGACTTGAAAGAAATTTGAACTTCAAATTCATTATGTATTTCATTCCATTTTCTTTGTATCCAGATGGCTAAATTATTCTCTGCATATTCTTCTATCGAATTTTTATTATGTAATCCTTCCATCCCAATAACAATTTGAAAAGGAGTTAAATGGTGTTTCGCTAATAATTCAGAGAGTGGATAACTCTGATTGTCATACCCGAATAAAGTCGTTTGTTCAATCTGATTTACTACTTGTTTAAAGCTGTGATGCGGATGGATTTCACTTCCTAAAGGAATCAACTTATTAAGATTCTCGCTTTGTTCAATATTCTTTTCAATTACAGGAATACCAATAGTAATCTTTTCTTGATCTGTATAGTGTGCCAAACAAATCCTTAACGCGGCCTGTAACCAGCTAAATAATAATAAATCTTGAGACTTAATTACTTTTTGTATACTTTTACTAAACTCTACATTCATTATGACTTGAACGTGCTCGCAAGGATTTTCTTTATTTAGTTGGTAACCGCTATTAAATACAGAAAAATCGAGAACCTCGGAAGATAACTGCTCCTTCCAAAAAGCCTCTACCCCTTTATTTTCATGAATCGAACTTCGATCTTTAATGTGCATTTTTATCTTTATCCCCCTAATATTCATTTCATCTATTCGTTAATTTCCAAGCCAACTTCAAGCCCATGGAGAAATACTTGATGGTTATCCAAACATAAAAATTGCTGAATCTCTTCAAATTTCATATGACCAACTGAACAAACGCCTAAATTCAATGTCTCAGCCACCATATTTAAGGTAGCAGTGATAATACCAGACTCAATACAAGCAAATAAATATCCATCTGAACCGTATTTCGGGATGGAAGCGTTCGCATTATAAACCAAATAAACTGAAAAGGCAGACTGAGTAAATAAATCTTGGTTAATTGACTCATGATCACTTTTGATTACTTGATCAATATTATTTACAATAACAAGACAGTTTTTTGATGGGTTATAATAATAAAACCCAGCTTTCATACCTTCTATACGTTTTGGTTTTATATAAATAAAGATATCAATAGGGTAGAGTCCGCCTGCACTTGCGTAATGATAGTATATATTTTCTTTCCTAACCTGTTTTAGAGTTGATATGAATTGGGAAAATTCTAAAAAACTAATATGTTTTTTCATATCAAATTGGCGACAAGACCTACGTTCCTTGATTATAGTGGGTAACTCATTTGTTGTTTCAAGTTGAATTTCGGTTGACCGCACAGCATGGTGTGTTCGATTCAATTGTTCACTCATATACTTATCTAAATCTTCTTTAGAAAAGCGAATCTGGTTGCTATATGGATTCGGAAAAATCTTTTCTTGTGTGGAAAATACTTCTCTTGGGGGTAATATGTTACTTACTAACACACGATTTTTTATCATAAGCTCTATTGTTTTTTGTGTCTCTTCTACATTTCCTAACGAAAAGTGCTCTACTAGTTCACTAATTTTCACACCTTTTTGAGTCAAAAAATAAAACTCAGGAAACCATTCAGACAGAACGCCTGCAAATCTTGTTTCTCCTATCAAAATTTCATTATGCAACTTCTCCCAATGCTTAATAGGAGACCAGTAATAAATTTGCTCGCTCATATAACCCTCCATAAATGTTTTACTTATTTTCAAAATACAATTTTCTAATCTACAAAAATAATCTTTAGATTCTGCCCCTTGTCTCATAGTGATTATAAATACATGTACTTCAACGAAGCTTGAGAATAATAAAATAACTTTTTCTTCATTAAATTTTTTTATTTCATCATAAAAAATGATTTTTTATTAGACATTTCACATCCTTTCCCATAGTAATCCTATAAGGTATAAACCATTTAGAACATTAAGAATTTTCATGTATTTCCAATGTGAAATTATTGTAATGGATTGGAAAGCAGATGGAAATAGTTATTAAACAAAATAATATTGAGAAAGTTTTATTTGTTATAGCGATAAAATTTTCTAATGAGATTTATTACAAATAGATTAAGAAAAGAATTTGAAATTTTCCTTTAGAAGTTAGTGTAAAAATGCACATACTATTACATACAAGTGAGTTACTAACATATCGTATTTAAAATAGAGAAAAGACACCATTTAAGGTGTCTTTTCTCTATTTTAATTCCATATACTTTTGCATCTTTGCTATTTTTTAAACGATTTGTAGGAATTAATACAACTCGAACATCTAGCCCGTTAGATGTTCGAATATATAATAAAAATTATATAAATTAAGAATGTGCTTCAGATAATTTTATAAATAAATACAAAGATATCTTCTCCTCCTACTGTAACAATAGCAATAATCTCTTGTCTATTTTCGTTATTAAATTGTAATATAATTACAGTATGTGAAATTATATTACTTTAACTTTAAAAGCGAAGTGAAAACAACCTTCACTTCGCTTTTTTCATTTGCAATCCCTATTCAATTTGCTCAATTCAGTATATACTTTCACATTATTTGCTTTTATTTAATCGGTTTCTCTGTTTTTAAAACTAGTGAACTTAATGCAGGAACTTTAATTTTATTGTCATGGACAACGTAAAGTGTTTTACTTCCCGCCTGATTCTCGTTTACTAGCACTTTCCATGGACCTTTCGATGGAAGTGTTATGTCAACGGCTTCCCTATTTGCATTGTGAGCCACCATAAAGTATTCGCTTTTATTCCCACTTCCCTTTCCATCTATTGTATAAGCTACAACATTTTTGGGAACATCGATAAAAGCTACATACTTTTTAATTTGCTCTGCAGAAGTCATACGAAAAGCTGGGTATTTTTTGCGTAAATCTATTAAGCCCTTCATATACTCTCCTTCATTATTAAATGCTGCACGGCGTAACCAATCCATCTGGTTAATAGAATCAGGAGATTTGTAACTATTATGATCACCATATTTTGTGCGCATAAACTCTTGTCCTGCATGTAAGAATGGAATACCTTGTGATGTTAATAAAATAGAAGAAGATAATTTATGCATTTGTTTTCGCATTTCTTCACTGTCACCTGAATTAGTCAACTCAAGTTTATCCCATAAAGTATGATTGTCATGTGCTTCCACATAAGTTAGCACCTGCTCCGGATCTTGATAAGTAGACGAATTTGTATCATAGTCAATACCAGCTGTAATGCCTTTTTTAATACGGTCTTCCATGTTTTGCTTTCCATTTACAAAACCATTTTCTTTCTCCTCAAATACACTACCTTTCAATCCATCACGAATATTATCGTTAAAATGAGCAATCCCTTTCATTTTCTCCGCATTTTTTTGATTTGCTTTCAATTCAGCTGCAAGAGGTGTATTTAAATCCCAGCCTTCTCCATGCAGAATAATAGAAGGATCAATTTGATTAACAGCTTTACGTATCTCATTCATCGTTTCATAATCATGAATACCCATTAAATCAAAACGGAACCCATCTAAATTGTATTCTTTTGCCCAGTATGTGACGGAATCTACCATAAATTTTCTCATCATCTTTCGTTCTGAAGCGGTATCATTCCCTACTCCAGTTCCATTTGCTAATGTTCCGTCTTCATTGTAACGATAATAGTAACCTGGAACTAACTTATGAAAATTTGATTCAGCAGCATTATACATATGGTTATATACTACGTCCATCACAACACGAAGATTATTATCATGCAATGTTTGAATCATTTGCTTTAATTCAGTTATTCGAACAGTTGGCTCAAAAGGATTTGTAGAATAGGAGCCCTCTGGGACGTTGAAATTTTTCGGATCATATCCCCAGTTATATTGTGGTTCATTTAAATTCTCTTCATTTACTGAAGCATAATCAAATATCGGTAAAAACTGAACGTGAGTAACACCAAGATCTTTCATATGATCAAGTCCTGTTTTTACACCTTCAGGCCCTTTTGTTCCTTTTTCTGTTACACCTAAATATTTTCCTTTTTGCTTAATACCACTTTCAGGTTGAATGGAAAGATCGCGTACATGTAATTCATAAATAATAGCATCTTCCGGATTTTTAAATTTTGGCTTTTTGTTTGCTTTCCATTTTTTCGGATTTGTTTCTTCTAAATCAACAACTGCACCTTTATCTCCATTTACAGAAGCAGCACGCACATACGGATCAACCACTTCAGTCCACTTATCCCCAATTTTCACCTTATACGTATAAAAGAGACCTTTTTGGTTCCCTTTAAGTTCTGCTTTCCAAGTTCCCTTTTCACCTTGTTGCATGTTTATTTCAGTACCTATTTTATCGCTCCATTTTTTATATGTAACTAACTTCGCTTCACTCGCAGTAGGAGCCCATAAACGGAACTTTGTATGTTGCGGAGTATATATATTCCCTAAATCATTACCACCATAATAAAATAAATTATCAAATTCCTCGCTACGAATGACTTTACCGATTTCAGTATTCGCATCAGCTAAGTTTGCTATTTTAACTTGGTATGTTTGTTTTAAATCAATTTTCTGTTCCGTAATTATTTTAACCTTATTAGTAATATCTCCACTATTTTTATCATAAGGACTAATTCCCTTAATTTTAACGCCTTCAATTTCAATTTTCTGTTCCTTACTATTAAACGGAACATTAGTCGTTACAGTAATTTCATTAAAACTATCAATAGTAGCTTTTTGAATTGAGAGATCCGAAGAAGGCTTAGAGTTATATATTTTTTCATCACCCGAAAGGATCCATACTTCAGCACGACCATCCCTTATATTTTCAACCCAGTGATCACCTCCATCTTTTTCCCATTCATTGGTACGAACTATAAATCCTACACGATTATAGTCACCATCTATTTTTATCTTAGCGTATTTTCCAAATTCATCTTCACCAGTAAATTCATAAGATTTACCGTTTGCATTTTCTCCCCATACCCAAAGATTCCAGTCTTTTGTATTTCCAGATTTCTCTTTGTAATGAATGATAACTTCAGTTGTTTTCGAATTTGAAACTGCCTTCACACTCTGAAAAGAGAAAACAGATGATAACATAACGATTATGGCAAGTAATAAAAATGATTTGTTAATTAATCTTTTTGTCATTTGCACCACATACACCCTTTCTTTAAATATTACGAAAAATTTATTATGCTCATACTACGAAACACGGTTTAAATTAATCTAGGAATCTCTTTTACTTCACCTCCATATTGGCTATTTTTACGTATGTATTTCAATGATCTTTTAATACGAAAATCAAATATAAGATGGAAATAACCCTTACGAAAACGTTTGCATTAAAACTCAAAAAAATAGATTTGTTTATTCCTTCTTATAGTTGTAAATACTAAAAGATCAGGGAAATCATTTTAAAGCAATCGTTTGTTATCGCTTTCATTCTATAGCACTTACTATTAAAAGGTCAATATATTATTAATATTCTGTTTTTATATCCTTGAAATCTTATATATTTGTCGTAACTTATTGAAGATAGATGCCTGATTATTGCTTAGTAATTTTATTTTCACTAATACATTGCTACGTAAAAAATCAGCTAATATCCTTAAAATGACATTAGCTGATTTTCATAATGTATTAATATACGAATGGAAACTATATTTCTAACTTACTTAATTTTTGCTGCATCAAATGCCTTTTGAACTGCTTGAACTTCAGCTGTATTCGCACCATATTTATTAGTTGCCACTCGAATACATGCTGATTTCAATTCTTTGAAATTAGATGTCATGTTTAACTCATCTGTATTTGCATAATAGAAAATATCAAACATTTTATCTTCACCAATTCCTTTAACAGTTACTCCGTTATGAGTTCCGCCTTTTGCAATGAGATACGCAACTTTATTAATAATACTTGAATTAAAATGAACGCCACCTTGATCCCATCCATTAAAATCGTTAAATTCACTGTAATCATCTGGATACGGTACTCCAAGTGAAGATGGAACAGAAGCTGGGTTTTCCATATCACGGAAAACAGATCCAGTTTGTTCGCCCATTGTCCAGTTAAAGCTTCCATTATTTACGTATTTCTCAATAGATGTTCCCATAATATCAGATAGCGCCTCATTAATCGCACCAGATTCACCGTAATATTCAAGATTAGATTCGCTAGAAGTAACAGCATGTGTAAATTCATGTCCAGCTACGTCATATGCCTTGACAATAGGATCGCCATATACAAGCATACTTCCATTATTAGCACTTAATGCATTTTGCCAATTTTTCGGATCGTTCGTATCTTCAGAATCCCAAGCATGTACAACTGAAACTACCTTTTGTCCCTTATTATCAAAACTATTACGCTTATATTTATCTTTATAAAAATCAAATACCTTTGTTGCTAAGTAATGAGCACTTACTGCTTTTGAATCGTTAAATGTTGTTGAAGTGCTGGTTGCTAGTGTACCAGGATAATAGCTTTCTTCTTTAGTAATATCTCTGTAATTCACATCATATGTTTCAATTCCTTGCCCTCTTGTATAATCAGCAAGTGCATATTTGCCATTACTTTGTTTAGAAATACCAAATGAACGAGATATACCTAAATCATCTTTTCCTGTTCCAGTTAATGATGTAAGACTACTTTTTTTACTTTCCTTTAAAGCTCCAACTAGTTTTTCACTTGTTTTTAAGTTAGATTCTTGTACCATATTTTTTAACATATCACCATTTTGTGCATTTACTAAATAAGTTCCGGAAACATAGTTTGGTGTTGCCGCTTCAAAGGTAACTTGGTATGCATTGCTAGCTTGTCCATTATTTTCATCAACAAAAATAACTTCCTTAACTTCTGGCTCAGAAATAAACTTGATATCGTTCCCGTACTTCGTATAAATATATTGTTTCGCTCCATCTTTTGATAGATTAATAGGCTTTTTCAATTCTTCTTGTTTTAAATTTTGCGCGCTATCGCCTGAAACACTTTTAATAACACCCTTATTATCTACGTGTGCAGTTAATTGATGGCCATATACTTCTTTTCCTTCGTATGTTTGCTGCATACGCACAAGTGTTGTTCCATCATACGAACCACGTTTTTGAAGAACTTTATAATCTACTCCTGTTTCTCCATTGACTTGATTTGGAGAAAGAGCTTGTTCAGCTTTCTCCTTAAGAGCATCTTTTACTACATTCTCTGGTGTTTTTTTTGACGGTTGTGTAAGTTCACCTGAACGGAATGAGTCCTCCTGAATTTGAACTTGAAGTTGATCTGTTTCCTCTGCATGACCTATTCCGTATGGTGCCACAGCTGTTAAAGCTAATCCTGTTGTTAATGCTACCTTAGTTAATGTCTTTGTGTTTTTCATTTTTTCACCTCGTATAATTTTTGAAATAGAAAGCTTGTACAAAGTATACTGTCTATTTATGTCGAAAAAAAGAGAAAATACAAAATTTATGTAATATTATGCAAAATTACATATATGTGGTCGATAAAATAAAAAATGAGCCCTTTTAGGTGCTCATCCAATTGGTTAGTCGTTAATTATCTATATTCATTCTAATCAAAGTACACTTATATCTTATTAACAACATAAAAAACCACTCTTTACTATTTTAAGAATTGTAGTCAAATACTTTAGTGAGGTGAGGCAACGCATATACAAGTTAGATTTTTCAATATAATTTTGTTATTTATGTCTATAGCTGCATGGATTGTAACGTTTTGAGACTGCTGAAGTCTTATATGAGTTTCATCTTGTCAAAAATATCTTTCAAAGATAAATTTGTCTCCCCATTTAAATATAGAAAAGGACATATCTATTGCATGTTATTAACTTAAGGTATGTTCTTTTAAAGCATATTATAAATATACATAGTGAGAAATGAAACAATAATTATTCAAATGAAAAACCCCCTGAATTTTTAAAACAATCCAGGGGGTTTTTTACCGATGATTCTCTATATTTCCATACCAATCACAAACTTTTTTAGGATAATGGTATGTCCAAGTTTAATAGTTTTTTGCACGAGAGCCATCTTTTTTATATTTATTTAATTATCCTACTAAGTTTTTTGTAAAATTCACCTTTTCTTTTTACATGATTAAACTGATTTGGATTAATATTAGCTTTTTGTGAGAGTGCTACAATCTCTTCTTTTGTAATTGAATCTTTAGTATTTATAGATGCTATATTTGTATATTTTCCATCTTCTGTTTTTGGGATTTCTAAAATCCCTTTATTTACAAGATCAACTACAGCCTTATGCTCTGAAGAATGTGTATCTACACCAGTAATTTTCCAATTATGCATAACTTTTGGCGTGTATACACCGTTCTTTACCTCTTTTAAATATGTAATAGCAAGGTTACGAATGGTTCCACCTGTTTCTCCGAATGCATTCTCTTGTTTAGATGACCAAGTTTGTTCAAATTTACGTCCCTCTAAAGCTCCCCCTTTTGCCTGAAGAGCCTCCATTCTATACGCATTCATTCCTAGCGTCATAACATCGCTCATTTTGATTGGTTTATTTGTACGAATAGAGCGTAAATTTGTAATTCTACTACCATATGGTTTTGTTAAGTCAATTTCGTATTTTACGCCTCCAAAGAAATCGTTCGTACTGTATTTAGACGCACGACGGTTTTTATCAAAGCTAACTGTTACATCTCCGGCACGAGATGAGTTAAAATATCCTGCTGCCCATTCCATATAGTTTTTTAAATCTTTTCCAGTTATCTTATATACTGTAATTTCTCCCAAAGCATATTGATAATTATAAGCAATATCTTTCTTCTTTATAGGACCTATATCCAAACGGGCATAATCATTATCAATTTGATGGGCTACTACATCCGCCTTACTGTAATGGAGCATGACTTCATGAAAGAAATCTGATAAAGGTGTCTCTTGAATCTGCACACTTGGAATACCCTTTATTTCATTTTCAGGAACAAGGTTTCTACCCTTTAATCGGGCGACTACAACATTTGCATCTCCTCTCGCATACTCATGAAACGGTGTTAGTGTTTCTTCAAGTGTAGAATCAGATAATACTGTAGTTCCATCAGCATTTTTTACAGGTATAGCGGTAGCTGTTTTATCTTTTAAAACAAGCTTCCCATCTTGCTTTGTAAAAGTAAGGTCAATACGTGAAATATGCGTTCCGTATTTATCTGGTTCTGTAATAATTACGCCATTTACAACTTCTTTTTTTACAAGTTTATGCATATGAGCCGCAAAAATAGCGCTTAGTTCCGGACAAGCATTCGCAATATCTTGAACACCAGTACCTGGGATTCCATTCTCATTTTCTAGTCCCATATGCATAACCCCTACCATTACATCTACTTTATCTTCTAATTCTTTAATAGCCTTTTTTGTCTCTTCTACTGGATTTTTCACTACTAAACCATCCAAATGATCTGTCCCTTTTTCAAAATCACTAATCATTGGTGTATTCATACCAATAATCCCGACTTTAATTCCACCTTTTTCAACAATCGTATATGCAGGAAGAAAATGCTCTCCATTTTCCTTATAAATATTTCCTGCTAACGTCTTTCCCTTGTATTGCTCACTAACTTTTTTCAATGTATCTAATCCAAAGTTGAATTCATGATTTCCAAATGCCCAGGCGTCATATCCCATTGTATTCATTGCTACCATCATTGGCGATTGTGGCTTATCGTTGAATAATTCTACTGAGTTTCCTTGAATTGTATCCCCGGCATCTACTAATATGGTATTTGGATTTTCTTGACGTACCTTCTTTATAACCGTATAAAGCTGCGTCAAACTTCCACTCATATTTGCTCCGTCAAGCGCATAATCCCAAGGCATAAATCTACCATGAATATCTGCAGTACCTAACAATGTAATATTAACATTAGATTCCTCAGCCTTAGAAATAGCTGGTTTGACTGTTACTGCTGTTACAAGAAGCATAAGAATAATAAAATTGCATACATAGTTCTTCCATTTCATTTTTTGCATAATAACAATATTTCTCCCCTTTTTGTACTGTCATAAAGTTGCTTGAACTTTAAAAATGTAACTTATTATTCAGAGAAATTCAACTACAAAAGATAATTTTGGAGGTGGTTTTGCTGTGAAAATATAGAGAATAAAATGCATATATCCCCTAACAGAATAGTATTTTATCGTTTTCTAATAAAATACTTCTTCCTCCAACGTGTGAAGAGCGCTAAACCCACGGTAGATGTATATGTACTTTCAAAATTTTGGACATACAACTCATTTCCGGATTTTATTTCTAATTTTTTCCTTCTATATGAAAATACTGAGATCACTTCCAAAAATAATAACCCCGCTCTTCATTTAAGACGGGGTTACACTTATACAGCAAATCGGATTCAGATTTTTTTCAAATGTTCGTTTCCTCTTCAGGAGTAAAATCTGCTAGTTTCGTATTTTTTTCTGCTTATTGGTTGCTTTCAACTAAATTCATCATAATTTTAATCAGGACTTGTATTTTATCACTCGAACCCTTGATGCTATCCCAAATCGCTCAATAAATAGATAATGATTTTTACTTTTCAACTCCACAAAGCAATTTTATCTCTTTAATTTGTTCTATATGACGCTGTTCATGCAAATAGATCAGTTCTATCCACTGATCAAGAAGTAATTCTCCAAGAGCTGGATGCGTCACTGATTTTTTCGCTAATATAGATTCATCTTCTATTGTACTCAGGAAACGCATCAATTCTTTTCTAGAGTCGTTTAACAAATCAACCATTTGCTGCACTTCAAATGGTTCTATACTTGGTTCAATCATTTCTGGGGCTATAAATTTTATCGATCTATCTAATAAAATAGTGTGAATTTCTTTACGCTCATTTAAGATACTATCCATCTTTTTTAATCCCGATGAAATAACTGTTATAACTCTCTCATCTAATAAAACTAAGTGATGACAAACTTGTGCTATACTCCATTTATCCTTATCTGGTTTCCTATTAAATTGAGCATCACTTAACAAAGTAATTTCCTCAAATAATTGATTTCTAGTTTCATAAAACTTGTCATTTACAAATGTATTCATGTGAATTCTCCTTTCGCTAGAACCTACATACTTAAATTCCTACGCTAGAAATATTCTCTATGGAAAAAAGATTTTCCTTCACTATTATTCCAATCCAATCTTTTCTTTCTTTAGTAGGTTCTCTAATTCATGCTGAAATGTATGAGTTCTCTCAACATCCTTGAAGATTTCCTTGAGGTTATTATGCGCTACAGCTACATCATAATACTTTCAACGGAATCCTTTCAATATAACTACATAAAACGTTCCTAATTATCAATCTAGCATTAAATATATGTAAAAAATCACTCTATTCATTCATTTTTAATGCTTATGTATGTACATTTGTTAATTTATTAGTTATATTATGGGTATTGAATGATTACGAAAAGTTAATAAATCGCTTGTATAACACCTTATATTTTTTTATATCCGTGAAAACTACAAAATGTATAAAATTCCATTTGTCAAATGAATTTAATGCGGAAGGAGGTTTGTGGTTACTTCATCGGGATATAATAATCAGTTTTGAACTGATAAAAATATAGGAGGCGACATAATGTTTCGTACGATTTCAAATTTCATGAGAGTAGCTGAGATAAGAAACAAAATTCTTTTTACACTAGCGATGCTAATTGTTTTTCGAATTGGCACGTTTATTCCAGTTCCTCATACTAACGCAGAGGTATTAAAAGTACAAGATCAAGCCAACGTTTTAGGTATGCTAAACGTATTTGGCGGAGGAGCACTGCAACACTTCTCAATCTTTGCTGTAGGTATCACACCATATATTACAGCTTCTATCATTGTACAATTACTACAAATGGACGTTGTACCTAAATTTACAGAATGGGCAAAGCAAGGAGAAATGGGCCGTAAGAAATCAGCTCAATTTACTCGCTACTTTACAATCATTCTCGCATTCATACAATCCATTGGGATGTCTTATGGTTTTAATAATATAGCAGGTGGACAATTAATTACAGATCAAAGCTGGACTACATACTTATTTATTGCGACAGTTTTAACTGCTGGTACTGCATTTTTACTTTGGTTAGGTGAACAAATTACCGCTAATGGCGTTGGTAATGGAATCTCAATGATTATCTTCGCAGGACTTGTTGCGGCGATTCCAAATGTCGCTAATCAAATTTATTTGCAACAATTCCAAAACGCAGGCGATCAGTTATTTATGCACATAATAAAAATGGTTTTAATTGGACTCGTAATTTTAGCGATAGTTGTTGGTGTTATTTACATTCAACAAGCTGTTCGAAAAATACCGATTCAATATGCAAAAGCTGTTTCAGGAAACAATCAATATCAAGGAGCAAAAAATACTCATTTACCTCTTAAAGTAAATAGTGCAGGTGTAATTCCTGTTATCTTTGCTTCAGCCTTTTTAATGACGCCGCGTACAATTGCGCAGCTCTTCCCTGACTCGAGCGTATCTAAATGGCTAATTGCGAATCTTGATTTTGCACATCCGTTTGGAATGGCGCTTTATGTTGGTCTTATCGTTGCTTTCACATACTTCTATGCATTTATTCAAGTAAACCCTGAACAAATGGCTGAGAATTTGAAAAAGCAAAACGGATATGTCCCGGGTATTCGCCCAGGTAAATCTACAGAACAGTATGTAACAAAAATTTTATACCGTTTAACATTTATCGGTGCGATTTTCTTAGGAGCAATTTCAATATTACCGCTCGTATTCACGAAAATCGCAACATTACCACCTTCTGCCCAAATCGGTGGCACAAGCTTACTTATCATCGTAGGTGTAGCATTAGAAACGATGAAGACGCTCGAAAGTCAGCTTGTGAAACGTCATTATAAAGGATTTATTAAAAAAGTAAATTAATTATGAAAACACACTAGAAGTCCCTATCGCGACCTAGTGTGTTTTTATTATAAAAACTTATAATAACGGAGGTTTTGTCTTATGAGTCAAAGAATGTCTTATTATGATATTTCGCCTGATGGTATGAAAATTATGATGGATATGGAGAAATACACGAAGAAATCTTCAATTAATCGAGCTGTTAGAGAGCTTATAAAAATTAGAGTCTCTCAAATTAACGGCTGTGCTTATTGTATCGATATGCATACTTCTGACGCCCGAAAATTGGGTGAAACCGAGCAAAGAATTTATTGCTTAAATGCTTGGGATGATTGTGATTTTTATACTCCTGAAGAAAAAGTTGCTCTGGAACTATCGGAGCATATTACTCTCATTCCTACTAAAAGAGTTCCTGAAAATCTATATAACCGAGTACGTGAACACTTTGACGAAAAACAATATGTTGACCTTGTGTTAATCATTAATCAAATAAACAATTGGAATCGAATTTCTATCGCAATGGGCAATACCGTAATAAAAAAATAACACTTATCCACCAAACAATATGCGACCGATTTAGTTAAGTGTAAAATAAAATACACCCTATATAAAAACACAGTTGGTTATTTCTCCAACTGTGTTTTTGATTCTACTATCCCTAATCTATATTCTAATGTGTTAATCACTTTCTCTAAATTAACTATTTTTCCTTCTAAAGTTTGAATACGTTTTCCGCTGTTTTCTACATCATTAAACTTTAACTACATCTCTTTTTTTAACAACCTTCCTTGCTTAAAATAAACTCCAAGTGTAGAACGATTCGCTAAAAATACACCAATCAAGATTAAACAAGCTCCAATTCCCATTGCAGGATTTAATGGTTCTCCTAATACAAAATAACCTACAATAACAGCGATTAATGGGGATACATACAACCATGTTGATGGAAATATTGGATTTGTTTTTGATAAGAGCCAATAATATAAACCGTGCCCACCGATTGATCCTACAAATATGAGATATACAATTGGCCATTGTACATTCCAAGATGTTAAGACTGTTAGATTAGGCTGTTCCATTATAATAGATACAATTAATAACAAGATTCCCCCATAAAACATTTGAATACCGTTAATCAGAAAAGGTGATACGTCAGGCGAATTTGAAAGTATTTCTTTTGAATAAATAGAACCTATTCCGTAAAATAGTTGCCCAACTATTATGACAAGGCATGCAATACTCCATATGAAAGTAAGTTCTTGATGCATGCCAGGTAAAGATATAAATAAAACTCCTGTAAGTGCTATGAATAAAGCCAAAAACTGTTCTCGTTGTAATTTTGTTTTATTTTTCTTTGATTGTAGCAATAAAATCATCATTGGGGCTGTTGCAGAAAGCACTGCTGCTAATCCAGAAGAAATATGCTGTTCTGCCCAATATAACGTTGCGAATGTCATAAATGTTAAACAAAAGCCAGCGCCCATAATACGCTTTGATAATAAATAAGGCATAACACGCTTTTTCTTTAACTTAAAAATAGTAATGAGAATAAGACCGGCCAAAAAGAAGCGAATTCCAGCTGAAAATAACGGCGGTGCACCTGCCTCAATTCCGATTTTTATCGTTAAAAATGTTGTTCCAAAGATGATACATACTAAAATATAATTTAAAATGACCATTTTCCTTCCTCCTTTTTACTCTTGAAATGAGTATAGAGGATATGGTGTATAACAGTGTATCCGAGCATATAACAGTTGAATGAAAATATAGTTGATTGTCAGACTATTTTTCGCTTTAATTAAATTAAAAAGAAAAACAGGTGATTCTATGAAGATAGTACTACGTAAAGAATCCAACATACCATATTACCAACAAATATATATGCAAATTGTTGAGAGAATTCAAAGCGGGATGCTTTCGCATGGCGATTACCTCCCTTCTTTACGTGCTATGGCCGATGATTTGCAAATTAGTTTATTAACTGTTCGTAAAGCTTATAAACAGTTAGAAACGAAAGGTTATATACGAATTGAACAAGGAAAAGGTGCCTATATACATAAACGTGTGAACAAAGATTTCAAACCAATTCCATATCAATGGCAACAAACGAAATCCATTAATGTTATGCGTTCTCAATATGTAATGAACCAACATCGTAAATATTTTGATTTTTCACAGGCTGTCCTTTATCCACGTTTATTACCAAATCCGTTTCTTTCAGATGAAATGCACAAATTACTTAATAAGGATCAAATGATACTGGCAACATATGGACCTGTTCAAGGTGACAAAGAACTTAGAGTGGAAATAACAAACTACTTAAAAGAACACCAACAAGTAGTTACAGATCCATCTCAATTATTAATTACAAGTGGTGCCCAGCAAGGAATTGATTTAATCGTCCAAACATTATTAAAACCTGGAGACATAGTGTTAGTAGAAAGTCCGTGTTACGGAGCGGCGCTTGATGTATTTGTTAATAAAGGAGTTCAAATTATCCCTGTTAGTTTTGATAACAACGGCATTCGCTCAGATTTAATCGATGATATTTGTCAAAGAAAGAATCCTGTTTTGTTATATGTGAATCCTACTTTTCAGAATCCAACGGGCACAGTAATGAGTAAAGAAAGAAGAATGGAACTTGTAGAACTAGCAGAGCTTTATCAATTTTTCATTTTAGAGGATGATTCTTTCGGAGAGATATATTTTGAGGATTTTAAAATTCCCCCTCCAATAAAAAGCTTTGATACAAATGGTCATGTTATATATTTAAAAGGATTTAGTAAAACGTTAGCACCAGGTCTTCGCATCGCGGCACTTGCAGCTGAAGGTCCTATCTTTGAATGGTTATACGCCGTTAAGGCTTCGATGGATATTGGTAGTCCCTTATTGACACAAAAAGCACTACTTCCTTTTTTACGCGCGGAACGAATGAAAAATCATTTAGAAAAATTACGGACTGCTTTACAAATTAGACGCGATTTAACAATTGATATATTATCTCCATTAAAAGAATTAGAATTTGAAATACCTAATGGAGGATTTAACTTATGGGTTACACTCCCTCAGTCAATCGATCCTTTTACATTATTACAAAAAGCGAATGAAGTAGATGTTTCTTTTTTACCCGGCACAGCTTGTCTGATAAACCATGAAAATCAATATAATCATTTACGAATTAGTTATTCAATGTTAAATGAAAAAGATATGTTGATTGGATTAGAAAGATTACATGATACAATTGCCAAGTTTAAATCAATGATTTAAACTCTAAAACAACAACTAACCTCTTATTCACACAATAAAAAACCAACACTTTAAAATTTTATTAAAAGTCAAGATATAAGCTGAACCTATTATTAATAGTGAATTCTTATCTAATGTCATACATTATATGTATAAAAATTAAAAGGATAGAAGAGCTTGAATAAATTCGCCCTATCTATCCTCTTTTTAAACACAAATGACTAATCATAGCGGACTTCGCTGTCAACAGAACCTGTATTGCTCTATTGCTATGCTCAAACTTCTTTTTATTACTACTTGTTCAATAAGAGGTGTTTTCTTCCTGCATAAAATTTATTTTATAGGGAATTCATTATACTTATTAAAACAACAACATGATATAGACAAAACCAAAGAATAAACATAATGGACTATAGAACCAAGTGTCATATCTAGCAAACTGAGAATGTTTAATTTTTTTGAAAAATCCAACAAACTTAAAATCACCAATTGCCCTAATAATGAAAACTAAAGCACAGACAGTACTTCCGATTTTAGATAAACTATTTGCTTCGAACCCCTGCAAATAACCTACTTGAACAACAATAATGACACTAGCTAATAGAATAAGAATGGCTACGAATAATGTTCCCCATATTCTCGGAGTAAAAGCAGGCTTATGTTCTCCCTCTTTTACTGGGATAACAGCAGCAGAACCCCATCGACCTCCAAAAGCCCAATAAATATGCAAAAAACTGATAAACCACAGAAGCCCCACAGCTACTACTATTAATAGTAATTTCATTTATTCGCCCCCAATTTCGTAACTTCAAAGATAACATACACTACCGTATGTTATAGTGAAAATTTTGTCCCTTCAGGTTTTATAACCATATTAGGGACATTTATTATCGAATAATCAATTATGCCTCAGCATAATTCTGTGACATCCGCCGGAGGCTTTCACTTCTTTCAGTGGATGTTTGGACACCCGCTGAAAGAAGTGAAAAGCTCAACCATTTTATCAATATCAAAATTAGGATTTGCTTCAAACCTTGTCATCCATCCTACATACGTTAAATAGGCAAGTCTCGCTCGATCAATTGATTCAGTTTCGTCTACGCCCATTTTTTGATACAATTTTGCAACACAAGAAATTCTTTGTTCTTCTATATCTACTAAACGTGTTGCCACAACAGGATCATATTTAGCCCAAGCATAAATACCATTCTCAATTTTTTTATCTCGATTAAAACTAATCTGTAATAGCTGTTCTAAAGAGGCATCCTGTTGCTCCATACTTTGAACAATCAGCTTTGTTGCATGCACTTCCCAAAAGTCGAGCATAGAATCTAAAAGCTCTTGATGGTCACGAAAATAGTGATAGAAGCTTCCTTTGCTTATTTTTAGCAATCGAGCAAGTGCTTCAATGCGAACTTTATGTATACCTTCATTAGCTAATTGTTGTAATCCTACTTTTATCCAGTCTTCTCTCGTTAATTGCATATTATCTCTCCAATAAAATACGCTAGCGTATGTTTTACGTTAGATTACTACTATTCTCATTTTTTGTCAATTATTCATTCTGTTTATTTTTATGAACTTTAACGTTGTTGTTAATCGTAATATTGATCGTCATCACCCTCGATAAATTAGATAACACGAAAGTCCCTTTATGTACAAGAAGCGCTTTTTAGTCTAAAACTATTTTTTCAGATTACATTGCTCTAGAAGCTTTTCTAGCATTTCCAAAGTAACTGGTTGTGCCTTGGTAGTTAGTTGATACCCAATCCGTCCATTCGTTTCTACAGTTGCTTGTTGTAAATTCTTGATTTCATGTATGCCTTTTTCTCTCAGATGCATAAATAATTGTTGTTCTGACATTTTCGCGCGTAATAAATTCTTTTTTAAGATTTCTCCGTTTTCTATAACAATAATGCTAGTTCCATTTAGAAACTTTTCTACTTTTCGTGATTTCAATTCAAAAAAATGAATAATAAGTAAAACACCCGCAAAAATAAACGCAGCAAAAATAGATGGGCCTACTTTCCTACTTAATATAGGTTCTACAATAATACGTCCTATAGAAACCACAATAATAATTTCAGCTCTCGTCATTTGGCTAACAGATTTACTACCTGTCAATTTTAAAACAATAATTCCAGTGAGGATTAAAATAATGCTTTCAAAAAGTATATTCATTACAGCCCAATCCTTTAATAGTGAATGTTACTAGTATTCCCATTAAAGGATTTTTATGATATTTTAAAGTATCCATTCTCTTTACGTGCCTTATTCTTTGAAGCACCTCTCTCCCAGCTAGTACTGGTAAAGCATCAACTTTCTTCATTGCTTCTACTTGTGATTCGTTACGAATCATTGCATACACAGTATGACCTTCTTTTATTAGCATTGGTATTAAAGAACGTGCTATTACACCTGTTGCACCTGCTACAAAAATTTCCAAATGTGTTTCTTCTTATTTTGAATATCATAATTGATACGAGACATATATAAGCTATGTATAATAATCAATATGAAAGATTCATCCAAAATTAAAGCTATAATGTTGGCTAGCAACCAATAGTGATAACATGATAATTGAATTTGATGGATATGGAATTAATGAGTATGTTATTGGTCATAACTGTTCTATCAGTAAGTTAAAAAAATGTATTTTAACGTAAAAAATGAAGAGTTATCTAATGAGGAGCTTATAAATTTATTTTGTGTACGTTATCATTTTGAAAACATTCCAAAGTCATTACAAGAAGACATTAAGAGTGATGTCGTCATTGACTTAGATACGGGCTATATTTATATCCCTAATAGATAACAATAATCCAGTAAACTAAAATGGTTTAATGTAACTTACGATTCAGACAAAAATTTAATACAATAAGTAATTGCCCAAATGGAAGTCGCGAATTGAGTGACAAAATACATTGTCCATTCAAAAGAAGTCAGTTTTCTCTCTCGTTTAATTTTCTTTAAGTATCTGTAAAATATTAATGTACTCAAAAACATAAGTAATAAAGAGAATTGTTGTAAATCATCGACTATACGTACCGCCATAGACTCCATCACTCTCCTATACAAAATATAGACTATACTTTAAGGATATCATTTTTTTGGTAATGATTCCCTATATATTTAATGAAGTTAAAAAGTGTTTTATGCGATATATGTGTAAAGATAATAAAGTTGTTTAATTTTGTTCTTAGAAATACATTAATCGCCTACTCATAAATTTGATGGGCGATTATTATTTTTGTTTAATAATTGCTTTATTTCAATCACGACATTAATAATAGGTTTTGGTCTAAATGATTCTTGCAAGGAATCTCCTAATCTTGGACTTACTGATTTGGAAAAATAAAATTATTATGATCGTCTCAATTACCATTATTTTGGAGAACAATGTGCTATTATATATTCGTAATCAATGAAATAATAAGAAAGAAGGGGCTGTTGTGGAAACAAAGATTATAGAAACAGAGAAGAAAATTGATTCAAAATCCCTTTTGGCTTTGGGATTATTAATTATTTCCGGGATTGTATATCAACTTTTCGCAGTGTTAGGAGATAATATACCTGAAGTATTGGGAATGATTCTTGAAGCTTTATGGAATCTTGTATTATGTGGAATTATAGGATACTATTTTTTAGGAAAAATATCATTAGAGCAATTTAAACATTTTAATATCAAGACATTACTTTGGGGTTTGCCTTTAACAATTATCGTAGGTATGGCTTCCAACTTAATATTCAGTTACATTTTTGAACCTGCAACTAAAAATTCCGTTGCTGAAGTAATAAGTATTTCTATGATTTTATTCCGTGTACCCTTTATGTTAATGGGTGAAGAGTTGATTTGCACTAATATAATTATCGCATTACAAAAATTAGGATTAAAATTTGGCACTGCATCATTAATATGTAGTTTGTTGTTCGCTTTGTGGCATATTCCAGCTTATGGTTTTGTGCCAATGCAGTTATTAATAACTATAATCCCAATTAGATTAGCACTAAATTATATATGGAAAAATTCAAAAAGTATTTGGGTAAGTTGGATTTGTCACTTTATTTTTGACTGTATTTCATTTGTACCAATGCTTTTTAAATAACTATTTTATCCCTCTATTTGTGGGCAGTAAACGCCCAATTGGTGAAGGCTAATAATCAGTGGAGAATGGACACCTCCACACTGATTAAAGTTTCACTTTATTTTTAAGAGGACTTTATTATTTATGTACAGTATAAAGAAAAAGAGCACTCAGCTATTGAGTGCTCTAAAAACATTAATTTTGATTCAAAACATTCTCCTCAAAATATTTCCCCCAATCTGGGCGTCTTCCATCCATATCTGTAAATCCATACTCTCTTCCTAATTCCCATGAACTTAACGCTCGTCCCGTTTTTTCATGAACATTTGGATCACTTGCTAAAGCTGCTACTGCTCTTCCAACAAAGAAAGGAGTTTCTGATGCGATAAAATGAGGGTCTTGTTTAGCTCCTTCTCGCCAATTCTCCTCTGTTACACCAAATATATCTAACATCGCTTCTGAACGAAGGAATCCTGGACTAACTGCGACAGCTGTAATATTGTGTTGTTCTAAATCTTTCGCCATAGCTTCTGCTAAATGAATTGTTGAGACTTTTGCTAAACTATAGTACAAATTACCTCGATATTGATAATCGACTCCATCTGTAATTTCAATAACAAGTCCCATTTTATTTTTCACCATTAATGGTACACCGTAATGGCTTGTCATTATATGAGAATGAACAGCTCTTTGTTGCATAAGTAGTCCGTTATGTAGATTGTGTTCCCAGAAAGGTTTCTCCCATTCCGTTAAAGGATCGCCGCCCCAAACATCGTTTACTAAAATATCAAGCTGTCCATTTTGTTCGTCTTGAATCTTTGTAAATAATGCTTTAATATCTTCTTCTACCGTATGATCAACACGAACTGCGATTCCTTTTCCGCCTTGCTTTGTAACAAGCTCTGCCGTTTCTTCAATCGTTTCAGTTCTTCCCATACAGGATAAATTCCCTTTTGTACTTCTTCCTGTTACATATACAGTTGCACCGGCTTCACCAAGCATCATCGCAATACCTCTTCCGGCGCCTCGTGTTGCTCCGGCCACAACTGCTACTTTACCTTGTAATGGTTTCATGTGATTCTCCTTACTCTTTATAATCAAGTATAATTATTTTCGGTACCCCGTTCTGATTTTAAGAAGGGGTTAAAATAATATTAATTAAATTTGATTAGCATTGCACCCTATGCTTCGTTGTGCAGCAGCGAAGTTCATGCTTTTTTGTTCGAAATCAGCACATCTAAATAGTGCTGATTGTACATAACGCCTAATATGTTTCCGAAGGGATCAACTACGGAAGCCGTGATGAATCCCACGCCGCGCTCTGTAGGTGCCTCATACTCTTTTGCTCCCATAGACAGTAGCTTATTGAAAGTTGCTGTTACATCATCAACATGCCAGTACACTATAGAGCCAGATGGGCCGGTCACTGAATCAGCTGGCGCATAACGGCTATCGATTAAACCTAGCTCGTGTTGGTAGTCGCCAATGCGAAATTCGGCATATCCTGGACGTTCAAAGTATGGTTCACTTCCTAATAGGTCAGCGTACCATTTCTTTGCGGCTGCTAGATTATCTGTCCAAAAACTAACTGTGGTTAGCCCTCGTAATGTCTGTGTATTGCTCATAATCGATCTCCTCCATAATGTTGAGTAATATTTCCACATACTAAAACGAAATAACACCTTCTGAATTACCTTTAATTCACATATAAATAACCCATTCTCTTATCCACATTCAAGAAAATGCCCTTTTAATGGAAGATCATGAACGTAACGATTTTTTTGTAATTAAACAATAATATTGTGAATCAATAAGAGCAATACATACAAACAAGGCTATTCTATTCAAAACACGCCCCCTCATAATTTTTATTCTTTTTTGAACTGAAAATCTACACGGTTCATTCGCTTTATTTCCTCACTTACTTTGCGAATCCCTTCTTCAATCTTGTCTTCTTTTACATTTGATACATTTAACTTTAACAATCTCTCTTTATGAAAGTTACTTAAATAATTTTTATCAATAGAATCTATACTTATTTGACTCTTGCTTAAATTTTTAATAAATGTGTCCGTGACTATATTTTTTTTCAACTGTAAACAAGTGTGTATTCCAATTGGATCTACTGTTCTAGAAGTAAACAAATGTGGATTTTCATTTTGAACACCTTCTACTACTGCCGCTAGTTTTTTTGACCTATTGTAGTAAGATGCTTTTATTTTATGTTTATGCCGATCAAACATTCCGCTCTTTATGTAAATTTCTAAAGCAGCTTGCGAAATCATAGGACTATCGATATCTAAAATCTTTTTATACTTATAAAAGGCATCTGCAATGGATTGCGGGATGACTGCAACACCGACTCGCAATCCAGGAAAGATGATCTTCGAATAACTTTTTAAATATATAACATGATTACAATTATCTTGGCTGTAAAACGGATCTACTTTTGAATCAGTTTCTAAATCTGCTAAATAGTCGTCTTCTACTATAAATACATTATATTTCTTCGCAAGTTTAATAATCTTTTCTCTCTCTTTTTTAGAATACGAAGTTCCAAGTGGATGATGAAATCTTGGAGTTGTATAAAAGAATTTAATTTTTTCTGTGCTGAATATCCGCTCTAGTTCATTTAAATCTATCCCCTCATGCGTACGCTTAATTCCGATTACAGGAATGTTATTTGTTTCTACATATTCAATATATAAATGGTAACTTGGCTGTTCAATTAGAATCATATTATGTTCATTCGGAAATGGTATTGAAGTTAATATAGCAAGCGCCTGCTGCACACCTGACGTTATAAATATATTATCTTCCTTCGTGAAAACTTGATAGTTTGCTAACTGTTTTTGCACAACCGAAATTAAAGATGGTAACCCTTTCGGTGTTCCGTATATAAACAAATCATTCTTATAGGTATCAATCGCTTTATTAATGCAATGCTGAAAATCTAAGTATGGAAAAACATCTGGATCTGGGGCCGAAGAAGCGAAATCAATAATCTCGTTACTTTCTATGTAACTTCCAGATTTCTTAACAACGTAGTATCCACTTTGAGGTACAGAATAAATAATATGACGCTTTTCCAATTCATGCAGCGCTCGTATTACAGTCGCCTTATTACATTCATATTGTGTAACAAGCGACCGTATAGACGGTAATTTCTTTCCTTCTTTTATCTCACCATTTTGAATCATACTTTCTAAGTCGTTCAAAACATGTAAATATTTATACATCATTACACCTCCTATTTTTTTGTACCGGTACAGTTTGTATTTGTTCACATTGTAGCACTAGATCAGAAGGATTACTATGTACGTATACTGGCCAGTAAGAAATCAACTACTATGAGGTGGAATTATGACAAATACAACAAAAGCATATATATCAGCATTACTCTATTCATTTATTATTGGGTTTTCATTTATGTTTGTGAAACTAGCACTAACCATTACGAGTCCTCTTGATACTCTGGCTCACCGTTTTACAGTTGCCTTCATAGCAGCAACCATTCCGGTTATTTTCGGTTTTGTAAAGTTAAATATATCATTTAAAAACATACTTACACTTTTACCACTCGCAATATTTTATCCAGCATTGTTCTTTGCTTTCCAAGCATTTGGCTTAGTATATACAAGTTCATCTGAAGCTGGAATTATACAAGCAGCGATCCCTATATTTACGATGATACTAGCTTCCTATTTTTTAAAAGAATATACGAATACATGGCAAAAAACATCAGTATGTATTTCTGTCATAGGTGTCATTTATATATTTGTTATGAATGGTATAGGGGCTCATGAAACGAGCTTTATCGGTGTTATTCTCATTTTATTATCGGCATTATCATCTGCTTGCTACAATGTATTAGCTCGAAAAATGACAAAGAAATTCAAGCTGATGGATTTAACATACACAATGACAGCAATCGGTTTTATTAGTTTTAATTTCATCGCAATCATTGACCATATGAACAAAGGTACAATAACTGTATACTTTAAGCCATTTACGAATGGAACATTCCTTATCTCCATTTTATATTTAGGATTACTATCTTCCTTACTGACAGCATTATTATTAAACTATTCATTATCTTATATTGAAGCAGCCAAAATAAGTGTTTTTAGCAACTTATCTACACTTATTACCATTATCGCAGGCGTTGTATTCTTACACGAGCAAATTGCCTACTATCATATTGTCGGTACACTTATGATTGTTCTTGGAGTAATAGGCACAAATTTTCTAGAAAAAAAGGAATCATAGCGAAAAAGAAGAATACCTCCTTGAGTAAATAAAAAGTGAGGGGTAAATAATGCAGAACTCTAATACGATCGATATCCGTAATATACATGAGCTAGAGAACGAATTATCTACTTTATTAAGTAAACCCATTTCTTCAGGAGAAGATTTAGAAAATTGGCTGAAAATACAGTCGAAATTAATATGGGAAATCGAAGAACAATTGAGATCACACTATATTGACTTTCAATGTAATACAGATAACAAAGAAATAAAAGATACGTTTGAATATGATCAACAATATGTAAGGCCTCTTTTGAAACGTTATCAAAATTCCTTTGATAATAAATATTTAGAGTCACCATTTCGAATGCAACTTGATCCAAAAACTTATAGCTTACTAGATAAAAAAATAAAAAATGCGCAAACATTATTTTGTGAAAAGAACATTGATTTAGAAGTAAAAGAAGACAAATTAGTAACCGAGTACTTCGAAATTACAGGCAGTTTGACTGCACTATGGGATGGCGAAGAAAAAACAATTACTGAACTACAGTCTTACTTACAAAATCCGAATCGTGATATACGAAAAAAAGCAAAAACGCTCATTTCTGAAAAATTTTTATCTGTTGAAAATAATTTACAACATATTTTAAATGAATTAATTGCAATCCGTCACCAAAAGGCAAAAAACATTCAATTAGATAATTATCGTGATTATATGTTTAAAAAACATGAACGTTTTGATTATACGGCTGATGATTGCTATGAACTTGCAGAATCCGTTCGTAAATACGTTGTGCCACTTATTGATAATATATTTAATGAGAAAAAAGCTGAACTTCAAGTAGATACACTTCGTCCGTGGGATCTAAAAGCAGCCGCACCAAATCAAAAAGTATTAAAACCCATTGAAGACGAGGGTGATTTAATCGAAAAAAGTTCTCATATTTTACAAAAACTAGACCCAGAATTTTCTGCATTATTGAGCCGTATGCATAAAAATGATTGCTTAGATTTAGAAAATCGTAAAGGAAAAGCACCTGGAGGATTTTGCGAACACTTACCTGCTTCTCAATTATCTTTTATTTTTATGAATCTCAATCATACACATTATGATGTTACTACTTTCCTCCATGAAATGGGCCATAGTATTCATAATGAATGTATGAAGCAGCTAAAGCTACAAAAATATTTAGAAATCCCTTCAGAATCAGCTGAGCTAGCCAGCATGACAATGGAATTGTTTTCGATGGAGTATTGGGATACATTTTATGAGAATACAGAAGAATTTATAAAAGCAAAATTAGATTTCTTTAAAGATATTGTTAAGTATTTACCACAAATGCTTATCGTTGATCAATTCCAACATTGGATGTATGAAAATCCAAATCATACTGCTAAAGAAAGAAATGAAAAATATTTAGAATTACATAACACTTACCAATCGAATGTGGTAAATATTGAAGGTTATGAAAACTGGATAGCAACTGGCTGGTTACCTGTACTACACATATTCGAAATACCATTCTATTATATCGAATATGCAATCGCGCAACTTGGTGCATTGCAAATGTATAAACAATATAAAGAGAATCCTAAACAAGCACTACAAAATTACAAAAAAGCATTATCTCTAGGTAGCTCTGAATCCTTACCAGAGGTATATGAAGCAGCTGGAATTCGTTTTGATTTTTCTAGTGAGACAATAAAAGAATTAATGGCATTTGTAGAAGAGGAATTAAATTTACTTGAACAAATATAAGTAAAAAAGATGCACCTATACTTTTAGGTGCATCTTTTTTACTGTATTCTCTTCTAATTAGTTTCAATTTTCATCTCGCTTTATTAATAAGCTCTATATATTGTAGGTCCCCATATCCTATTGTTGGAAAAAGATTAAACAACCTTTTTAGTAACTCTTGTGTTGGTAAATCTTTATTTTTGGAGATATACTTTACTACTACATTATTTTCTTTTAGCATCTCTAAATATAAATCTATCGCCTGATACATTACAGGTAGTATCTCATGAGATGGCTTTTTATGATTTACTAGAACTTCATTGTAAACAGAAAAATAGTTCCCTAATTCAAGTTCAATTTGACTTACTTTAAATTCATCCTCTCTGAAGCTATTTAAGTATACTTTTCCCTTATAATCAGACTGTTCAAGGTAAGAAAGTACGGTAAGTAGATTCATTTGGCAAAACATATCCTCACCAAACCATAAAACGATACATTTATACTCTTTTTTAAAAAGATTCTCTAAAGGATGAATAACCTTTTTCATATAATTTTCTACAGTACCTTGATGTCCTTCTGCCCTTGTTTTAATAAACTCATCATCAAAAATCTGTGCAGTAGTCGCATTTACACACATAGCTTCATTAAATGGAGCGTAATCAGACTCTCCCATTAGTCTTTCACTTTTAAATTCTTCATACATAAATTGACCATTTAATATGTTTAGTACATCTTTATCAAACAGCTCACTCTTCGCATTTCGTAACTGATTAACTTCAATTTTTCTAGAAAAATTCATTCTATCCCACTCCTTTCCATCATTGATTGAGAGTTTAATAAATGATTGAACCGGTATTTTGTTAAGTTGGAATTTTCCTGGGGTTATACCAAAAACAGTTTTAAATGCTCTACTATAAGCCTCTTGCGAAGAGTAATCGTAATCAAATGCGATATCAATTATCTTTCTATCATTCGTCAAATCTTCCGTTGATAAATACAATCTTCTAAGAAGAATATATCGTCTAATACTTATCCCTGTTACTTGATGAAATTTAAACGAACAGAAGTAAGGAGAATACCCCATATAATCAGATAATTCATCTAATGAAAACTCCTTTTTTAAATTGCCCTCAATCCATTCAATCATTAGCTGTATATGTTCATTCATTTATCTCCCTCCTCACTAAATATTATAAGAAGTATCCTCTTCTTTCTTTTGATATTTCTTGTGGTTTATAACATTAACCACCCTCTAGAACCTTTAAATATCATATGTAATTACTCATTTCATATTTTTTCAGCTATCTTATTTTGTCATACATTTACTTAACTTTCCAATAAAGTGAAACTTTAATCAGTGGGGAGTTTGTTCCTCCCCACTGATTATTATCCCATACTAATCGGACTTTTACGGGATAAATCTTTTTTAAAGGATTCTACCAAATAAAACACGAAATTTGTAAGTTAAGGAACTAGTAGTTTTGTGAGTGGAAAATTTATGTTTGGAAAGAAAGTTAAAATGAATAATATAGAAAAAGAGATACTTAAACTAATTAATAAACTATATCCAAATGATTGATTTTCAAGACTGTGAAAAACATTTTTACATATTCGATTTAGCTGTTCCAGTCTATAGCGCGAAATGAGTAAAAAAATAAATGATCCACTATTTTAATAGGGATCAAAATAAATACTTGAAAACATCTTTTATTTACAGAGGTGTACTCTCTGCCAATCTAGCTGCGCTAATAATAGGAGCCCACTGGAAAATTTCATCTCTTAATAGACCTGTTTTTTTGCAATACATATGTAAATACATTTCAGCTAATTCCACTGAATTCTGTGAATACAATAAGTATGTCCGAAACACATCTGCACGAATATCACCTGAACTAGCATCAACCCAATCTATAATATTCACATCACCATTACTCATAATTACATTAAACGGATGAAAATCACCATGACATACTCTAGGTTCAAATGTGATTGAATCTAACTTTTTTAATATATTTCCCTTTTGTTTTTCATCCAGATCATGTACGGAGTTAATTTGACGATAAAGCCTTTCTTCCATCGGTTCTATTTCATCCGAGCTCACAGATATAGCATGAATTTTTTGTTGTATACTTACACAAATACTTATGAAATACTCCGCTTTACTCAAATTATTAAGCAAAAGCTCACCAACACTTTCCCCTTCTACATATTCCATAATAATAGCTTGTCTACCTTGTATCTCTGTAACTTCAAATACTTTAGGAACGTGTAAACCACATGAATATGCATACTTTTGTTTTCGTGCTTCGTATAGAGATTCTGTATTAGGGAGGTATTCTTTAAACAATTTCACAACTTTATTATCACAAAGATAAATTTCAGCCGTATTTCCTTTGGCTATCGGATTTCCTAGATTCAATTCATTTCTCTCCTTACAGTAAATTAGAATAACGCCTTATAGTCCTCTATAAATTCAATGTAATTATACTGAAACCCTTCTTCATGAAAATGAAAAAAACTTACCCCTCCCTATAATTATATAGAAAGTGGTAAGTCTAATTTTCTAGGAATATCGGAATGAAACTCCGGTGTATGCAAAACAGAAAATGAATACCCTTGTTGAATAAACAATACTTCAGTATGTTTACTTTCAAATGGAACACCATTTTTCTTAAAGTTATTTTGGATTTGTTGTAAAAACGCATGATCCGGTGTTCCGAATGAAACATGTACTTTCGGTGGTAAAGCTTTCATCGCGATTGGAATCCACGGTCGCTGCCACCAGGTTGCAACGATATATGCAGTGCCACCTATAACAAAGTTGAAAATATCCCCATCTTCCTTCGTTTTCATGTCTAGATTTGATTTCAACCATTCCGTAAATACAGGTACACTTTTAACCGGAAGACCAATTTCCCTTACGTATAAAATGTTTAACGGTGAATGCGGGACTATTACCTCTTCTTTAACATAACTATGTGCGATAATTTCGAGAAGATTTCCATCACCATCTTTAAAGTATAAATTGAATAGACCGCTCTCCTCACCAATTGTATGACCATCTTTCCATTTCACAATGAGTAATCCAGACTCTTTAAGCCATTTTGCCGTTTCATGAAATTTTGAATATGGGATCTCAAAAGCGAAATGCGCAGGTGCAATTGCTTCATACACTTCTTGAAAACTAATTGTTGTATACGGTGTTACTTCAAATTGAATATATGATGCGGTTTCTTTTTTTATTGGAAAAGATAATATGTCTTTATAGACTTGTTTTACCCCTTCTATAGAAACCGTTTGTAGTTTTATATCTGATATATGTGTAATCACTTTACATTCCCCCTTGTTTCTTATTATCTATTCTTATTGTATTACACTTATAAATAGATAAAATCAAACCGAAGGGTGGATTTTCCGTGTAAAAACTACAACTTTAGTATGAATATGTTAGCTCCAATTACTTTTTATTTCCTCTATAACAACTTCTGGTTTATCCCAGTGTAACAAATGTGTAGTATCAAAGATTAATTTTACTTTCGCGCCAGTTTTTAACTTGAAAATTTTTACTGTCTTTTCTCTATAATCATCCCATATCTGCGGTAGTGTAGCTCGAAGTAATACAATATTAGATGGTAACTTCTCGTAAATATCTATCGTTTCATCTTTATGCATACCTCTTATTATATTACCAGCTGTTGTACCTCTCGCATGCCAACATACTTTATTATCCATTTCAATCCCTAGATCTTTTACAGCAACTTCTAATAATGGAGACCACCTAGTATATGCTTCTTTTTCACTTTTGAAAAATCCATCCCAATTATTAAAAATATATTCTTCAAAATCTTTTTCGTAATACGCGATTTCCTCTTCAAGCGTTTCTTCTTGAAGCCTTTTTGTTTGATATCCTCCATCAATAAGAATGCTTCCTAGTACTTTTTCTGGATTATTTAATAAATAAAATAGTGCTACAAAACTTCCCCACGAATGTGATAAAAAATAGAAATGTTCAATTCTCAGTTCATTTATTATTTCATTTAACCAGTTTGCTAAATTCAGCATCTCACAATCTTCCGTTCTTTCAAAGGGCGGTGTTTTACCATGCCCAGGTGCATCAATGGAGATAAATCTATACTCTTCCTTTAATTCCTCTGCAATTTCTATAAAACTTAAACTCGTACTACCTAACCCATGTAAACAAAAGATAACGGGCTTTTCATTATTTCCCCACTCAGTAATATGCGCGTTTATTTTTTCGTTGTTAATATAGTAACGTTTCAAAATAATTATCCCCTATATTTCAATTTTTAGATTACCACTTTACCTATTTCTATGATTTTTAAGTTTCCCCTGCATTCTTTTCCACAAAAAAAGCTGATTTTCTTTTAAAGAAAATCAGCTTTTACGTTAAAATACACTATGATTTAACAGCAATAATCATAAACCTTTTTGAATTCGTACGAATACCTTTTTCGGAACTATTAGCGTCAATGAACTTTTGTAAAATATTAAAGTCCTCTTCTTTTTCTCCAAATCTAGGAATAATAGGCGTATGTTTTAATAAGAAAATAAGATCCTCAGGAGTACTGTAATAATCAGTAACATCATATTCACGTACTTGTACGAGTTCAAATCCTGCACTAATAAGTTCACCTATATAATTATCTTTTAACGTACCATCTCTTTCACCTAAACATTGCCCTCTACCAAATGCTTCTTTAAGATTTAATTTATCATGTTCGCTAACTTGTTGTGTTAAGAAAAAAGCACCTTTTTTCATTACTTTTGCCAATTCAGGTGCTACAAACGGCGCATGACAACTTGAAGTAATATCAAAATGAGCATGCGGAAACGTTAAAAATTCCGAATCCATTTGAAGAAATTCAACATTTTGTACACCTGCTTTATTCAAATTGGAATGTGCTGTTTTGATCATTCCTTTAGAGTTATCTATTCCAATCAGTAATGCAGCTGAAGATGCTATTTTTAATATATTCTCTCCTCCACCTGTGCCAACATCAAGTAGAATATCTGATGGTTTACATCTTTCTTGCACTTCGCCATAAAAGTCCCAAGTGTCACCTACAGTTTCACACTTTAGCTTACTAAAGTCCCACCCATTTAATCGTCCCACTTTATCATAAAAACTTTTATACTCTAATTCATTCATGTTATTATTTCCCCTTTGTAAAAATGCATTAACTGTTTAGATGATTCTCGAAATAGACTCATAGTTGATATTATCGTGAAAGGGCCTACGTCTTCTTTTATATCTGCTACGCATTTTTTCAGCCCCGAACAACTAGTTACTTCGAACGATACAGCATTTCATCTATATTACTTCATCTGGAAGACTGCATATATAATAACCTATAACACTATTTAATTATATATTATAAAATACAAATTACTAAAACGATATGTTTCGACAAACCCCCATTTAGTTTACATAATAATATTATAGTTTGTTTTTATCGATATATTCTAAATGTCCTCTTCCCCAACCACACATACTATCCAAAACAATACTGACTGTTTTTCCATGCTCAGTTAAGCTATATTCCACTTTAGGTGGTATTTCTTGATAAATTTCGCGTTTTATTAGTTGATCGTGCTCTAATTCACGAAGCTGCTTCGCTAATGTTCCTTGAGAAATGCCTGGCATTAATCGCTTTAATTCACCAAACCGTTTCGTTCCATCTGTTAATAATATAAATAAAATGAGTGGCTTCCATTTCCCACCGATTATTTGTAATGTCGCTATTACCCCTTTTAATTTCGGTTCCTCTAAATTCACTTTCCTCACCACTCCCCTCAAATCATAAATTATAATGAGTAATTTTTTATATTATGTATCCATATAACAAGCGATTAGTACGAAATTTGCGACTATGTACATATAAAGTGCGTACTTTTCACTTGCAATCTTTTAGCGAATAATAAAAGCATAGCAGTTTTATTTTAAAGTTTTTATTAAAGGAGGGGCTAAAATATGTCTATTACTACATTAAAAGATACTCGTATCGTTATCATTGGTGGAAGCTCTGGTATTGGATTAGTAACAGCAAAACAAGCAATCGAACAAGGCGCACATGTTATTATTGCAGGACGCTCGGAAGAAAAATTAAAAATTTCTCGAGAATTAATAAATAACAACCATCTTCAAACTTATGTATTGGATAATCAAAATAAAGAGCAATTACAAGATTTTTTCAAGACAGTTGGGAATTTTGATCATTTATTCACACCGGGAGCCTCTTACACACTTGGACCAATAACCGCTACAGAGGAAATTGCTGAAAGCAGCTTTATCGGAAAGTTTTGGCCACAATATTACGCCGTAAAATATGCGATTCCTTTTCTTTCAAACTCTGGATCTATCGTGTTAATGTCCGGTGCATTTAGTCAAAGACCACTTAAAGGTGCACCTGCTTATGGCGCTTGTAATGGTGCTATTGAAAGCTTAGGGAAAGCTTTAGCTGTTGAATTAGCTCCTATTAGAGTTAATGTTGTTTCTCCTGGAACGATACGAAGAGAGAATGAACAAAGTGAGAAAAGACTAGCTGCTTATGAAGATTATAAATCTCTTTCTCTTGTACAGAGACCTGGGTATAATGATGAAATTGCACATACTGTCCTGTATTTAATGCAAAATGGTTTTACTACAGGTAATGTATTATTTCCTGATGGAGGATACACATACCATTAAATTATTAGCAACAAAAGCCCCTTATTAAGGTGGCTTTTGTTGCTAATTTAGAAACTGCTGAAGTAATACAGGATCCTTTTTTAAAAGTTCTGCTAAAAACAAAAGTTGAGGAAAAGGTTGTAAGATTAACTCCTTATCCATTTTTTCTTTCAATATAGCCATTCCACCTTGCTTAATATAATCGTTTAGTGTTATTTCCTTACTACAAATTAGCCTAATATCACTTACTGAAAGTAATAATAGTCCGTTTGTTTCAGAAGATGGATTTGGTTCATTTTCTGAATGTGCAATATACATAATAGATAAAGTTTCATATGGACTATCAATAATTAATATTGGAGCGACTTCATTTTCTACTTTTATTTTCTTTGATTGTGCATTCCAATTCTCTTTGTAGTATGTACTTGGTGAACTCAATATAGTAATATCAATAGCAGCTTCTTCTTTCACTTCTCTTTTAGCGGTTTCTACTGCTGTCTCATTGTTTTCTTTATGGCCTCCCAGCCTTACTACACCTAATGTATCGCCTTTTCTTGTTGGACCAACTTGAAAAATAAATAGATTATTATAAAGAACATACGCGCCAGATGTTCTTACTTCTCTATTAATATCTATCAAAATTTCCCCTCCAAATCATTAAAACATTATGAAACACTACTATTTAGATTTGCATGTCTACTAAGTTTAATTTATGGTCTGTTGCAACCTTTAAAAGGAATGCAATTTTTAGATTTTGGGATTTACATCTACTTCGAAACTCAACTTTATCTTAAATATTGACATTGTGTGAGAGTCAACTATTTTTAACAACTTTAATTATATTTCTTTAATTATTTATCCTTATACTTTCTTGCTCCTCAGGGCTATAAATATTGATATTAGTCCGTTCACAGCTAATAATATTACTGTAATACTAGCGAGTAAAGCTACATCTGCTGCAAACAATTTAATCGTATGCCACGGTGAATTTGTGCAATAAATAAGAAGTGGGATCAAAATACTAGATAATAGTAGAAATATACTCCCAACGAACAGCCAAGTTTGTTTTTTACAAGTTTTCTTACGTTTATACTTTTTCATTAACATAATTGATGTAATAATGAGTGAGAGTGTGACTATCGACATAACAATTTGTGTGAATGGTATGTTTTTAGGGATATCACCAGGTTTTTCCCCATTCAAAATACTAATAATCCCCTTTTTCAATACCGTTAGTGCTGTTTCTTCTAATACATGATTTTTATTCGTTAAAATCACACCAGCCCAGCCACTTTTATTTAAAGTAAACATTTCTGCACGAGCATCAGGCGTTGATCCTGAATGCCAAACCATCGTTTCGCTTACATTTATATTTGTTGTTCTTAATCCAAACCCATAACTTTTTTCTGAATTTATTTTATAAAGCGGTGATAGATAAAGATCCATGCTTTCTTTCTTTAAAAATCGAGTGTGGTCTTGGTGATTCAAAAACATTATAAATTGAATCATATCTTCCAAATTTGCGGTAATATAACCATACGGTGCTCCAGCATTATCATAAGACACTACACTTTTTCTTGGTATACCAAACAACGACTGATAACCTGTTAAATAGCCTTTTTCATATGCACTTTCTTTATTTGCCGCTGCGCCATTCATTTTTAAAGGCTGAAAAACATGCTTTTCTATATATGAAGAATATGTTTCATTTGTGACTGCCTCAATAAGGGCACCAAGTATCATATAATTTGCATTACTATATTGATATTCTTCCCCTGGTGGGGCATTTAATTTTACTTTTGAAAGTTTCATTACATTTTCCTTTAATGCTTTAGAACTCTTCAATTGTTTATCTGATAATGCTAAGCCTTCATATGTGTTTATTCCACTTGTATGAGTTAGTAGATGTTGGATTGTTATATTTGAAGTTGATTGTGTATCTTTTAGTTTAAACGAAGGAAGATGTTGTTGAACTGAATCCTCTAATTTTATTTTTTTATCTTCTATTAACTTGACTATAGCTAAAGCTGTTAAAGATTTACTTATTGAGCCAATCGCAAATGGGGTTTTACTAGTTACCTTTTTTTCAGACTCCCCAGTAATCCCCCATGTTTTTGTAAAGAATACATCTTTATGATGTACAATTGCAACGGAAGCTCCAGGAATGTTCTGTTCCTTTATAAATTTTTCAATATACTTATCTAATGTAACTTTAATATTTTGCTGAGCATAAACTTTTGGATGTGCAATACATAACATTAATACATTACAAACTATACAAATTAGAAACAATTTATATTTCGATATCTTCATCTTAATGTACTTCGGATAACTTTCTTTTTTTATAAATTACTAAAATTATAGATATTAATAAAGAAACCATTAAACTAATCATTATTAATATAGAGTTCCACCATTGATTTTCTGCTATTCGATATAAAAGATTAAAATTAAAGTTATTTTCACTGTTGGTTGGATTAAGGGATTCAGTTAAAAATATTGAAAGTGTAGTTTGTGAAATGAGGTATGTAATAAATGCGACGAATATGCCAATTATGATTAATGTATTAGATTTTTTATTTATATTTTGAAGTTGTTTCATTTTCACTCGCAGATCAATTTCATTTATCTCCAAAAAGTCTTGAACAAATAATTGAGGCGTTCCTAGGTCATTTATACTTTCCTCACCATGTTCACGACATTCTTGAATATGCTCTAATATTTGTTGCTTAATATTTTCCCTTTCTTCTAAGCTGATATCGTATTGCTTTAATTCCTTAAGTACATCAGTTAAAAATTGATTTTCTTTACCGTTTAATTCATTCCTCATTTCAGAAGGTCTCCTTTCAAACCACTTTTTAATAATGTTTGAATATCAGATTGCAATTCTAACCACTCATTAATTTTCTTCTCAAGACGTATTTTCCCGTTTTCATTAATTTCATAATAGATTCTAACTTTACCACTGTCTGTTACTTCTTGATAAGTATTTACCCACTCTTGATTTTTTAACTTAGTTAAAATAGGGTAAATACTTCCTACTCCTTTCAATTTTAAATTGTGTACTTCAAGTTCTTTCATAATTTCATAACCATAACTTTTCTTTTTCGACAAAATAGATAACACACACATTTCTAAATGACCTTTAATTAAACTTGTTTTGTCCATAGGATAAATTTAACAGAAATATATACTTCATTCAAGTATATATTTCTGTTAAATTTAAAAATTCTAATAATTATACAATCACTAAAAAAGTAGCATATTCCTTTTGCTATTATCCAAATAACCTAAATTATTATCCCGAAAAAACATTTTTATACGTCAATAATTATATAATAAATGATTATAATTAACGATTTAAAACTAACTCTCGCAGATAAATGTATTTACATCTTAGAAAGACTAACAAAACTTAAACATAAATGCCAACCTGTAATACCTTTCAGTTTAAAATTTAAGAATAATTTATATTGGTATTACAAATAGATTTTTCTTGCTCTATTATCTATCTACCTTAACACGTTTAAAGAAACTCTTCTTCAACATAAAAACTCATTTGCAGATTATTGCAAATGAGTTTTTAATCCCTAACTGACCACTATTTTTTATTCTTCTTAATTTAATTATTTTTCTCAAGACATTCATAAACTGCCATCATTTCTCGCTTATTCAACTCACGAATTCGATTAAATATTAGAATGTCTGCAACATCCTCAGTTCGTAAGCTTTCATCCACAACATCACTAACTTTTCCGGTTAACCATGTTTGCACATCTATTCCATCAACGATTTCTTTAAGCCCTTCATCATTAATACCACTTGCATTACAAGTTATACATGGAATTGTTAATTTAAACACGCCATCATGTAGATTATCTTCGGTTATAACTTTCTTACCGTTACAGAATGGACACTGGTTGCTTTTTTTAATTTTATTAATTTGGGTAACTAATTTTTTGTAACCAAATGCTTCGTATACATATGTTAGTTTTTTATATTTACCATTTGTGAAATACTTATCTATAATGGTTTCTCTTGTTTCATAAACATTAGGAAAATCACAAATAGTTACTTGATTGTTGAAGCAAATGGATTCTATATTTCCTTTTATTTCATCCCAGAATGGTAAAACATTTTGTAACACCATTTCATAATTTGAAAAGCTTGCTTGTTCTAATTCAAACATTTTCAGTGCGACTTGTATATTTCTAGGTAATAAAGAAACATCTTCTGTCATAATCATATCGTCACCTACGATAGATTTCAATTTGACGAGTACAGGCAAATCTCCTACAATTTTTAATACTTCGTTAAGCGGCTGATTAATAATTTCACGAATATCTGTATCTCCAAAATTAAGTGGTTTGTGGTGATTTAATAAAGTCCCCTTACAAATTGGACATTTCATCATTTCTTTAGAAGTCTTAATATCTTCTTTAATAGCTGCTTTTGAAATAACAATATACCCGCCAATAATCGTATTAAATCCTACCCATGTTCTACGTGTCTTTCCTTTCTTATCATAAAAGGACTTATCAAAATAGCCGTACCAAAATGTATGTTTTTCTTCCTCAGACATATCATTATAGCTCTTTGACAAATCATGACCAAGCTCATTTTTAATTTCTTCAAATAGAAATTCTATTTTTTCATATTGATAAAATTTTAATACTTTCATGATTTCCGGATCGAATAGACCATCCCAAAATGGAACATTTTTATCTTGAATTGTAATTTCTTTATCAAAAACTTCAATTTGAAGACGTCCCGAACATGATGGGCAATGATTATCCTGAGAATAGAAATCGAAGCTTCTCGTATCTTTATTAGTCGGATGAGCAGCTACAATATGATTGATCAATCCACCAATTTCATATAAGAAACTATATTGACTATACAAATGTCTTTCGAGATCAATAGCAACAACAGCTGCCATTGTATCAGATTCATATTCACCATAAATTAATCGTGCCATTGATGATAAGCTTTTTAAAATACCACCCTTATAAACGTTTTCAGCATTTTTAAAATAGTTAATATGATTTTCTTTTAAATAGTGAACTCCTTCTTTACGCTTAAGCGTTGAAGAAATGTGTATTTGTTCAGCATTATTCACACTTCTTTTTTGACGATAATAATCCTCATGACTTACTACATCAAGATGCTCTATAGATTCAAGCTGTCTTTTTCCAAAATCGACAATATAATCAGAACTTTCTAGCATGTAACTGTTATGCTCAATCATTATGATAGAGACTGATTCATCTTGTAATATCCCTCTAACACTATCTATAAATTGATTTAAAATATTTTGCGATAAACCTTTTGAAGGCTCATCAAAAATAAACAATGTATGTGGATTTCTTGTTTTTGCAAATAACTCAGAAACTAAATGAACACATTGAAACTCACCCGTTGATAATGTTTGTGTTTTTCGTTCTAATGTTAAATAGCCCAGTCCTAATTTGATTAGTAGGCTCAAGCGTTTATACGCAATATCTTCGTTTGGAATTTCATCAATAATATCCTCAATTGAGCGCTCAAAAATATCATCAATTTCTTCACTATACTTTGTCAGTTTCTTTTTAATATCTAAGAAAGTTGCTACAGTTGATCGACTTGTAATCGATTGGTTTCGATCTTGCCCTACCATAACTAGTTTATCTTTTGGATATCGTTTCAAGAAATCTGTAGCTAAACACTCATTGACAAGTGTAGATTTCCCGCATCCAGACTCTCCTGTAACAGTTACAAGTCTATTTTTAGGAATCTGAAACTCAGTCATTTGGATATTTCGGCAATATAATTCATGGAATGTATAATATTCTGTTGGCATTTTGTAATTTCGTTCCGATAGTATTGGCTTTGGCCTTGGTGATTCTTTCACGATTTGTCCACCATATTTTCCGCTACCAGGTCCGAAGAACAATTGCTCATCTGTTGTATCCAGTACTGTATCTGAATGATCAATGAGCCAGATTTGATTTTTACACCCTAATTGCTTGATCTCTTCTAATATTTGTAACAATGTTTCATTATCAAGCCCCACGGAAATCTCATCAATAATAATTACAGCATTTTCACTTACTGCCATGAATTCAGCTAAGTAAAGTCGTGTTAATTCTCCACCTGACAACGTACCCATAATTCGATTTAATGTTAAATAACCAATGTTCATATTGATAATATTTTGCAGTATATGTTGTTTTGCTTCACTAATATTTAATTCTTCTGCTAGTGAAAGAATAGATTCAACACTTAAATCGTTAATATCCGAAATTGTATGTGATTCAGCAAATAACTCAATAGTACGTTGTTCAACTTCTTCACTATAACGTTTCCCCTTACATTTTTTACACTCAATATTTTTAGTAGTACCACGCCCTTTACAGCCAGCACACCAACCTAATTGATTATTAAATGAAAAGACTTCAGGAGAAAGATTAAATTCTTCCGCTAATTTTTCACGAATCTCTTTAAAAACACCTGTATGAGTACCAATCGTCGAACGCGGATTGGAAGAAATTGATGATTTCCCTAAAAAAAGTACTAAAGGCATTTCTTCCATTTTAATTGCACTAAAATTAGTTTCCATAATATTAGGAAATAAATATTGATATTCAGCCTTTGGCAATAAGGAAACTAGACGCTTCTTTGATTCTTCACCAATTGTTTGACAAAGAGTTGTTTTTCCAGATCCAGATAAACCAGCAATACCAAGTGATTTATTAAACGGAATAACAGTATCAAGTTTATTTATGTTATTAGCAATTAATTGATTTACTTTCATATTAACCTCTATTCTTATTGTTTTTAAAAATCATTTTTATAAGATAATAATTACATAATAAATACCATGAATTTAATCCCTAATCTTTCAACTCATCAACCTTAACCTTATAATTATCAAACCAATATTCCCACTCATCTTTTGAAAACACCTTCTCTTCTCCTTCTAAAACGGAAGAAAAAAGATCTAAACAAATATGCCAACCAGCTATATCTTTTGGTGTATGATCAGTTAATTCATGAATGTATTCTTTAAGTAGTAAAAGAGCACCATTTTTCTCTTTATGTATTTCAAATCGGACACGATCTTTATCCCATGTGAATTCAAGTACTGAATTTAGTTGGCACTCTAAAATATCAATATTTAAAAATGAACCATCCATCATGTCGAACTTTATAATTCCACCTGTTTTAAGGTTTTCAATCTGTAAATTAGACATCCATTTTTTAAGCTTGCTGTTTTCAGTTAAAACAGACCAAACTTCCTCTATTGTATTGGGAAATTGGCGTTCAAATTTTATAATATAGCCATCAATTTGTTTCTCTATTTCAGCCAACATATTTATTTCCTCCTACTCTTGTACAGAATGTATGTTCCTGTTTTATTTTACACGAACTTATGTATAAAAGAAATCTCTATGGCAATGAAATATTAATTTAATGTGTGAATGGTATCTTGAACATTGATTGATTTATTATATATTCTCTCCATGTGTTTATTACAATAGGCGTACCTCAACATTTCCGCAAAAAAATTCAACATGAGAAAACGTTGATTTATTTACTTTATATGATATTTCCATTAAATATTTAAAAGCAATTTTCTTTAAGATAAATGGTGTTAATAAGAGCTAATATAGTATTCAAATCAAGTTATGTAATGTTCAAAATCACTTATTATGTATGTCTAATTCCTTGCTAAACGTAGGTTTACAAAGCAAATAAAAAAAGCCGCATTTGCGACTCATGAACTGATAGAACTAACACCTATTTTAGGTGAATGACTTACCTTTTAATCGCGTCAACAATTAGCGATGGAAAACCAAGTTTATCGCCTCTATTTCTAGAATCATACCTTTTCGAACGGAAAATAACGCCGTCATTCGCATCCCATTCTGTGTAATAAAATTGACCATTTTCATCACAATATTCAAGTAAAACTACCTCAAATCCAGCAATTTCAAACATTTTCGTTAATGTTTTATAATTATGTACGATTTTATGGCTTGCAGCTGGGTGGTCTTTCGGGCCAGGGCCGCCTATTTGAACTATATTTTGGTAGGTTTCATCTCGGAAAAATGCATCAGGCACTCCGCACCGAATATGACCTGATGGCTTTAAAAATTTATAGCAAATTTCAGCTGCTTTTACACCTTCTTCAAAAGTAAGATGTTCCCATACATGCTCTGCTAAAATAGCTGAAATGGAATTGTATTCAAATCTTTCTTCCCAAGTGGTATTGTCTAGTAAATTAAGTTCATCTTCTTGCGTTTGAACCCAACCTGGATTATTATTAAATACTCCAGCTCCGACTACTACTTTAATTTCGTCTTGCTTAATTGCCATCACTTTCACCTCATAAATCTTTTAATGTATTAATATATTCTATGTTTACTATACATTTTCCTTTTTCAACTAAAGTGCCAGTTAGCTCAATAAGATAGGTAACAAAACTTCTGTTGTTTTTACTTATCCTCCCACATACAGCAAAAACGTTTATAGTGCAAAATAAAAAGCGAAAAGAATAATTCCCTCCGCTTTTTATAGCAATAAATACATTTCATATTGTGCTAAAGAATTCTTTTCAAATCCAGATTTCTTTAAAAACCCTTCCAGTAAATTGTTGTTTGGGAACCCAATTGATAAACTTGATAACTTTAATTCTTCACTTGCTACCTGTAATAATTTCGTCCCAACACCAATATTTCTATAATCTTTGTCTATGAAAATAAAACTAATTTTTCCTTGTTCATTTACACATACAGAACCTTTTATATCACTATCAACATATGCACCGTAAAATGTATGATTTGTTTTTTCGATATAATCAATATCATTTTGCCAATTTATATGGAAGCTTAGCCATTTCTGAATTTCAACTTTAAATGTTGGAAATTCTAATTGTTTTACTTCAATACTTTTATTACCTTTATTCATTATTTTAGTTAAATCATTTAAATTATAATAAGAAAGATCATATACTTTTTCATAACCTAATTTGTTATAAAAATGAATCGCCCGATCGTTTCCTACAATAACTTCAAGAAAAAGCTGCTTACATTTATTTTGTGTCGCTTCTTCTTTATGTAACTCAAATAACTTTTGACTTACACCAATGCCTCGAAATTCTGGATGAACAGCTAATGTTCCGCAGCGCATTGTTTTTATACTTTCATATACCTTAATACCACCAAGTATTACACCAACAGATTTGTCACCGTCTAAAGCAAGAAAGGAGTGTTCTAGCGAATTCCCTTCTGGCCCAAAAAATCTTTTTATAAAATCTTCTTTTGAAACTTCCAGTTTAATGATGTAATCTGAAAATCCATCCTTAAAAGCTTTATACACTAAATCTATACTTACTTCACTACATCTTTTGTATTGAATCATATAAGTATAATCCCCCGCTTTGACTTGTTATAAACTGCATTCAAATACATGAAATGAATTACCTTCACCATATCCATCTTTTATTTCATGAACAACAATTTGACTAAACCCATTAGTAATAAGTATATTTTCAAATTCTTTTAAATTATATAGTCTTATAGGAAAATCCATAATCTCAGTTTCTTTTATTTTCTCATCATGAATGATTTCATATTTCAGTATAATATTTAGAAGTTTTTGCGCCTTATCATATGAAACTTTTCTATACTCAACAATTAATTCATTGTTAATTTCTTTTCTATTTGTCTCTATCCAATCTAAAATTTGTTCTGTCTCACTTCCACCTTGTACAATTGTCAGAAGTAATTTGCCATTTTCCTTTAAGTTGTTTTTCATATTTTGAAGACTATTGTCTACTAAATTATTTGGTAAAAGTGAAAATGAACCGATAGGAATCATAATAAGATCGTATTTTTTATCACTATGATATTCTTCTATTCTTCCTTGTGACACAACCGGTTTTAAGTTTAATTTTTCTGCTTTATCTTTACAAACTTTAAGCATATCTTTCGAAATATCGAACCCTTCTATATTCACACCATTTTGCATAAAGGGAATTAACATTCTACCATTTCCGCACATTGGTTCTAACACATGTATATTTTTATCTTTTGCAAAAGAAAGATAAAAATCCAATTCTTTTCCGGCTGCAATTGATTTATCACTTTCATATATCTTTGTACAAAGTTCTCCATAATACGTATGCAATTATAATTCACCTCTTAATTTGAAATGAGCGGGATATTCCCCCTCTTGTTATCTATTGTTAACTACAGTAATCTCATAAACACGTACAAAAGTAATTAAATGCTCACACGCTCGTTCACATGCTAACATTTTAAAAACCTTTTGTTCTTCTTTCGTTTTGTCATTCGCTTGATCTGAGGCAGCTTTTAAACATAGAAATGGTTTGTTATTTACACGACATACATAAGCAAATGCTGCCACTTCTTGATCAACGGCTAAAGCACCGTATACAGTATGAAGTAAATACCTCATTTCTGAACTTCGAATACGTTGATCTCCAGATAGAAATGTACCAAAATGGACCGGGTCATACGAACGCAATTTCTTCATTCGTTTTACGAGTGATTTAGTTGTTTCAATAGGTGCTGTTCTACCATCATATAGATTAAAACTATCTTCTCCTGAACCAGCCGCTGTAACATCATGCTGCAAAGTATTAAGAGCTACAACGATGTGTCCATTTTTCACCTTATCTGATAAACTCCCGCAAATCCCTGTCATAAATAACTGGTCTGGCTGGAATTCACTTATTAATAGTTGTACACAACTAGCACAACTTACTTTACCGACACCAGTTACAACTGAAATAACTTCTAATTCATTAATAGAATGAAAATGAAATTCCCAAGCTGCTATTTTTTCTACACGCTCACTTGGATAATGTTGATGCAAATACGTAAGCTCTGGTTCCCATGCAGATACAATTGCGATCCTTTTCATTACACACTTCACTTCCTCCTATTTTCATGTAAATAAGTCATCTATACTCTCTCGTTCATATTCTGGTATCCACTCTTTATACTTCACATATAAATCCCGTATCTTTTCTTTATTCTTCGCAATTACTTCACATCCTCTATCATCATAAATAAACATGATAATATCCTTTGTTACATTTATAAAAAATACATCTGGATATGAAATTTCTTTTTTTCGCCCTAGACGTGGACGTAGGTCAGGGAAATCTTCATGATTAGCTGCTTGAATAAGCGGTTCATATTTAATATCTTCTGCAAAACATTGTAAAGAAAATTGATATGTACAATATAAGTCAGCTTCTTCATCTTCAAATAGAAAAGGTAATGTTTCTTGTCTAATATGAAACTTTAAACCGCTCTTTTTAATAAATCTATTGTATACATTTATTTTCTGCAGATTTTTTATATTTTCCTGTTTAAATCGATAAACATTTGTGATTAAAAAGACGGTATCTTCTTTTGAAAATATATCTTTAAATAGATTTTTATTATACCTATATAGTTGTGTGAAATATTCCATATTATACGTGTTACCATCTTCTTTGAATTGATATTTATCTTTCCCAAAATCAAAATGAAGATGATTTTCCCACTGAGAGTATATGTACGGTACTAAAGTAACTCCTGGAAATATTTGATTCATATATTCTTTAAATTGCATTTTCATACCCTTTCTACTCTACAATTTCTTTTAAATTCCGAATTGAATGTTTATATGTAAATTCTTTATTGTATTTTAATAGAAAAGCTTTAATATCATTTTCTATTTTTCCAGTTGGAGTAAATGAATATATATCATTATATAACATAGCAAGTCCCCCTTATAACTATCTTTCAGTATAATGTGGAGTTTAAATATCCTTCTTATTTTATATTCGTTATGAATGTTTTAATTCCTTTTTAATACGATACATGAAATTTTATGTAGAAACATTACTACAAAATACATAAATGTTTGATATTATAGTAATGTTGATTAATTGTAAGGAAAGGAACTAACTATAAAATGAATAAAAACATATTAATTATTGATGATGATAAAGATATTGTAGAATTACTGGCTGTTTATTTACGAAATGAAGGCTATAACATTTATAAAGCTTATGATGGTGATGAAGCATTACAAATGATATGTACATATGAAGTTGACCTTATGCTTTTAGATATTATGATGCCAAAACGAAACGGATTGGAAGTTTGTCAAGAAGTGCGTGAAAATAATACTGTACCTATCCTTATGCTTAGTGCAAAGGCTGAAGATATGGATAAAATTTTAGGACTTATGACCGGCGCAGATGATTATATGATTAAACCGTTTAATCCACTAGAATTAGTGGCTAGAGTGAAAGCTTTATTACGAAGATCCTCTTTCCAAAATGCTACTTCCCAAAAGAATGAAGATGGTATTATTCGTATTCGTTCTGTTGAAATACATAAACATAATCATACTGTTAAAGTAAATGGAGAATATATTAAACTCACCTCTATCGAATTTGATATTTTATATTTACTAGCGAGTAATACTGGAAGAGTATTTAGCTCTGAAGAGATATTCGAACGAGTTTGGAATGAAGACGGTTATGGTTCTAATAAAACGGTAATGGTCCATATTAGTAATTTACGCGATAAACTTGAAACCGTAATGAATGGTGAAAAACTAATTCATACGGTTTGGGGAGTAGGATATAAAATTGAGAAATGAAGCATTTGATATATTAAAAGATATACCAAAGTGGAAGCTTATTTTTTGGCTTTTATTAGCTATCACTCTTACACCAATTACCGAATTAATTATATTTCGCCTCGTAACGAGTGTAATTGAGAGTTCACTTACTCTAAGCGAACTAGGAAAAGAATTCATTAGAATTTTTGGCCATGAAAAATATATTGGATTAAAAGAGTCTTTATGGATGATGATTGTATCTTATTTGTTTTTATTTTCTATTTTCTCATCCTATTTATACATTTTTTATCGTCATGAAAGAAAGGTTTACTATGAAACTTGTATAAAAAAAATGATTGAAGAGATTCGGTATATTGCAAGTGGAAACTTTAATCATAAAGTTTCCATCGTACACCATAATTATTTAGAAGAACTGGCAACTGGGGTCAATCAAATTATTGAGCAATTAAAAGTATCAATTGATGAAGAAAGACAGGCAGAACAAGCAAAAAGCGAACTTATTACAAATGTATCACATGATTTACGAACCCCTCTTACATCTATAGTTGGATACGTAAATTTAATCCATCATGATAATTATAGAGATGAAGTAGAATTACGATACTATATTCAAGTCATTTACGATAAAGTAACCCGTCTTAATGCATTAATGAATGACTTGTTTGAATATACACGTGTTCAAAATAAAGAGTTAAGTTTATATTCTGCTCCCATTGATATTGTAGAATTGCTTGGACAATTAACTGTCCAATTTCGGATACAGCTTCAAGAAGCTAATATTGAATGTCGCCCTTCTTTCCCATCTCAAAAGCTAATGGTACTAGCTGATGGGGATAAATTAGTACGTGTGTTTGAAAATCTAATCATAAACGCTATTACTTATGGAAATGATGGAGATCATATTGATATTACCGCTTACGAAAGCAATAACATGATTACAATTGATATAACAAATTACGGACAACCTATCCCTAGTACTGATTTACCTCATATTTTTGAACGTTTTTATCGTGTTGAAAAATCACGTTCAACAAACACTGGTGGATCTGGGCTCGGATTAGCAATTGCAAAAAGTATTGTTGAATTGCATAAAGGAACAATTGAAGTATATAGCGATGATAAAAAAACAACTTTCACTGTAAAATTACTCCCTTATAAAGCTTAATACCACATATTTATAGGTTCAATTTTTTATCATATAAGAAATTGAACCTTTTATATTCCATTAATATCCAAAATTTAATAATCCTTTATAATTCTTTAGAAATTCTTTACCTTTTCTTTCTTCCTAATTAAGCATTCCTTTTTACAATAATATTATTGATGTAATATTAGGAGGATCGCTAATGCAATTCTTGAAAAAAATAACAGTTTTATTATTATCTTTTCTTATTACTGCACTTATCGTTTTATATTTTTATCTTTATGTAAATGGTCCAATTATTCAAGCTAAATCAGCTATTTTAATAGATACTAATTCTGGTGAGATTGTTTATAAAAAAAATGAAGAAACTCCTATACAATCAGCTACTTTATCTAAATTAATGACAGAGTATATCGCACTGGAACAACTGAATGAAGGGAAAATACAGTTAGATGAATTAGTAAAAATAAGTAACGAAGTTTTCCGAGCAGAAACGAGTCCTATACAAGTAACTTCGAAAGATAAAACGACGGTTCGTGATTTACTTCATGCATTGTTTTTGACAGGGAATAATCGTTCCGCACTTGCCCTTGCAGAACACATTGCTGGAAACGAAGATAACTTTACACTTTTAATGAATGACAAAGCAAAACAACTAAAGTTATCACAACCATCCCCGTTTCTAAATGCTACTGGAATTAATAACGATACGAATAAACAATCAACTACAACATCGATAGACGTCGCTAAACTAGCAACACAATTAGTAAAAGACTTTCCAGATGTATTGAATGTTACGAAACTAACCTCTTACCAATTTACCTTCAAAGATTCAAAAGTTTTCAATACAAATAAAATGATATATTCCCTTAATAAAAACATTAAACTCCAAGGTGTTGACGGCTTACAAACTAGTTTTTCAACTAATGGTAATTATAGTTTTGTCAGTACAGCCACACGAGGAGATACTAGACTTATTTCAGTAATATTAGACGCCGGTGATGAAAACAGTACTTTTATTGAAACAAAAAAGTTACTTCAGTACGGTTTTGATCCTTCCTCGTACTCTGCACTCCAAGCTTTTAAAGATGCTGTTACATCTTGGACAATATTGTTTCAGTTTAAAAATTTAATCATACAAACGATTATGATCTTTTTCATCATTACAATCTTAATGTTTTTATATATACGTCAAAAAAAAGCCGAGGATTTTAACTAAAAATTCTCTTTAATATAAAAACCGACTTGCAATACAAATGCAAGTCGGCCTCTAAATTTATAATCCCCTTCCAATTAAATTTGCTGAAACAGGCTGAAGATTTAGTTCTCTCGCCCATATAGATAGCTGGCCAATGTGATGAATTTCATGCACAATTACATGTCGTAACACTTCTCCGTATGTATATATTTTGTCTGTCCACGAAGCTTTTAATATCTTATATTCTAGGTCACCAGACCATATTTGCAAAAACTCTTCTAATTCTCGTCGATATGAATCAGATAGCGCTTTCACTTTTTTGATTGATTGATAATCTTTAAACTGTGGTTCGTTATCCTCTTTTTCTTGAAGCGCACTAATCCAGCTATACTCAACATCTACAATATGGAAAAGTGTTTCTAAAATACTCCCAACACCTCCAACACGTTTGCGAAGCAATTCTTCCTTTGTAAGTTGTTCACACCATTTAAACCAATCATCTCTTACTTGCCAATTGTAATAAAATAGCGTTTTCAAATTGAAGCACCCCACTTTTTTATATAGCCATAAATGTTCCATTCGTATATGATTCATTTTTCAATCAACTTTACAAAATCACATTTCTTCTACTGAATTCCTCTACTATTTGCACAACTATTTCATTTACACATAAAGATCCATCCAAAACGATATCTGAATTCGGCTTTACTGTATTAATCGCCTCTAAATAAGCTTTTCTCGCATGTGTTATATAGTGTTTTAGATCATTATGTATTTCACTAATTTTATCTTCTGTAAAGTCACGCAAAATCCTCCTAGCCATCGCAATATCTAAAGGGGTGTCAATAAATATAGTTATATCTATTAATTCCCGCATTTCACTATTTAAGTAAGCAAAGGGATAATCTACTATAATATAGTCTAAATTACTATTTTGTAGTAGATGCTGAATATCTGCAATTAATGGTGTTAGTACCCATTCATCGTAATTAGCTCCATCATCAATCCATTTGCAAATATCAACCGGACAGTTATCAAATTTATATCTATCAAAATATAGAGCCTTTGATTTTTTCAACTCATGAGCTAAACTTTCTGTAATGGTAGTTTTACCGCCCCCTGAAACAGCTGCAATTGAAATTATTTTTGTTTTTTTATTCACGATTCCCACCAAACCCCTTTTGTTAACATAATATAATTATAAAACACTTTTTTTTATTGTTCCATTCATATTCTAACATACTCATTTCCCATAAATTCCAATACGTTTCTCCTACTTTTTTTGACTCTCTTAATAAACCTTCTTTTACAAAACCTATTCTTTCGTAACAAGAAATAGCTGACTTATTAAAGTCATAAACACCAAGAGTTACTCTATGTAGTTTTAATTCTTCAAAAGCAATACGAAGTACGGCTTTCATCATATGTTTCCCTATAGAACGCCCTCTCATTTTCGTATTACCAACTAGCACTTTTCCAATTCTAGCAGACTTATTTATATTATCTATTTGTCCAAGAGAAATATGACCAATAACTGCTTTAGTCTCTTCATCCATTATTTTGAATGCCAGTGTGTTTGCACTTTCTGTATATTTCTCTAATTGCTGTTCATTTAAAGGATATGTACATGCATTTCCCGACCATTGTATTAAAAATTCTTCGGAATTAATCCAATTTATTAATTGTTTGAAATCAGATCTTGTAAATTGTTTCAGCTTGATCACTCTCATTCTCCTTTCACACAAACTTTTATACACCTTCAAATTTATTTCTATATGAAAAATATATTCCCTTTTAAACAAAATAAAAAGCCATTCATAAGAATGGCTTAGCATCAATAAAGTATAATTAATCTTTATTTGCTACGTCAACACCGTTAAAATCAAACTCATCAGTAACAGTTGTAGCAGGTGGTAAAATTGCTTCAATTTTACAAAGAGATATAATTGCTGCAACTGAACCAGGAATAGCAGCTAGCTTAACAACATCGCAAGTTACCGAAGAAACAGTACCTATATAAGTACGTCCTTCAGTGTTAATTCGCACTGTTTTATTAATTAATTTTTTAAGCTCATCTCTAATTCCTTGTACACAAGAGCTGTCACATTTCTCATTCTTTTCCTTTTTACACTCTTCAAAAATGTCCCAACAATCATCATGCTTACACGTACATTTCTTTCTACAATTATTAAATCGAGAACCCAAAACCTCACCCCCTAATCCTTTCTACTAGTAAAGTATGTCCAATAGCTTAAAAGTGTACGAGACAAAAGCATAGAAACAAAAAAACAAACACTTGTACTAAACCTTCTTATTTATACTTTTAATAAGCCGGCTCCTTGAATAGGGACCACCTTTTCCTATTACTTCACATATACATAGGCTTTGTTCGCAGTGATATGGTGTATTTTTCCTTTACCATTGTGAAATATACATTCAGAAAAGCGTACTCCAAAATAAGATATTATTTAAAATCTTAACGTTTCCTTCAACAAGTGTTTGTTGATTAATATCATAACCAGTAGTTCTCTCAACTATCTCTTGAAAATTAGCATAGTTTGTATGAATTCTATATCTAGTAGAAAGCACTCTATCATATAAAGGTAAAATAATAGGTTAATAAACAAGCCATTCTTTTACTAAAACATAGAATAGTATGAATCCTATTGAAGGGAGGTATAAAAGAATGTCCTGGAAAAATGATTGCTGGAGTTCTAAGAAAAAGCATTGTTGTGATGACTGGTGGAAATCTAAAGAAAAGAATCATTGTGATGATGATTGGAGTTCTAAGGAAAAGCATTGTAATGATGATTGGTGGAAATCTAAAGAAAAGAATCATTGTGATAATGATTGGAGTTCTAAACGAAATAAGTGTCGTTGTAAATGTTTCTTTATTTGTTGTCATTGTAAAAGAAAAAATTGGTAACATTTTCAATATCGACTTAAAAGAGAGAACATGTCTTTTGTGACCGATAAATACTAGAATGTAATATACAAAAAGCTGACTAAGTATAGTCAGCTTTTTGTCAATGAACACGTAGAGATTTATTTTAATATAGTTCTTATTAGAAAAGGATTATTTTATATAGATTACTATAAGCATCCATAAAGCCAAGGCGCCAATGATAGCGAGCGCTATACGTGTAGATAGTACCCTTAATTCAAAGTCTGTTTTCTTGGAGGGTTCAGGATATGCAATTATGTAGATTCCCTTTAATAATGCAAGCCATGCAATAACCGTTAGGAACCCCTGCCAGTTGAATACCCATACATTATGTAGGATTACACTACCTAACCCTAGGAAAATCGATAGAAAACCATACATAATACCAAATCCTCTGTCTTCAACCACTAATTTTTTCAATTCACGTAGTACCGATGGACGTACGAAAAGTATTCCCGATACGATAACCGTTATCCATCCCCAAAACAATCCTAAAAAAGTACTAGTTTCCATTATTAGTTCACTCCCCTCAATTATTTATATTTCAGATATTCCCCCCTTTAGAACAATTCCAACATCTTTATATATAGGCTAAATTCTGCTCTTTTTTAATACAATCATGGCATATTCTATGCCCATCCTTAATCACCTCATTTCTCTACAAAATGAAATTTTTATATCATTCTTCATCATCATCTATCCGAATCAACCGAAGTCGCTTTGTACTATTACCGTACACTTTTTCATAGCTTGGAGCTAACATGCACCAAAGCCAATATAATGATTGATTCGCCTTTTCACTAACCTCTAAAATTGTCCCCTCTGTAATAAAATGATCACCTTGATACAATGTATACTCGCTTGTCCCATGGAATCATCATTATTCCCCTCCCTATTAAAATAGCGTTTTGTTTCAAATAATGCTCTCATTAATTTGGACGCATTTACCAGTATATTTACCAAAAAATTCATGATATCGTTAACTAGTCGAGTACGTCATTACTTGACGATTACCCTTAGGAGCCCCCGCAGACAATCGGGGTTCCTTTTATTTAAATAAGGATTTTGTTTAAATAAGGATTTTGTTTAAACTTTACAAAACTCACCTATATTAAACTATCTTCTAAAATTCCCATTGAACATTTATAATACTTTTAAACGGTTTAAATTCTACAATCAGTAATGGAGGCATTTTAATGGGAAACATCCCAAAAATATCATCACAACAATCAAATCCTAAGATACCCTCACAGCAAGTGAACGCTAACACCAAACAAGGTAATAATAAAAAAACAAGACGCCGTATTATAACTACTTTAGCTTTTATATTACCTATAATTTTTGTCCTTCAATATTCTCTTAATAACCAGCAAGAAATGATTAAAGAGAAACAAATCACGGTTAATACGGAGCAACAAAAATTATCTTCTTTAAAGAAGGATGGTCATACCCTTAAAAATGATGTTAAAGTTTTAACAGGTAGTGAAGAAGAAGTTTTAAAATTCGCAAGGAAGCTGTATGGATTTTCCAAACCGAATGAAACTATATTTCAAATAACTGAATAAAATTACACTGTATTATCCAAAAGGCGATATGAAGATAATCGCCTTTTTATATTTAATTTCTAAAGTAATCATACTAATCTCTCTTTCTATCAAATAACTATTTTGTTTAATTTATTAAAATACAACCGCTTGTCCATTTCACTTTGCTCTATCATTACATTTACTATTAGTAATACGATTTTTAGAGGTGATATATAATGGACGAGTTTTTATCTTTTGCTGCACTTAATCCGGGTTCTATTGGGCCTACACTTCCACCTGTTCCACCCTTTCAATTCCCTTCCGGTCCTACTGGTTCTACTGGATCAACCGGACCAACTGGACCAACTGGACCAACCGGACCAACCGGACCAACTGGACCAACCGGACCAACCGGACCAACTGGACCAACTGGTTCTACCGGATCAACCGGACCAACTGGTTCTACCGGACCAACCGGACCAACCGGATTTAATCTTCCTGCTGGGCCTGCATCTATTACTTTGACTTCTAACGAAACCACAGCATGTGTATCCACTCAAGGAAATAATACTTTATTTTTTTCGGGTCAAGTATTAGTAAACGGTAGTCCTACTCCAGGAGTAGTGGTCAGTTTTTCATTTAGTAACCCTTCTCTTGCTTTCATGGTTCCTCTTGCGGTCATTACCAATGCTTCAGGTAACTTTACCGCTGTATTTCTAGCCGCTAATGGGCCTGGAACAGTAACCGTTACTGCTTCACTTCTTGATTCTCCTGGAACAATGGCTAGCGTCACTATTACCATTGTGAATTGTCCGTAACGGTTTTATTTTTAAGGACTAAGCAATATCTAATAAGATGAGCACTGATTTACAGTGCTCTTTTTTATCATTGGGATGTTCCTTTCAAATGAAATTTCGTAACACCCTACTAAAATAACGCTTTTATTAAGAACTAATGATCTTTATATTTCTTAAGCTTGTCAGCACAAGTAATTTTTATAATTAGTTAAATTCTCAATATAGTTTGTGTATATAATTCCATTCAAAGATACATAATACCCACGTAACTATTTAAAAATACTTTGTTTTTATATCTAAGTTCAAAAAGGAGCTACATAACATGGATAAAAAAGATTTATTAAGTCAACAACTTGATTCTGTGTCATTAGATGCGCTGAATACCCCTAGTAAGGCCCAAGAACAACTGCAAGAAACCTCTCAGGAGGCACATAATTCAAACAAAAAGGACAGTACTCAAGCTTTACATGGCGAAGATTTACCAATTTCAGATGTATATAGAACAACGAACAAACAGTAAATTTAAAAGGGAAAAAATCTTAAGAACGAGTGAACTTAATTCTTTTCCCTTTTCCTATTTAAATAACACTTTTATATGAAACCCGTACACATTTTTGACACATCCACTATCACAATCTCCTAAAAATTCGTGATAATATTAATTTGTCGGATACGCCAAATTTCGACATTGAACGACAATAATATCTCCCTTATTGAATCCCTGTCCCCCAGGGATTTCTCCTTTTATTCATTACTTTTTTCTTCACTAAATTTTCATTCTTAACAAAATTCAATCACTCCATTGAATAGACAGCTATAGTATCCTATTTTGATAAAAACTAAAAACAAACAGATATACTTAACACTAATAGTAGATTTTTTAACTTCAAATTTACTTTTTCTCTCTTATCTTTTTGTAAACATTAAAAATGAGCTCTATTTACATAGAGCTCATTCGTAATTTTATAGTTTGCTAGACTGTAACCCCTGAATAAACGGAACTACTTCAGGATTTACAAGTGACGATAAATCTCCTAACTCTTTTCCTAAGTAAGCTGCTTTAATAACACGTCGCATTACTTTAGAATTTCGTGTTTTTGGTAAATCTTCTACAACGTGGATGTCTTTTGGACATAAAGCTTTACCAATATGAGAGTTTACTAAACTCATTAATTCTTTCTTTAATTCTCTTGAGAATGTTACACCATCTCGTAATACAACAAAACAATGACAAACTTCTCCTTTTACATCATCCGGTACACCAACTGCCGCTGCTTCTATTACATCATTATGTTTCACAAGAATAGATTCATATTCAGCAGGCCCAATACGTTTCCCTGCAATATTTAGCGTATCGTCTGAACGTCCTGTGATGATGTATTGCTCACCGTCATAAATGACCCAGTCACCATGAACCCACTTATTTTCAAAGCGTGACCAATATGTGTTTACATAACGTTCATCATCTTCCCAGAAACTTTTCGTCATACCTACCCAAGGTTTTTCTAAACATAATTCTCCGACTTCATCTCGAATTGGTTTACCTTGATCATCAAGTACAACCGCTGCCATTCCTGGTAAAGATGCGTTAAAACTAATCGGTGCGATCGGCTTAATTAGGACATTCCCGAAAATCCCACCTGAAATTTCAGTTCCACCTGAATAGTTACAAATTGGTACTTTACCTTTACCAACTGTATTAAATAACCACATCCATGGGTCTGGATTCCAAGGTTCTCCTGTTGATGCGAATACTTCTAAACTCTTTAACGAGTGTTTATTTACATATTCATCACCTTTTGCCATTAATGCACGGATTAACGTTGGTGAAATACCGAGATGAGTAATTTCATATTTATCGACTGTCTCCCATAAGCGGTCTGCTTCTGGAAAATCTGGGACACCTTCATACATAACCATTGTTGCGCCATTAATTAAAGAGCCGAATAGTAAAAATGGTCCCATCATCCAGCCCATATCAGTTACCCATAATACTCGGTCGCCTTGTTTTATATTCATTCCAAACCCTGCATCAAATGCAGATTTTAGCGGGAAACCAGCATGTGTGTGTACTGTCCCCTTCGGCTTACCAGTCGTTCCAGATGTATATATAAGCATTAATGGATCATCACTGTTCATTTCTTCAGCATGTATAAATGGTTTTTCTTTTTCTAACGTACTCCATGAAAAATCATAATTATGCGGTGTAAAATCATTTCCTGCATGACGAACAATTACCACCTTTTCAACAGTTGGACAATGTTCACAAGCTTTATCTACTTCATCTTTTAATGAAACAATTTTCCCACGGCGTGAAAAGCCATCTGCGGTAATAACCATTTTTGAACCAGCCGCTTGTACACGTGTCATTACTGCATCAGCAGCAAAACCTGAGAATATTGGTGAAATAATCGCTCCAATTTTCATTACCGCTAACATAGCAACAACTGTTTCAGGAATCATTGGCATGTAAATTGTTACACGATCACCTTTTTCAATACCAGCATGTTTCAAACCGTTGGCAACACGGCTTACCCAGCTGTCAAGCTCTTCATATGTAAATGATTTCGAAGTTCCGTTTTCCCCTTCATACATAAGTGCTGCTTGTGTTTTCGTTTTATCGTCTGCAAGCCAGCGAGATAAAGCAGATTCTACAACGTTACAAGTTCCCTCAGTATACCACTGTGCAAACGGTGTACCATTTTCTAAATCTAACACTTCTGTATATGGTTTCATCCACTGATAGCCAACTGCTCTCTCAGCTTCTCCCCAAAACCAAGCTGTTTCTTCAATTGACTTATTATAAAAAGCTTCGTAATCTTCATAGCCTAATGATTTCATCCAACCAAATAAACGCGTTTTTTCTTTATATTCTTCTGCTGGAAACCAAACTGCTTGTTTCAATGTTTTCCCCTCCTTGATTTTTTGAGCAAGAAAGCCCTAAATAGGGCTTTTAAACTGGATATACAGGATGTTTACGATCCGTGAATACTTGATATTTACTCATATACATTTCGAATCGTCCTTTTAGCTCTTCACGTAAATTGTTTGGATGAACAATACCATCAATCACCATCTCAGATGCTAAACGGTAAATATCAATATCTTTCTTATACTCTTCTCGTTTTTCAGCAATAAAGCTTGCACGCTCTTCTTCTGGTAAAGCTGCAATCTTATTTGCATATACAGCATTGACCGCTGCTTCTGGACCCATTACTGCAATAGAAGCTGTTGGTAATGCTAAGCAGCAATCTGGTTCAAACGCTGGACCTGCCATTGCATATAAGCCAGCTCCATATGCTTTTCGAACGACGATAGAAATTTTCGGTACAGTTGCTTCACTCATTGCAGAGATCATTTTTGCACCGTGACGAATAATTCCGGCACGTTCTACTTTTGTACCAATCATAAATCCAGGTACATCTGCAAGGAATAATAATGGAATATGGTATGCATCGCATAAATTTATAAACTTCGCTGCTTTATCAGCTGAATCGTGGAATAATACGCCGCCCTTCATACGCGGCTGATTTGCAATAATGCCAATTGGCTTACCATCAATGCGTGCTAAACCTGTAATTAGTTCTTGAGCAAATAATTTTTTCACTTCAAAGAAAGAACCTTCATCAATAATTCTGTTAATGAGATCTTTCATATTGAAAGGAGCATTTTGATTTTCTGGAATGATTTCTTCTAACGTTTTATCGAACTGTTTCGGTTCTTGAGGTGTAATCAAAGGAGTCTTTTCTAAATAGTTACTTGGAAAATAAGAAATATATTGTCTTGCTTGCGTAATTGCATCTTCTTCTGTTTTACATAAAACATCTCCGCATCCTGATACTGAGCAATGCATACGTGCTCCGCCCATTTCTTCTAAAGTTACCTTCTCACCGATAACCATTTCAGCCATACGCGGAGACCCTAAATACATAGAAGCATTTCCTTCAACCATCATAACAACGTCACAAAATGCTGGAATATACGCACCACCAGCTGCTGAAGGTCCAAATAATAAACAAATTTGTGGCACTTTTCCAGATAATTTCACTTGGTTATAAAAAATTCTTCCCGCACCGCGGCGTCCAGGGAACATTTCAACTTGATCTGTAATACGTGCCCCAGCAGAGTCAACTAAATAAAATAACGGTACACGTAATTTCTCAGCCGTTTCTTGAATACGCAAAATCTTTTCAACTGTACGTGCTCCCCATGATCCAGCCTTAACAGTTGAATCATTTGCCATTACGCACGCAGTGCGACCATGTATTTTACCAGTTGCAGTTACAACGCCGTCAGCTGGTAACCCGGTTTGTTCACAATTTGCAAATAATGCATCTTCCACATATTCACCATTATCGAATAAAAGAGCTAAACGATCTCGAACAAAAAGTTTTCCTTTTGCTTTGTTTTGTTCATGATATTTCGGTGCCCCGCCTTGCTTAATTGTTTCAACTCGTTCTTCAAATGAATTAGATTGTTGTTTTTGATCTAACATATTTACTCCCCCTTATACATTGGTTTGCGTTTTTCCTTGAATGCCTGTAATCCTTCTAATCTATCTTTCGTATGGATTACGCCCTCATACGCCTGTTTTTCCATTTGTAAGCCGGTATGTAAATCTACTTGAATACCATTTGAAATTGCTTCTTTTGCTAATCGAACAGCAATTGGACCATTTTTAGCAATTCGATCTGCAATTTCAATTGCTTTCTCTTCTAGTAAATCAGCTGGTACTACGAATTCTACTAAACCATATTCTTTCGCTTCTTGCGCCGAAATACGTCTTCCTGTATAAATTAATTCTTTTGCTCTACCGACTCCAATTAATCTCGGTAAACGCTGCGTACCACCTGCTCCAGGTATAATTGCAAGAGAAGTTTCAGTAAGACCTAGACTCGCAGTGTCAGAAGCAATTCTAAAATCACAAGCTAAGCTTAATTCAGTACCTCCACCAAGTGCGATTCCATTAATAGCAGCAATAACTGGTTGTGGTAATTGTTCCACCATCTCCATAGTAGAACGAATCATACCCACAGCATGGCGAACTTGTTCTTCACTCATGTTGGCACGCTCTTTTAGATCAGCACCAGCGCAAAATGCTTTTTCGCCATCCCCTGTTAAAATAACAACGCGCGTATTTGATTCTTCGTTTATTTGAGTTAATATAGTTTGTAATTCTTCTAATAATGCCAAGGATAATGAGTTTGCTTGTCTTTCACGATTTAACGAAATCTTTACAACGTGCGGTGTAACATAGTCAACTGAAATGTTTTGTAATTGTAGCATCTTCTCACCTACTTATCGTTTTATGTTGAAGCGCTCTATACACATGACTCGGTAATTGGATATTCAACTTACTTTGAATAAACTGACTCGCTCTCAATAACTTTTCTTCATCAATATTAGTTTGGACTCCCAGCTTATGGAGCATATGCACTAAGTCATCAGTAGCAACATTACCCGATGCTCCTGGTGCATAAGGACATCCTCCGAGTCCACCACAAGAACTATCAAACGTTGTAATACCATATTCTAAAGACTTAACTACATTCGCCAGAGCCATTCCATACGTATTATGAAAATGCATTGCAAACTGCGAAGCATCATACTTCTTTAATAGATGTTCTAATACTTGTTCTACTTGTAATGGATTCGCTACACCAATCGTGTCACCGAGAGAAACTTCATAAATGCCGTATGAAAATAGTTGATTACATATTTCGTCAACTGCTGTGGCACTTATATCCCCTTCATAAGGACATCCAAATACAGTAGAAACATAGCCTCGTACCTTTTTACCTTCGAACGTTGCCTGTTTTGTTATATCTTCAATTACAGCTAATGCTTCTTTAATAGATTTATTAATATTACTTTTATTGTGAGATTCACTTGCTGATAAAAAAACATTCACCTCATCTACATTTTGCAAAAAAGCTCGTTCCAAACCATTTTGATTTGGAACAAGCGCTGCATATGTAACATTTGGATCCCTTTTTAGCTCAGAAAATACATCACTTGCATCTGCTAATGCAGGAACCCATTTAGGGTGAACGAATGAGGAAACTTCAACGTACGACAATCCCGCTTCTGTAAGTAGTTGAATCCATTTTACTTTATCTTTTGTGCCAACAATCTTTTTTTCATTCTGTAAGCCATCACGTGGCCCGACTTCTTTAATGACAGCAAAATTAGGTAGTTTCAATTCGCTTCCCCCTATATCTCCCTATTCAATTTCTAGTAATACATCTCCTTCATTTACAAAATCGCCTTCTTGTACGTTAATTTTCATAACAGTTCCGGCTTCTTCTGAAACGATTGGAATTTCCATTTTCATAGATTCCAAAATGACGACATCCTGCTCTTCCTCTACTGTATCTCCTACTCCTACAACAATCTTCCAAACATTTCCTGCCATCGATGCATATACTTTCGTCATCATTTTTTCCCCCTTAATATTCATAAATCTTACTTTTTAACAAGTTGTTTCGTTACAAAACCCGTTGTATAAATACCACTTTTGAACACATCGTCTCCGAGTACTTGCAGTAACATTGGTGTGTTTGTTTTAATACCTTCTATTTTTAACTCTTCTAGAGCAATTTTTAATTTTGAAATCGCTTCTTCACGAGTTTCACCATGTGCGATTACTTTCGCAATCATTGGATCATAGAAAGGTGTAATCGTTACTTGATTCTCCAAAAAGTGATCAATACGTATATTTGTCGGTAACGTTAAATCTGTAATTTTCCCAGGTGATGGGAAGAATGTTTTCGGATCTTCTGCGTAAATACGAGCCTCAATGGCATGACCACTACGTTTTACATCATCCTGTGTAAATGATAGCTTCTCACCATATGCGATAAGTAATTGTTGTTCAACTAAGTCTAACCCAGTAATTTCTTCTGTAACTGGATGTTCTACTTGTAATCTTGTATTCATTTCTAAGAAATAAAAGTTCTTTTGATCATCTACAAGAAACTCAACTGTACCTGCATTTGTATAACCAAGTGCTTTAGCAGCTTGTACAGCAACTTCTCCCATAGCCTTTCGTGTACCCTCATCTAAAAATGGTGAAGGTGCTTCTTCAATTACTTTTTGATTTCGGCGCTGCACTGAACATTCGCGTTCCCATAAATACACTGTATTACCATGTGTATCTGCTAAAAGCTGAATTTCAATATGATGTGCATCTGCTATATAGCGCTCTAAATACATTTCTCCGTTACCAAAGAAATTTTGCGCTCTTGTTTTATTACTTTCAAATGCTTTGGTGAGCGTTTGCTCAGTTTCCATCAACTGCATTCCAATGCCTCCGCCGCCCGCGGATGCCTTAAGCATTAATGGATAACCAATTTGTTTCGCAATTTCAATTGCTTCTTCAGCAGTTTCAATATTTGTAGTAATGCCTGGAACTACTGGCACATCTGCTGCTTGCATCGCTATACGTGACTCAATTTTACTTCCCATCTTAGTAATGATTTCTTCTGAAGGACCGATAAATACGATTCCTTCTTCTTTACAGCGAATCGGAAAAGATGGATTCTCTGATAATAATCCGTACCCCGGATGGATTGCTTCAGCATGTGTCTTCTTAGCTATTTCAATAATTTTTTCAAGGTTTAAATAGCTTTCTTGGACACGCGGACCGCCTACTAAGTAAGCTTCATTTGCCAATTTTACATGAAGGGCATTTTCATCAGCCTCAGAATAAATAGCAACGGTACGAATGCCAAGTTTTTGACAAGTTTTCATAATGCGAACTGCGATTTCCCCGCGATTAGCAATTAATATTTTTTGAAACATAGTGACTCCTCCTTTTTATCTACATCCTAAATGTCTTGCAATTACGAGACGTTGAATTTCAGAAGTTCCTTCACCAATTTCTAAAAGTTTTGCATCACGAATATATCGTTCAACTTCATATTCACGCATATAGCCATATCCACCATGAATTTGTACTGCATGATTTGCTATACGACTTGCAGCTTCAGATGCAAACAACTTTGCCATAGCCGCTTCTTTACCGAAAGGTTTATCGTTATCTTTTAACCAAGCTGCTTTATGTACTAAATTACGCGCTAATTCTACTTCAGTCGCCATATCAGCCAATTTAAATTGAATCGCTTGGAAATTAGAAATCGATTTTCCAAATTGTTGACGTTCTTTCGCATATTGCAATGCACGTTCAAATGCAGATTGTGCAATACCTACTGCTAATGCTGCAATTGAAATACGTCCTCCATCAAGTGTATATAAGAATTGTTTAAATCCTTTATTTACATCACCAAGAATATTTTCTTTCGGTACACGTACACCATCAAGTACGATTTCACAAGTATTAGAAGCACGAACACCCATCTTATCGTAAGGGCTTGAAATCGTTAATCCTTCACTAGTAGTCGGTACGATAAATGCAGAAATACGTTTTTTACCATTGTCTTCAAAACCGTTGATAGCGGTTACAATAATTGTATTTGCATACTCTGCGTTTGTAATCCAGCACTTTTCACCACTAATAACATATTCATCGCCATCTAAAATTGCTTTCGTTTGTGTGCCCCCTGCATCAGATCCAGCATTTGGCTCCGTTAATCCGAAAGCACCTAACGTTTTACCTGACGCCATTGGAACTAAAAATTTCTGTTTTTGTTCTTCTGTACCGAAATAATAAATTGGAGAAGCACCTAATGAAATTGTTGCAGCATAGCTTAAACCTGTTCCACCACAAGCACGACCAATCTCTTCAACAGCTAACGCGTACGATAACGTATCGCCACCTGAACCTCCATACTCTTCCGGGAATGGGATACCTAATAATCCCAGTTCGCCCATTTTTTGAAATGTTTCATATGGAAATTCCGCAGTTTTGTCATAATATACAGCTTTCGGTGCGATTTCCTTTTCAGCAAAATCACGTACCATTTCTTTAATCATTTGTTTTTCGCGAGTTAGAGTAAATTCCATTCCGCTACACACCCCTTATCGAATATTGAGTTTCGACAGCGTGCGAGTTTCTACTACAAACATTACTTCTTAAAAGACACGAATATTAGTTAGACAATTGCTATAATTCTGTCATAACTTAATTTTAAAACAGATTCTGTACCAATGCACAAAAAAATTCCTACATTGTTCTACAACAACATAGGAGGTTTTGTGTCGAATTATGTAATTTATTGTTTAATAATCTCTACCTTTTCCCGAATCAGAAATTTCTACTAACCCTTCAGGGTATGGTTCGAAATATGTTTGTCTTAATAAATACTTTTCATCAAATCGAATGGCCCATGTTTTTAAAATTACAAGTAAACTACTAAGTGGGATTTTCTTTTCAGAATACTTCTGTAACAGCTCTAAAAAATGATCTTTTTCTTGTTTTTTTAGCTTTGTTTTAAAATATCCGAAAATGTGCTCACATACATTTACATTCGATGTATAGCGAGGCGCGCGAATAAATAATTTATATAAAGTCTTCTCATAGTTATCAAATACGACTTCAATTGTTTCATTTTTTTGATTTGCAATAATACGCCCTAATTCTTTTTGTTTCACCTGATTATATGCCATAAATAAATACTTATAATCTGATTGAAACGCTACGAGTTCTTTTATGTTTTTAGTATGTTTAATCATTTTGTAATGCGCGATTGTAAACAATCTTGTAAAGAAATGCTCTCTAATAATAAAATTCGACAATCTACCTTCTTCTTCAATTGGAAGATGCGAAAATTTTTTTATTACTGCTCCGCCAAATAATCCAGTTCCTTTTCCTTTTACTGGTCCTTTTTCAAAACCAGAATAGATTTTCACATCACGAGTTCCGCAACTTGGCGAACGATTCTTCAAAATAAAACCGTCAACTTCAGGTAATGTTTGTAAAAACTCATTTGAAAATTGCTCCATTTTTTCAGTTACGTCTTCTCGTGTTGACGGTTGCACAAGCCTATTCGTACCGTTTTTTTCTACAATACGTATCGTTTCACGAGGAGTCCCTAAACCAATTTCTACTTCAGGACATACAGGTATAAATGTAACAAATGGCTGCAAGTTTCGAATTGTTAAATCTGGAACCATCTCTCCATTATAACGACAGGCATCAAATTCTAAACATTTACTTACAACAATTATCGGTTTAGCAAATTGTCGCATCACATTACCTCCGTGGCGTTAGTCCATACAAAATAAATTGAATCGTATTTTCAATTTCCACTTCATCGTCCCATTTCTCTTCCGGCAATAATAAAAACCTCGTTAAGAGCAACCCTAATACAGCTGATAAAGTAAGACGTAATACAGAAGAAGGCGGAAGTTCAATAATTTCCCCTTCTTCTTGAAACTTAGCAATCAGCTTTTTAAAATGTACAAGCAGTTCTGTTTCTATTAATTGTTGTATTTCACTTTTTAGTTCTGGCTGAAATGGTACTTCTTGAATTAATATTTTTATCATTGGAAAGTGCTTTTTAGCAAATTCAAATCTATTTTGAATTATTACTCTTAAAAGCACTTCATACGATTCATACTCTGTTTTAAATATTTCTTTTGCAAAGGCTTGTACGAAAAATGGTGCAGCGAACTTTGTTAAGGTCGGCATCACGACTGCAAACAATAAATCTTTTTTCGTTTTATAGTAGCGGAAGATTGTTCCTTCCGCTACACCAGCTCGCTTTGCAATTTCACTCGTTGAAGTTGAGGCGTACCCTTTTTCTCCAAACATATCAACAGCTGCCTCTAATATACGCATTTGACGTTCATTACGTTTATCAGTATTCGTTGCGGCAACTAATTCTTCCAGCCAATCCTTCTTCATTTATTGTGCTCCTTTTTATCATCATTATATTTTGCGATGTTTCTTTAATGCAAATACATTTCCTACTGCAAATAATAGTGAAAAAAGTAGTAATACAGTAAGATCTAATGCAATCTCTGTAAACCCTTGATTCCGAATCATTACTTGTCTCATAGCGTCAGCACCATATGTGAGTGGAAATAATTTACCTAACATTTGTAACCATGTATTCATGGATTCCATTGGAAACAACCCAGAAAAGAAAACTTGTGGCACGATAACAAGCGGTATAAATTGAATCATTTGAAATTCATTATTTGCGTATGCCGATAAAAATGTGCCTAATGTTAGTGCAGTTAAAGAAAGCATACATGTTATAAGTAGCGTTAGCCATATTGAGCCAGCTACATATAAATCTAAAATATAAACTGAAAAACTTACAATTATAATAGATTGTATAAATGCAAAGATTCCAAAACCAATAATATATCCTACAACTATTTCCCATCTTCTCACTGGTGTGGACAATAATCTCTCTAATGTACCACTTAAACGTTCTCTTACAAAAGATACTCCGGACAATATAAATACAAAGAAAAATGTAAAGAAACCAATTAATACGGGACCAAGCCCATCAAACATCGTAATGTCTTTAGAGCCATGTAAATAATCCACTTCAGGCTTCATCATTGATACATTATTCTTCTCTGTACTCTTTTGCAATACTTGAAGTACCGCACGGTTTTTTGATGAATCACTGCCTTCTAATAGAAGATTCATTTTTCCATTTTCTAAATGAATTACTGCATCTACCTTTTGCTTTTCTAATTCCGAAATTGCTTTGTCTTTACTATATTCATAAATTGATGCTTCTTGATTTTTCATTGCTTTTACTATAGGAGCAGGTACATCGACTACAGCAATATGCGGTATATAGTCTTTTTGTGTAAATACTAGCGACAATAACCAAAGTAATAACATTGGTGCCCCAAACATCATTGCTAAAGAACGCTTATCTCGAAAAAATTGACGAATGATACGGATGACTACACCATTAACTCTCATGATTCAATCACTCCTTCTAACATAAAGACATCTTCAATTCGTCCAGAAGATGTTTGTTTTTTCAATTCCTCCGGTGTGCCAATCGCAACTAAATTCCCTTCTCTAATTAGCCCTAGACGTTCGCAAAACTCAGCTTCATCCATAATGTGCGTTGTTACAATAATAGTTGTTCCTTTCTTTTTAAGGTCATAAAACTTCTCCCAAATCGATTTTCGAAGTAGAGGATCTATCCCAACTGTTGGCTCATCTAAAATTAATATTTCTGGTTCATGAAGGAGTGCTATCGCCAATGATAAACGTTTTTTCATTCCACCTGAAAAATGCTGTACTTGCTTTTTCATATGCTCTGATAATTGCACAAGTTCAAAAACTTCTACGATTCTCTCTTTCTTACGCTTACCTTTTAACCCATACATCGTTGCAATAAAATCTGCATTTTCATATGCCGATAGTTCTTCGTATAATGCATCAGCCTGAGCCATATAACCAATTATTTTCATTTCATTTAGATTAGGCATGTTTGTATTAAAAACAATTACATCCCCTGTAGTTGACTCATTAATACCTGCAATCATTTTAATGAGTGTTGTTTTCCCTGATCCGGAAGGTCCAACCAAGCCAAAAATTTCTGCTTTTTCTACTTGCAGCGAAAGGTTATGCAAAACTTCTTTTTTCCCAAAACTTTTTGATACATCTCGTAAAATAATTGAAGGTTGGTGCACTAAAAATCCCCCCTTTTCTTTAAAATGAGTGAGTACTCACTTTTATTTTACTCTCGAATTATTATATGTCAAACTTTTCAAACATATATTTTTTCTGTTATTTACTAAATCAATGAAACAGAGTCGACATTAGAATATCTTTTCTTAAAGTCGACTCTGTTTCATTGTGAATTATTCGATTTTTGTTATGTTTTTAAATTTAAATACCTTCTAATTCTAGCAACATCTAATGAATATTCGATAACTATTTGCTGTATTGGTAATATAACCGTTTCCGGATATAAATGTGCATATTGTAACGTTTCTGCATACTTTTCCAACCGTTTTTCTAAATACTTTACAATTTGCTCAGGATGACTTACTAATAAAGACGTACTATAATAATGAATTTGCTCCTCAATCGCCGTATATTCTTCAATTTCAAATTCTTTATGCATTTGTACACCCCTTTATATTTTTAATATTGCTTAATAATAACTATTTTAACTCGACTAATTTTTAAGTTTTTTGATTATTTACACTATAACAAACTCAATAGGTCAAATTTTGTTACTTTATGTAACGTTGAAAAATTTTAACAAAATTGTAATGGAAACTTGTACTCAAGAAAAACTACCTTTAAATTATTCTCCTGAACAAAAAAGCCGTACAGATTAATTTAACTGCACGACTACAATCTCAGGTCTATTAAAAACTCTTTGCGGAATGATACTATTGCCTAATCCTCTACTAACTATCATAGACGTATTTTGTTGTTCATATAAACCCGCTGTATATTTGGGCAGTATTCCTTGATTAGGAGCAACTAATCCCCCGATAAAAGGTAACCGAACTTGTCCCCCATGTGCATGACCCGATAACACTAAATCTACTTTCTCCTCAGCATACTCTTCTAGAAATTCAGGCCTATGGGATAATAATACATTATACCTATCTGGCAGCGTTTCAATTTTTGCTTTTACAATTGCATCTTTTACAATACTTCCTTCATCAATATCTCCAGTATTAAATTCCGGATCATCAATTCCTAACAAGTTTATTTCGTGTCCTCCCTTTTGTATTATTACATGTTCATTTCTTAAAACAGTGACATGCTGTTTCTTTAATTTTTTTTCTAAACTGTTATATTTTCCTGACCATTTTTCATGATTTCCTGTCACAAAATATACCGGATATTCCTTCACAAGTTCTCGTATTACTTGCATACTCATTTCTGCATCGTACGATTTACTGTCTATTAAATCACCCGTAATAGCAATAATATCTGGATTTATGCTTTTTACTTTTTGAATTAAAACGTCTTGATTATCACCAAATTTTTTATTATGTAAATCTGAAATTTGTAGTATTTTATATCCTTTAAAAGAAGAGGGAATTTTACTAGAGGTTATTTTAACCTCAGTTATACTTATTAAATTGTTTTGTAAATATAAAAAGATACTAATGCCTACTAATATACCAATAATTAATATGATTCTTTTAATCTTCTTGTTCATACTTCCTCCTAAAATCTTAATCAGTACTACAGTTCACAATAAATATTACGTGCCCTTCGCATTCAGAATAACTGAAATTTTTTAATTGATTTGTAGTATTTGTTATAGTTTTATACGCCACTTATAAAATTTTTCAATCGCATGCGTGTATGATGTCATGCTCATTTTTCAGTAATTTTATAGCAGATCACTGGAATCTCTTCATAATATTAACATTTATCTTACTTAGTTTGATAACTATATCATGATAATTCCTATAGTTTTTTATAAAAATATTGTGTACTTTTCTCGAAGTATATACGACATTTGATTACAAATATATTATTACCACTACGATTTTAATTTGTTTAAAACGTACAAAGAGAGAATTGAAACACTAAATTGCCTTATGAAAAGGTATTACTGTATTATTTATTAGAAAATTGAAAAAATATGTGTAGATAGCTATCATTGTAAGTGCATATATAATTAACTTTAATTTCCTGACATAATTTCACATAATTCTTAAACTAGTTTTTTGCGTGCATTATGAAATAAAATATTGCCCCATGTCAGTCTTTAAAAAATTATATATCATAACTTTAAGGGAGGAAGAAAACTATGAAGATGAAAAGAAAAATCATGATGACGACAGCACTTGCAGCTACATTGGCTACAGGTGCACTACCAAGTACATCAGTGTTTGCTGCTGAAAAAGAGGCTCCTATCCAAAAAGAAGAGACACAGATGAGTATTCAACCATTTGCACAAAATAATTTGGAAACAGCAGTTAAAGCTGCCTTAAATGGTCCAGAAGTTAAAAAAATTAAAGTATTTGAGCATGAATTTAATGTAAAACCAATTGAAGTAGTAAATTTAGGTGGCGGTAAAACATATGTTAAGGGACAAATTTCTCATCATTTAAGTTTTCGTCCAGATGATCAATTTTATTATGAGTTTACAGTGCAAGATGGAAAGGTAATAGATAAGCCTGTATTTAATATTGATAGAGGTGGTTGGACACCTTTTGCCGCTCCACTTTTATCAATTCTTGCTGCGTATAATGGGATTCCAGTTAATCCAAATGATTTAAATACACTTGGTCAACAGATTGGAAAAGTGATAGATGGAAGCTGGGAACATGCAGCCCAATCTATCGCAACTGTAGTTAGTTTAAGTTTTAATGAGTAGAATTTCTTAATTTTTGTTAGCCTAACAGAGTCCCATTTTTCATAAGTAACCTTGTTATAAAAAATTCTGAAACAGCTATAAATAGATTTTTACCACTCAGTCACATTATCTTGATTTGTTAACCACCTTATCATTCATTATATGTCACAAAATAGAAGTCTTTTTTAAGACTTCTGTTTTGTTTGTATACAGTACAGCGGAAAGTTTGTTTTTTACCTATCTATGCTTCAATTCTTTAAGAATCCGTTTGACTATTAGATACAATTTATTACAACAAACTATTAAAATCTCAAATAACTTCCTACCCTATTTTGATTTTTTCAAACACAAAAATTCATTACTTTAAGAATGAAAACAATAGATGTAGTAAAAAATCATCTTGTTTTATTATATCTATTGTTTAAAAGTCAGGAGAGATAAAATGAACAAAATAAAAATGAGGAATTTTTTTAAAATTAGTATCCTTACTTGTTTCACACTAGCAAGTTTAAGTACACCATCTACTATTTTTGCTGATAGTCATCCAGGTTATTCCTATGAATCCAATATAGGCTATCAAAACCCAGCATGGATGTCGAAAGTAGCAGATTCAACAAAATTGAGTGAAATATCTATTCCAGGGACTCACGGTACAATGGCTTTACATGGAGCAAGTTTTCTTGATGAAAATTTGACAAGAAATCAAACTATGAGTCTACCACAACAATTAAATTCCGGAATTCGATATGTAGATATGCGTGTTAAACGTGTAAAAGATTCTTTTGCAATGTACCATGGGATTGTAAATCAAAAAGCAATGTTTGAAGATGTATTAAAAGAGGCAATTCAATTTTTAAAAGATCATCCTACAGAAACAATTTTAATGCGCTTAAAAGAAGAAACTACTCCTGAAAGTGGCTCACTATCATTCGAGGAAATACTTAATAAATACAAAGACCTTAATTCTTCCTATTTTTGGGATCCGAGTTCTGTACCAACTTCAAAAAGAAATAACCCTACTCTAGGAGACATCCGAGGGAAAATTGTAATCTTACAAAACTTTACAGCCTCTCAGCAATATGGTATTAATTACGATAGCTTAAATATACAAGATACATTTGAAATTGAAAACGGACCAGACGGAATGTATGAAAAATGGAATGCGGTGAGAACCCAACTTCAAAATGCAAATAATAATTTTAACAATGATAAAATCTATCTTAACCATTTTAGTGGCACAGGTGGTGCTGCTGCATTATTAAATAATGTTTATCCTTGGTTTGTTGCAAGTGGTAAAGAGAGCAGAAATACTGATAGTAACCCCAAGATGATTCAAAAAGCTACAACTAATGCGTGGGAAGATTTCCCTCGTGATATAAATGGTCAAGTATTTTATGGTGGAATGAATACACTTGGGACCGAACTCTTGCAACAAGGTGGAATTAAACATTCTGGTATTATCGCAGCTGATTTTCCTGGTCCAGGTTTAATTGATAGTATCATTAAATTAAATGGTATACATTCGAATGAAAAAGAAATATTAATTTCGCAAATTTCATCCGAATCTAGCCCTTTGTCCGGACAACAAAATCGATCCAGTCAAAACTTTAAAATTGATAGTTTACCTGTAGGTACTAAGGAATTAAAATGGATTATTGAGCCTTCAGAAAAAGATCATCCTTCTTCTATCTCTTTCAATGTAATGATTGACGTTTCTCTAGGTACAGATTCTACTCGTTGGAAAAATATTTCACATGGATCTAGGACTGAAGCTTATACGAATACTAAATATTATATTGCAAGCCCACTTGGTGCCACTAACAAATTTACAGTGAAAATATACGCTATTACAAATTAAAAAATAAAGAATCCCAATGGAATTCCTTTTTGATGGAATACCATTGGGGTTCTTTAATAATTTCATTTCGTATATATTGGGATGAAGAGTAAAAATTGCACCCCTGTTCCGGTATTGCACATAGAATAAGTGATAACTACCCTTTTCCACTGATCATTTATTTAAAACTGGCTTCCAAAGCGATAGTGCAAAAATCCAATTTGGATCGCCGTTCCCTTGATAACTTTGAATCGCTTCATACACTTTTCCCTCATGTACTACTTTATCACCTTTATTGTATGCTTTTCTTGCATCCCATTTTTCATAAGTAGAGTCCTCTAGTTTTGTTGCTACAGTTAAAACATCACTTCTACTAGACTCATTTCCAGCTAAATCAACCGCCGTCACTACATATTTATACGATGTATTAGTTTTTAAATCTTTATCCATAAAGGATGTATTATCCGCTGTCCCAATTTTATTCATAACCCCAGTGCTTTCTCTATATACAACATAATGATCAACACCTACATTATCTTCAGACGCACTCCACATCAAATCAACAGTTGTCGCTGTTGTACCCATACTATGTAATCCTTTTGGTTGAGTCGGAGCCTCTTTATCTGGAGTTTCATTTGTTGTCTTAACCTTTAGTTTTTCACTTTCTTTTGATATGTTTCCAGCAGCGTCTAATGCCTTTATTGTATAGGTATATTCCGTATTTGCTTTTAGTTTTTTATCAGTAAAAGTTGTACCTGGTACCGTACCAATTACTTCTCCATTACGTAACACTTGATATTCTTTTACGCCTATATTATCATTTGAGGCCTTCCATGTTAGTTCAACACTATTGGCAGAAACTTTAGACGCATTTAATCCAGTTGGTTGACTTGGAGCTACTGTATCGGGAGCTTCATTATTTACTAGATTTACATCAATTACATTATAAAACGCATTTGACGTATCTGCTACATCCCATACAGCTAAAATAACATGATAACCATTGCGATCAGTTGGTACATTAATTGTATGTGTTAAATTATTTGATGCTGCCGAACCGTCATGTTTCACAGTTCCAATTGGTTCTAATTCAGCACGTGTTAATGGTTTATTAGGATCCCATCCCTTTTTGGTAATGTAATAATGCCATTTACTTGTAGAATGTGCCGCTGTGTATTTCCATGTAAATGTATTTGCTCCCCCCTTTATTGTGTTTTTGAACCAGCGATTTGATGTTTGTTGGTCAAGAATCCCTCCAAACAGTCCTCCTGCCGAAGCGATTTTCCCATCAATCGGTCCACCATCTGGGAATCCTTTAGGTGCTTCTAGACTTTGAGGTTCGTACATTACATTTCCACAATTTAAATTTAATGCTCCATAATTCTGACTACATAAAGCAGCACGACTACTCGGCTTTTCAACAAACCCATGTGCATATGCACTTTGAGGAATCATTGTAATTGCCGTCACCCCTACAGCTAAAACACAAGCACCAATTCCTTTTTTACTTTTTCTTAATCTTTCTAACTTAGATGTTAACTTCAAATTCATACTCGTCCCCCCAATATATTGTTTATGCTAATATAATAGCAATATAGGGATAAACGAACAAATCACCTACTAATATATTAATAGTTCAATAACATAAACACATTTAGTTTATTTATTAACCTGATATGGGGCTAAATTAAGCAAATTAATTCTATTTTGTAACATTATGTAGTAAAGAGTTTATTAAAAACCAATAAAGATTCACAAAAAATCCAAATATCGATTACTTAATTTTTTACAACCACACCCCACACGATAACTACATTATTAAGCAGGTTTCATGATTTATTACATTCTCTCGCCACCTGACAAAATCAGATCAAAAACATATCCCTGCATATTATCGATTAGTTCAACCACATCTGGATTTTTATCGTTGCTCAGCGACCAATTGATTGACACCATTGCGTTTGCTGTATACAACTGAGCTACAAAGTCAATCGGCACACTTACTTCAACCTGCTGCTCTTTCAAATAGGAATAGCAGGCATTATATAAAATGGATTCTAATTCTAAACGTAAATCCGCTGAGGGAACACGTACATGGAGTAAAGTTGCAACCTCTTTTTTTCGCGCTGAGATCTTATCGGTTATCATATTAATAGCTTGAGCCACATTTCCATTCTCTATTAATGCGAAACGAAATTCAATTTCTTCCTTGAACCAGCAGACATAATTTTGCACTAATTTTTCCAAAAGATCATATTTATCTGCAAAATGGCTGTAAAATGTGGACTTACTCACCATAGCATGTATGCAAATATCTTTAGTTGTAATTCGCCCAAACTCTTTTTCGTTCAAGAGGGTAATAAGTGTATTAGAAATATTTTTCTTCGTTTTATAAACGCGAACATCCTCTTCCATTAATAATCAATCTCCTTCCCAAAGTTGCTTATCAAACCATTTATATCCTTATGGTTCGATTTCGTACTTCTTACCCTTTCCTGCTTGTTGTTTCTTTAATATACTTCTCTTATCCTTACCTTGTAGTCAAATATAAGGAGGGATTTTATGTTTAAACAGTATGTAAACAACGAACAGTTCAATTTGCAAATTAACCGTTTTTTCAACGATTTCTATCAAGACGATGAGCGGGCAAATCAGGATTTGCAAGCCATCATCCCAAGACTTACAGACACGGACAGCTGGTATAACACTTGGATAGAATATGCAGCAATGCGGGAGCATCAGAAAGACTTCGATCTGGCTTCGGTTTATTATCAGGCTGCCGAGTTTTATATGGAATCATCCGATCCAAAAAAAGAAAAAGTGTACCAAAAATACCGTGAAACTTTTTATAAGGGCTTTCATGACTTTGAGTATGAAACCTATCAAATTCCTTATGAAGATTCCTATCTTCCTGCAATCAAATTCATGACACCAGGCGCATGTAATACACTACTTTTCTTTGGAGGCTACGATTCCTACATGGAGGAAATGATGAAGATGATGAACTACCTCATAGGAAGCAATTATAATATTATAGTTTTTGATGGACCTGGACAAGGAACAGCACTGAAAAACGGCTTAAAATTCATCCACAACTGGGAGAAGCCCGTTTCCACAGTCATTGACTATTTCAAACTTGACCGTGTTAGTATTCTCGGAGCTTCTTGGGGCGGCTACTTGGCAATGCGTGTCGCCGCTTTTGAAAAACGAATCGACAAAGTCATCGCCTTTAATATTTTTTATAGTGGCCTTGATGCACTCAAGATGCGCATGCCGGATAATATCTGGAATAAATTGACCACGCTTCTGGCTACTAATGAAGCTGACAAAATTAATACCATGTTTAAACAAATGATGGCTACCAGCATCGACCTGAACTGGAAAGTTAAAAAAGGTATGGAAAATACAGGTGAAAAAACGCCATTTAACTTACTTAAAAACTTTGAAAAACATACGATGGCAGGAATCGGTCAGTTCATAAATCAAGAAGTATTGCTCCTGGCTGGTGAAGACGATCAGTACGTTCCAATTAGCCGATTACCGCAAATCGAATCGGAGCTATGTAATGCAGCCTCCATCACTTCTGTAGTTTTCACTAAGAAAACTGGTGGTGAACAACATTGTCAGGCTGGTCATCGTCACTTAGCTTTTGATGAAATTAAAAGATTTTTGCGACATAAATTATATTGAAAAATATGAAGCGTTTTAGCACTTTCAAAATTTTTCTTTTATTAGCACATTAGAACATGGTGACCATCGTGTCACTACTCAAAAAGACTGATATTATTTTCATAAAAGAAATCCCCCACGTATTTGTGGGGGATTATTCTGCGTTTTACTTATAATGAAATATGTGAAGTTTTGTTTATTTACAAACCTAAAATTCCAACAATCTGACTCGCCTTTAGATTAGTAATATAATAGTACATCTCTAAACCCTTTTTTTCAGCCTTTAGCACCTTACCCCTCATTTTCGATAAATGTTGGGAAACAGTGGATTGTGGAATTTTTAAAAGCTTCGTCAATTGTGTAACATTACATTTTTTATACTGAATTAACTCGTTTATAATTATTCTTACTAAATCAAACAAAAAAATTTGAGTAGCCCCCTATTTATTGCACTAATTATAACTAGAGCTAGCCCTTTCCTTTTCTTTAAATTCCTACTTTAACTAGAACATACAGACGTTAAGTGATATGAATTCATTTTATAATGGGGGAATTTTTCACCTTTTCTAAACAACTTATTATATTATTTTTATCTAATAAGGCACAGAAACAAATTAAAAAACTTTAGTGCTCCTGAAAATCTTCTTGAGGAAAAACGTTTTTAGGGTGAAACGTTTTTCAGGATACTTTCATACTGACTCTTTTCCTTAAAATGTTTCTGTACCTAATATTTAAATTAACTTATGTCAAAATATTTCGCAATACAAGCGCTAAATGCTACATGGATATATAGAAAATGACACTTTTTATGAGCATACCCCATCAAATACTTATATTAAATATAGAAAGTCACCTTAATATTATTAAATTTGTTAAATTAAATAATGAAAATGGAGAATACTAACTTTATAATTGTCACAATTTAATTTATATATCTACTCTTTTATTACTCGTAAAAACCATTTGATAATTCCTTCAATATTAATTTATGAAATGCAGAGACCATCTAAAGCAACAATTTTCTTACATTAGATTGTTTTTCTATTTAATTTATTTTGTCGAAAAAAGTCGATATTTTCATATTTTTTTCATTTAATTATTGTACATTTGCACATTTAATGTTAGGATTATGCCTATTCAAATTAGATCCTATTGATTCCTCTTTAAGATTTCTTTATTTTATTTGTGAAAATTAGTTACTTTCTAGTAAATTCCCAGCAATAATACAGCAAACTACACTAATAATAATTCTAAAATTATATTTTCATCTCGTAAATTCATAAAAATGAATTTAAGTCAAACTATATTTTCTATCTGTGTATATTCATTCTTTATTCAAACATGATTAATCATAAGTTCTAACTCGTTAATCAAATTTAAATAACAATTTTGATTCTAAAATAAGTTCAAAATCAAAATAAATATATTGTTATTTCAAAATAATGTTGTAAACTATCTTTAGAATGGAAAGATTTATGTAACAGCATGTTAAGGGGTTACAGGGGGAATAAAAATGAGAAATTTTTTCGATGACAAGTATAAAAATATTGAATTAAAAAGGAGACTATTAAATATAATCAGTGAAATTAGTGAATTAAAAGGAAAATTAGCTGCTTATCAGGAACAAAATCCTGATATATTTACTAGCTTAGAAAAAACCATACCACTTCATTACATAAAAAACTTTACTACTACCTATGAAGATATAAAAGTCCCAAATAAAAGATTAAAAGAACTTATATTAGATGATATAGTACCTCAAAATATTTCGGAAGATGCTATCTTTTGTTTTTATCAAACACTTACTTTTGTACATAAGAATTCCTGTGATTTATTAATCAATCCAGAGACTATACAGGAATTACATTTTCAATTAATACATTACATTACCTCTGACAGTGCCAAATGGCGCGAAAAACCGTTTACTATTCCAGGTATTCCTGAAAACGGAATGCACTTAAATAGTTACCGCATTCTTCCACATGAGCTTATTCCACAAGTAATGGAACAATTATGTGATCAATATAACTCATTAAATTCTAGTAAGGGCCATCATTCACTTTTATTAATAGCTCGTTTTATATTTAATTTTTATTGCATAGTCCCTTTTAATCAGGGTAACGGCAGATTGGCACTTATGTTAATGCAATTGCTATTAATTAAGAGTGGAAATACATTTGTAAAATATGTATGTCTGGATAAATACATTAAGAAAAATGAATCTGAATATTACAATTCGATTTATAAATCTTCGGTAAATTGGTACTGCGAGGAACATAATAGTAGCTTTTGGTTAAAAACGTTTTTAACTATTATATTAGAGGCGTACAAAGATCTTCATAATACAGTTCTAGATTCTATATGTAAGCATACTAAAGTGGAGAGAATTCAGGATTTTATCCTTAAACAAAAACAACCCTTTACTAAGGAGTGTATTCGTAACACATATCCAGACATAGCAGAGAGTACAATCAGTAAGGCTTTAAATTCCTTGCAATTGTTTGGCCATATTAAGCTAGTGACAAAAGGAAGAAATGCTAGTTGGATTAAAGTTTAACTATACTTGTAAAACACTTACAGTTCAAAAAAGAAAATTATAACTTTATCATTTAAATTCATGCCTTTGGACTCTTATTCATTGAATTTCACTTTAATATATTAAGCTATTATTGCTAATTCCTACAAAACGTTTTATAGGAATATTTGTCGAAAAAAGTCGTATTTTACTATTTTTTCTTTATTTTCTGGTTGTAAACGTTTTATTTTCATGTTACCATCTTAATCAAACAATAGATGGTAATAAAAATGAAAATATTTCTTTCCCTTAGAAACATATAAACGTACGGTCATATCAAGAAAATAAGGCCAAAGAAATATTTGATACCTATCCAAATTACCAATAGGAATTTTGCCGCATTAACTTTCTGTTATTTCAGAATAAAACTTCACATTTTGTCCCTAAACAAAATTTGTTAGCGTGCAAAATTCAAATACACTAAAACACCCAAATAAATGAAATGTCCTTTTTTATTGAGCATTGAGGTATGAAAAAATAATTCTTCCTACAAAATTCAGCTGAGTAACATAAAGACATCTAAATTACTACCTTTATCGCCATCTATTGTTGAAAACAGATTTACCAACTATTAAAAAGAACCTATCAAGGGTTCTTTTTTATTATAATCATTCAAATTTCACTTCTATCTTGATACTTAGATTTCTACACAAATTACATCTACTTTTTTACTCTCAATTATTGAATTTATAATATAGTACTTCAATTTTAGTTATTCTTGATCTCAATCCGTTTAAATTAGTGAATAAAATTCAAACATATAAAAATAATAACTACAACTAATCGTTATATATTAAAGAGGTGTCAATTTTGTCCTTAAATGAAAAGACCCTAGAAACAAAGACAGATAAAACCATTGAAAAAATCCAAACAAGTAACTTAAAAGAACTTAAAAATACATTAGATAACATCTTTGATATTAGTGCAGATTTGATTGAACATCCTTTGCAATTAAAAACAAACACGAATATTTTACTATATTATTTTGAAGGCCTTACAGATGGTGTTGCATTAAAAGGAAATGTTGTTACACCATTATTACAAGAAGTGAATGAAGACAGTCAAATATTTAATTCTAATATTATTGCTACTCATACCAAAATAGTATATACGTGGAATGAAATTAAAGAAGGATTACTTGAGGGACAATGTGTACTGTTTATGGAAGGAGAAAAGAGGTCCCTTCTAATAAATACAAAAGGCTGGGCAGAAAGAGCGATTCAAGAACCCATTTCAGAAGTTACTATTAAAGGCTCACATGATGGGTTTATTGAGAATGCCACAAAAAACATAGGCTTAATTCGTCGATATATTCCTTCTACTGAATTGAAAATTAAAAAAATGACAATTGGAGAACGCGCCACTTCTTTAGTCTATTTAATTTACTTAGGGGATGTAGCAAACGAAGATGTGGTCCAAGAAATAGAAACTAGAATCTGTAAAATTAAAACGGATGCGGTATTGAGCATTGGAGAACTATCTAATTTTACAAAGGATCAAAATTGGACTCCTTTTCCACAGGCTTATTTAAGTGAACGCCCAGATGCCATTTCTAATCATATACTTGATGGAAAAGTAGCAGTGTTAATTGATAGATCTCCTGGTGCGATGATTGTCCCAATGAATTTAATTGGATTTTTTCAGACTCCAGATGATTATAATATACATTGGCTCATTGCATCATTTTTTCGCTTATTACGATTTGCAGGATTTATTATAGCTATTTTTTTACCCGCAATTTATATTGCTATAGTCTCTTTTCACTTTGAAATCATTCCTTTAGATCTATACACTTCTATTGCAACGTCAAGAGTTAAAGTCCCTTTCTCTCCTTTATTGGAAGCTTTTATAATGGAAATCACACTAGAAATGCTACGTGAAGCTGGTATTCGCTTACCACAACCAATTGGACAAACAATTGGAATTGTTGGAGGGATTGTAATTGGGCAGGCGGCTGTTCAAGCTGGTCTTGTGAGTAACGTTATGGTTATTATCGTATCTATTACCGCCATTGCATCATTTATTGTTTCTAATTATGATTTATCAAGTTGTATTCGGCTTATTCGTTTTCCAATGATGTTATTAGCCTATTTTTATGGGATTGTAGGTATTGTTAGTGGATTAATGCTCTTATTTGCTCATTTTGTTTCATTAACTTCCTATGGTTCACCATATGGATTGCCAATTGCACCATTTCGTCTCCAAGAGTTAAAAGATTCTTTTGTAAGATTTCCTATTTCCATGATCACCACCCGCTCGAGTACAGGACAGCCGGAACAAAAAAAGAAAAAAGAAGGTGGTTCGCATGGGGAATCTTAAATTTCAAAACATAACTTTATTTGAATTTATTGTTTTCATCCATTCACTGCAACTTGCATCGGGTATGTTAATTATGCCAAGCCCACTTGCTACTACCGCTGGCACAGATGGCTGGATTTCTATCATTCTGGGATGGATGGTTACTTCTATAATTGGCGTATTTATTGTATTAATGTTACAAAAAAGTCCTAGCAAAAATTTCTCACAGATTTTAAAAACATACTTTGGTAAATGGCTAGGAACAATTTTTCTTCTTTTATATGCCTTTTATCTATTTTTTGCTGGTTTTAATACTTTATTAAAGGCAACTGACATTATAAAAGTGTGGATATTCCCTTCCACTCCTGCTTTTCAAATCGCCATATTATTACTATTGCCTTTTATTATTTTATCATTGAGTGGGATAAGGGCTCTTACTAGTTATTCTATGCTTGTTTTCTTCTTCACTGCTTGGATGCCACTATTTCTTCTGTTTTCATTAAAGAGTAACTACAATCCTTTACACCTACTACCTATTTTTAAAGATGGCATATCCCCTATTGTAAAGGCAACAAAAGAAACAATTACCCCTTATGCTGGCTTAGAAATTGCATATTTTATTTATCCGTTCTTACAAAAAAAACAAAAAGCCATAAAAGGAATACTAATAGCGAATACTGGAACCATGTTTTTCTATCTATATGTGACTATTCTTTCTTATATATACTTTAGTCCGGAGGGGATAAAAGACGTAATTTGGCCAGTATTTCATTTGTTAAAAGGGGTTCGTTTTTCATTCATAGAACGATTAGAAATTATATATATCGCTTACTATTTGATTGTATTTTCTACTACAATATATCCGTATTTATTTTTCAGTTTTGAATCTGTGACCATTTTACTTCAAAAAAATGCTCGCAATTGGGTGCTCGTTAGTTTTATGTTTTTAATAGTCGGCTTATTTATTTTTCTAAATCCCGACGTGGATCAATATTTGTTTATATATTCTCTTATGGATATCTTAAATATCATTTTTTTTATTCTATTACCAATCTTTTTTTTCGCATACAGCATTCTTTTCACTTGGTTAACTAGGAGGAAACAACTTTGATTCGAAAATGGATATGGATTGTAACTTGTTGTGTATGTTTAATCGGTTGTAGTCAAAGAATCCCTCTTGAACAGGTTTCATTAATCCTGTTAATCGCCTTAGATAGAACTTCTAATGGAGACATAAAAGTGGGCACAAGCATACCACTCTTTCATCATAAACAGCAAAGAAGTACTATAGAGCAATGGACGCGGGCATCCACTGTATATAATGGATTCAGTAAAATAGATACGAAGTTAACGGGCTATATGACAGCCTCAAAAGCTGAAATCATTTTAATTGGGAAAAAATTGGCCCAAGAAGCAAATTGGATGCAGGAGCTTGATTCTTCTTACCGTGATCCTTACGCTACCATTAATGCTAAAGTAGTACTTGTTGATGGACCTGTAGAAGAAATTTTCACAATTAATAAGCCCGATAAACCATCACTACCATCTTACATAAGTAGTGTAATCGAATCCTCCATTCAAAATAATCAATCCGTTTCTTCCACGATTCAACAATTAATGAGAGAAAAAAATGAAGAAGGAATGACACAAGCTGTTCCAGTTATAAAAAAAACAAAGAATGAAATCGACACGGTAGGAATTGCACTTTTAGATCGACAAGGTAAATATTTAAGCCGTATCCCTAAAAAAAATGTTAAGTTCTTCAATCTTTTAAATAAGCCCAAAAATAAAGGCCGGATGATACTACACCTTGTGCTTCCACCTAAAAAATCCAGCCAAAAACCAAACACTTCTATATTAATACAGAATGCGACTAGGAAAATAGATGTTAATTTTCAAAAAGGAAAGTTTGTATTTAATTTCGATATAAACGCTAATGTAGCTGTAATAGAAAAAACTAACGCACATTTAATTAAGGAGCATTATGATAATAAAAAAAACATACATAATTTAGAAAATGAGGTTCAAAAAGAAATTAATGAGAAATTACAAAATATGTTGTATGAATTACAAAAGAATAAAATTGATCCTATCGGATTATCGTTATATGCTAGAGCTTTTCAATATAACGAGTGGAAAAAAATAAAAGGAAATTGGTTGCAAGCGTTAGCAGAGGCTAAAATAAATGTAAAGACACACGTCAAAATAAAAGATACTGGGACCATTAGAAATTAGATTAGCCTATTCTTTTATTTGACAGCATTTCTCAGTCGAATTTCCCTTCCTCAATAATTATGATATAAAAGACGCTAATTCAAAGAAAAATCTTTCGGTTAAATGCTAACCAATAGATTTTTCTTTTTTCTCTAACCAGTTCTTTTAAAAGGGCAACAATTTAACTACGGTAATCAAGTACAAGTTTCTAATTTAAGGAATTTAAGAACTTATAACTCTATTGCAGTAAACATGCCAGATACCATTATCAAAGCCGAAATTCCTAAGTTAAGGGGTTTCGGCTTTTTGAGTTCGTTCGAATATCTTAGTTTTAGTTTTATGTACTTTGATAGAATAGATACACATCAGCATATTTGTGCTTAATTTTATCGTTTAATGCGGCTTTAATAAATCATTTTTAGTTTATATATCCCATACTGATAGCAATTGAATTTTATTATTTATCCCCTTAGATTATTTCAAATGATTCTATTTTCTTTCCATTTGACTCTTTTGATATATTTCAAATTTCTTGATTACATGTTGTATAGGGGAGCCCTTCTTTTTTCCACGTAAGAAATCCTCCCTTTAAATTAACTACTTTCTTTATATCAGCTTTTTGTAAAATGCTAGCTGCTATAGCGGAACGTAACCCCGTTCGACATTGTAAAACTATTGGACAATTTTTCGGTACATCATCTAGCCGTTCAAGTAGATTACCTAAAGTGATATGTATTGCATCATGAAGATGTCCTTCATCCCACTCTTTTTTACTACGCACATCGATAACCTTTACACTTCCATCTTTTATTAACGGATATAATTCATTTGATGTTTTTTCCTTATAAATCTCTAAACTATGGAATCTTTGAATTACCTTTGAAGGTGCAAAAGCAATAATATTATCTAAGCCAATGGACTCAAAGTCTCTAATAACTTCCTCCACTTTAACATTTTCCGCATCTAAAATTATTAAAGTTTCTTTTTTATAATCTAATATCCCCCCACACCAAGTTGTGAAAGAATTGTTATAAGGTATGTTAATTGACTTCTCGATGTGGCCAGCAGCAAAACACTCTACATCCCTTATATCAACTATTTGCTGAACACCCCTCATCACTTCTTGAAGTTCTTCTATTATATAAATAGCAGTAATCTCTCTCTTCTTACGAGTTGGTGGACCATACTTATTTAAATGCTTCATTAATGGAAAATACTTTGGAGGCTCTGGCTGTCCCGTCAATAAATTCGATATAAAATTATCTTCATCATTACATTGAAACGCCCAATTAAACATCTTTTCATAACCTAATGTGGAAGTTGGAATTGCTCCTAATGCTTTTCCACATGCACTTCCTGCACCATGTGATGGCCATATTTGCAAATAATCGGGGAATATTTTTATTTTTTGTATAGAATCAAATAATTGTTTCGCTCCTATTTTTGCGGTATCTTTAATACCAACAGCAATTTCTAATAAATCGGGTCTACCTATATCTCCTACAAATATAAAATCACCTGTGAATATTCCTATCGGTTTATCATTCATATAATTATTTTGACTTGTATCGGTTACTAAAAAGGAAATACTTTCAGGCGTATGCCCTGGGGTATGAATGACATTGAATTTTATATGACCAACCTTAAACTCTGTTCCCTCTCTAACCAAATTGTATCGGCCCTCGTTAAGATTTTGATATTTCCAATCACTATCTCCTTCATCTGATACATATAAATTTGCATTAAAAAGAAGGGAAAGTTCTCTAGACCCAGATAGAAAATCTGCATGAATATGAGTCTCAGCCGCAGCAATTACTTCCATTCCCTCTTTCTTAGCAAATTCTATATATTGTTCTATATAGCGGCTGGGATCAATAACAATTGCTACGCCTTCCTTCTGACAACCAACTAAATAGGAAGCATGAGCTAATTTTTCATCATAAAAATATTTTAAAAGCATAGCTATTCCCTCCAAATGCTTATTTCAAATTACTTCTCGGTTGTTACAACAACTCTCTATCTTTCCTTATAGAATCCCTTTCAACATTAAATTCCAATACATATAGGGCAACATATACCTTTTAAGTAAAAACATACTATACCGTTCTTTCGCTTGATTAAACGGAAACGTTTCTTGAGGCTCATGTTCATAGTTAAATTCAGCGAGTATAAGACTTTTATATCCTGTAACAATCGGACAGGATGTATACCCATCATAATTAGCCTGCAAATCTCTTCCATTAAGTACGTCCAAAATATTTTGTTTTAAGACAGGTATTTGTTTTCGAATTGCCGCTCCAGTTTTAGATGTAGGTAAATTGGTACAATCTCCAATTCCAAAAATATTCTTATATTTTACATGCTGCAAAGTATAAGGACTTATATCTACCCACCCCTGATAATCACTTATCTCACTTTCTTTAATAAAGTTAGGTGGCCCCATTGGTGGAACAACATGTATCATACTATATGGTACTGTTTCTCGTTTCAGTGTTTGCGTATCTTCAAAAATTGCTTCTCTCTTTTCAGCGATAATTTCTACTAAGTTTTTATTATAGTTCGTTATAATTTGCTTTCTTTCTAGTACTTGTTCTAATGTTTCAGCATAACGCGGTACCTGAAATATGTTAGCGTTCGCAGAATAAAACATTACTTCACTTCTGTTTTTCAAACCGCCATTACAAAAATACTCTTCTGCTAAATACATAATTTTTTGTGGGGCGCCACCACATTTAATAGGAGTATTGGGGTGGGTAAAAATCGCATTTCCTCCTTTGAATTTTTCAATTTCTCTCCAAGTAGAATCAACATATTTATAAGAATAATTGCTACAAACCCCATTGGTCCCAATAGACTCCTTTAAGCCTTTAATACCACCCCAATTTATTTGTATACCGGCTGCTACAATAAGAATCTCATATTCAAGTAGCATTCCATCATCTAAAAGTATCTTATTTTGATCTGGAAACAACTTAACAACACTTTTAGGAATCCACGTTGCTCCTTTTGGAATAAGTGATTCTTGATCACGCATCGTACATTCCTTTGAAACAATTCCTCCCCCAACTAAACTCCATAGTGGTTGGAAGTAATGTTTTTTAGATGAATCGATAATAGCTATACTTTCTTTCAATAGGGATACATTTCGTAACAAATGTGCAGTAGAAGATAGTCCTGCAGTCCCAGCGCCAATCACAATAATTTTATAATTATCTCTGGTCTTCATTATCCTCTTCCTATCTGAATTTAATTTTTAAGTTAACTAATTATTAGCCTTATTTCATCGTAGTAACAATATTATAAGATAAAAATACTATTATTTTATCTTATTAAAACGAATATTCCGTTAACTTCATCCGTCGACATTACTATATGCGTAAATCCCTTATGTTACTTCTTTAATTTGTTTCAAACTCTACAAACTTTACATTTCTCAATATTAGCCTGTATCCTATCTCACTTTAATGACATTACACTTCTATAGATAATGAAATGCAAGTTTCTTTGGTATGGTTTGTCCATCCTCCTTTTCAGGAGATAGACAAAAACAATCTTATTCCAATAGCTATATTACCTATTCTTTTTTGAATCTTTGTTATAAATATCTATACATGCATTTGAGAACGTCTTTGTTGTTTTTCCAGTCCCTCAATAATGTGAGAATTGCTATTACCATATTTCCCGTAGCCTTTGATTTATAGGGAGCTGAAAATAGTACATACCAACCCGACTGGAATATTGAACACCTCATAACAGGAGATACTTTCTACTTAACTCAACGTTTTGGTAGAGCGCATTTTGGTGCCAAAATGAAGATTTTCAAGGTTCACCCTGACGGTACTTTACAACGCTTTATTACAATTGAACCAGAATTTATTACTACGCCTAAAGGGTTAGAAATTTGGAGAACACCAATTACAAATGTATATACTAAAGGGACATATATTGCAGTAATTAAGTATAACGGAGAATTTACCTACTCAAATCATTTTCAAATTAATTAACTCTTTCCTACTCAATAGCTAGAATTGATTAATTAGGTAGCTATGAAGAATTAAGATCTTAACCAGCTTTAATTGGATTTTACCTTTTTTAATATAAACACATTTTACTTTTAATAGAAGTAAGTTAACTATTATATCCACCTACTCTTCGTATGCAATATTGCATACGAAGGGCCTTAAATATTTTGGTATACTATGCATGTGGATTTTTCATCCAAAATTCCACTCAAACGCATATTTATGTATATGCCGACCCTAATTGCTAAAAGTGAGAAGAATGTTATTCATTCTTCTCACTTTTTTTATTTAAAATGTGTGCTTGTACTTAGGTCTTTAGATATTTTACATTTTGAATCTTAATACTAATCCACGTATGTGAATTTCCTTATAAAAATAAACTCCAAAATAGAATTAATCTTCCAAATTCCACCTATGGAGTCAGTTGTTTTCTAAAAAACATTCCAGCGTTTTTATCAATTGATTTTAGAATAGTTAAATAATAATACCGTATACAAGCTCTGCATAAATTATTCATTTTCTTTTATATAATACCTACCTTTTTACTTCTAATAAATCATTAAACATTGGATTATATTTCACTTTTATATAAATAAAAGCCAAATAGCCGTTCATAATGAACGACTATTTAGCATCTTACTAATAATTTGAATGTTCTTCATGTTAATCTATTTTGTTTAATCCCGTAGAAGTAACTTGATAGGTTCTTTTTTTACCTATATATTCTTGTTTATTATTCTCAAGGTTAATAAGTGTAGCCCGTGTCTTTTCCTTTACTGCTTCCCCTTCTATATGGGTAAACTCGATATAATCTCCCACTTTGACTGGCACAGTTTGTCTTTCAGCAGTTTGCTGTCTATTTCCCACTATTTCCTTATTGTACACAACACTACCGGATGAATTCTGTACTTTGATACTTGCATACGTATTATTAAAATAAGAATGTGGTACGCCTGCTTCTAAATTCACCTGCATTTTCTCTGTTACCCTATTATAATCTACTTTTGCGATTTCTCTATCACTATATCCCTTTAAAGACCAACCAAATTGATTTCCGTCTAAAACCGTTGCTTCTGGCATCTTTTCTACTTTCTTCAGACCTTCTTTTGTAACTTCGTACATTGCTTTTTTTCCAAAGCTCTCTTGTTTACTGTTGTCTACATTTGTGAAAGTAGCTCTATGCACACCTTCTAAATGTGTTAACTCAATATAATCGCCTACTTTAACTGGAACTTTTTGCAATTCAGCATTTTGTTGTTTGTTTCCATAAATGTCTTTCTTGTATACTACTTTCCCTGATGCATTTTGTACTTTAATACTCGCATATGTTTCATTAAAATAATGATGTGGTACGCCTGTTTTTAAGTCAACTTGCATTTCTTCTGTCGACTTATTGAAATTGATTTTAGCAAACTCGAAATCACTAATTCCTTTTAGTGACCATGCAAATTGATTTCCATCTAAAATTGTTACTTCTGGCATTTTTTCTACTTTCTTCAAGCCTTCTTTTGTGACTTCATACATTGCTTTTTTTCCAAAGCTTTCTTGTTTACTGTTGTCTACATTTGTGAAAGTAGCTCTATGCACACCTTCTAAATGTGTTAACTCAATATAATCGCCTACTTTGACTGGAACTTTTTGCGATTCAGCATTTTGTTGCTTGTTTCCATAAATGTCTTTCTTGTATACTACTTTTCCTGATGCATTTTGCACTTTAATACTCGCATATGTTTCATTAAAATAATGATGCGGTTCGCCTGCTTTTAAGTCAATTTGCATTTCTTCTGTCGACTTATTGAAATTGATTTTAGCAAATTCGAAATCACTAATCCCTTTTAGTGACCATGCAAATTGGCTTCCTTCTAAAATATTATTTTCATTAGGCACATCTGGTTTAATTGGATTAGAATCCGTACCCTTCCAAATCTCTGCTGTTAAAATTGGATATCCTAATGCAGCCACTTTTTGAATGGTATCGTTATTTGGACGCAATCCCCACTTCTCAAAGAAAGGTATCAAATTTTGTTTGGCTACTTTTGATGCCGAAATCATAAATAATTGTTTTTTATTTTCATCAGTTTGTGGAAGTTCACTTGAAGACATGTCTCTATACAATTGATGCAATTTAGGATAGAAGTCCTCTCCATATGCTAACTGTAGTTGCCAAAGCATAACAAGCTTAACAAAAACATCACTAACTTCGTCATAATTTTTATTAGGTTGTTCTAAGTATTGAAATGCCTTAGTATAAGCGCCCTCCTGTTGCAATCTAAAAGATTGATTAGATGTAAATGCTTTTTCTACAGAAAGGCTGTAAATATTATTTTGTACTTCTGTCATATTATAAAACTTCCAAGGTGATTGCTGTCTCAAATGCCCTGCCTCATGCCAAGGACCCCAGCCATCTTTTATAAATTTATTAATATTTAACACGTATTGGATTGCATCTCCTACATATGCGGTTCGATAAGAAGTTGCATACATATAATAATCGGGAGAATGATTTTCTTCTACGTAATGAATATAATGTTTATCTACTTGTTCCTCGGATAAACCAGCTACTTTGTCTTGAATTCGAGTAGCTTCATCCATCTTTTTTAAGAGTTGTACAGGATCTGTATTAGAACCTAACAAATATTTCTTAACACGTGCAGGGCTGGCCGTAATTAATACACGTTCTCCTTTTAACTCCACTGCATGTGCATTGGGATATTGGTCCAGCATGTTTATTAAATCTTGTTTCGTATGCTTTCCTAGTTCAAAAAAAGGAGTAGTCGTTCCACCTGTTGTGACTGTTGTTCGAATGGTACCACCTTGTTGTTTATTATAAAAATAAATCATCCCCCCATTTGGAGATTGGATTGTGTTTATACCAGGTTTTAATGTAAATGATTTTATTTTAGAGTCTTCTCTCCAAGAAGCATCATACGAATACGTTCCAATGTATGCTTGAATATTTTGATTTCCTTCTACATTAATCGTTATTTGTTCATTTGGCTTTGCATATAAACCAGTGGGTTCATATGGACTAAATGCCATACTTTTTCTTTCCTGTTGTTTCAGTACCTCAACATCCCCTTTTCCTGGGACTGTATATATTCTGTTTTCTGATTTAACTGACTTTTCCTCTTGCAGTGATGTCGATATTTTTTTTTGCTGCTTTGTTTCCTCTGCAAAGACATCTGATGAAGAAACCATTCCAGTCGTAAGCATAGTTACTGTAGCGGTAGCTGCAAGTATTTTTCTAGTTTTATATTTTGAGTTATTCCCCATATTATCTCCCTCATTTTCCCTTAGTACATTTAAGGATTATTATTTTATTTATTACGTTTTTACACCAAAAATTTTTTACGCTATTTATGTTGTATCTAATACTCTATTTTTTCTCATAATAGTCTCCTTTTCTTTATTTCTAATTGTTTATAAATGTTATTTGATGACACATAAAATAACAACTTTACGATAAACTCATCAATAACAACCTATTATGTTTTGATTTAGTATTCTTAACTTCCATCTAATTGTATAAAAGTATTCAATTAGGAAAATAAGAATATAAAGCTCACTAATCATAGATTAGGTTTTATGGAAAAATTCATAAAAATCATTCACCTTAAAAATTCAAACTTGTATAACTACTTTCTACATATAGGATGGAATTATAAAAATATTTCAATAAAATAAAAGACAGAGGCCTGATGATACCTCCGTCTTTTCAATTTATAAAGAACAAAAAATCATTTTATAACTGTATAAATGCCCTTGCAACAAATACTGTATTCCGCTATTTTTTTGAAGAAACAGGATCCATTTTTAATGTTTTTATCCCTTCTTTTAATGTAAACGCATCCGCTCTCAATGTTTTCCAACTATCTTTCGCTGCATTCAAATTAGGTTTTAGGAATTTGAATTTATTTTGATCCGCTTTTTGGGATGCTTTATCAATATGACTAAGCACTCCCGAATATTGAGAATCTAAATCATGCCATTGTGCAGACATATAGGTAAGTGCATTAATAGCCGATCCAATCGCATTGTGCATTTCATTAATATTATTATACGCAACACCAACTACACGATTTAATGTTACTTTATAATCTATAGTCTGACGTAATTGTGCTAACAACGGCTCTAACGTACCTAAATTATTTCTTGCTACCCCTATCATTACACCACCAGCAATCCACGTAGGAATTGAGGGAATTGATACAGTTATTATTCCATCTGATTCTACTTGTTTAAAATGTCTTACTTGCTCTAAAACTTCATTTAGGCGCTTTTCATCTTCATCAATTCCAGATGCTTGGTTTTTCAGAATCGAATGCAAAATATCTTTATGACCTGCAAATGCTCGGACATCTTCTCCAATACTATCTCTTAACTTAGCCAGTTCTTGTATTAAATTCTGTGTATATGCTTGATTTTGTTTAATCTCACCTTGTAAATCTGTCATGCCTTCTTTTAATGTGTCTGCATCCCCTTCATTAATCGCTTCTACTAATGTGTCATAATAATTGTCGAATTTAGTATCATACTCTACAATCCCCGTCAGTGTATCTAAAAGTTGTTTTTTTATGTGTGAATCCCATTTCGTAGCATGCTCTCTTGCATTCTTTTGATCTTGTAGAATTTGACTAGGTAGATTTGTATATCCTTTAATGTCAATGCCTTCAAAGTTAACATCTGGGTTTTTAATTAACAAATAAGAGTAATCATTCATGGATTTTGCAAATACCCCAGCATCTTGCAAAGCTTTTTTCATCTTTTCGCTGTTTACAGAAAGAGATATATCTTCGGTACTAGTTTGTTCCATTTTACTTTCACTTGCGAAGGCTGCCACTGGAGAAACTACAGTAGTTGTTGTCAGAGTTAAAAACGTCGATACAGCAAGTAGTTTATAAGGAAAGTTTTTATTCATTTTAATTCCTCCTATACATATATATTGATTTTTAATTTGTTTTTTCTTGTTTAAAAGCAATGTCTTTTGAAATGAATTCTGCATCCTTATGAATATCATTCCAACTTTGTTTTGCAGCCTTTAAATCATCAGGTATTAAAGAAAGTTTATGTTCTTGCATTTGGTCGATATTATCATATAGATCTTTATAATTCGCTCCCATCGTATTCCATTGTTGCTGAATACTTGTTAGAGACATAATTGCTTGATCAACTGTTTGATACAAATATGTTAAAGTGTCTTTTGTATTAGTAAGTGAAATAACTGCTTGGTTAGCTAAATCAGCTTTCATACTTAATTCTCCAATTTTATTCGAAATTTCATTATAGGAGTTCATATGATTAGATGCCTCAACACCAGCTGCTGTTCCTAAACCGATACCAGCTGCCCCTAGAGCTGTTAGACCACCAACAACAGCTGGTGTCGCTGTGCCACCGGTCACAACAATTACTACCGCTCCTGCAATCGTTCCAATAACTAAAATAGCTGCTCCTAATCCACCACCAATTGACCAGGCTAATACATTATCAAAATGTGCTTTCTGCGTAGAACGTAAATTCTCAATTTCGGCCTGAAGTTGTGGGAATAGTGCTTGTTTTCCCGCTAATATAGCCGTTAATCCCCCTTGTCCATCTGGACCTCCAACATTATTTTTAAAATCTACAGTATTTGTATACAACTTTGTTTTGAAAGCTTCTAACATCTTAATAACTTCCGTAACTTCATTTGAATTTGTATGAATTGTACCGATTAAATCCCCTATTCCTTCTTTGAGGCCCGCCTTATCTTTCTTTTTTACAGTATCTACTAGTGTGTCGTAATAATTTTGAAATTGTTCATCATAATTTACAATATTACGTGCTGTCTTTTGAATGTTTGGCTTCGCTGTATCTAGCCAGTAATTTGCATTGATTCGTGACAGTTCCTGATTCAGGTGAATGTTTTTGATTAATTCTCCCCCTCCTGAACCTAAATCAATGTTGGATAAATTTACATTCGGTTGCTTAATCATTGTTTTTGCGTACAAATCCATTACAAGAATATGAGAGCCTGTTTCAGCCAACACTTTCTTTAACCCTTCAGGTCCTAACGCATAATTTTCTATTTTCTGTTCTTGTGCTGTCTGTTCTTGTGCAAGTGCGTGAATAGTACTACCATTCGTAGCAGTTATAACTGTTGCTAAAGTGGCCAAAGTTATGACCTTAAATGGAAATTTCATTATTTGATTCTCCTCCTTATTTTCAATTGAGTTATTATCTTTTTATTAAACCTAAATTCTTAATATTAAAATTTATAAACTTGTTCTTCGAGTTGATTTGTTACATTTTTTAGTCGTCTTAATGTATCTTTTTGAGACTGAGTGTTACTAGTATCAACTTCAGTCACTAATTTTGTAATACTATTATTTATTAGATTCAAATCCTCTTTATAACGTTTCATTAGCTCAATTTCTCCATCTACTTGATTAGCAAATGTATGCAAATCATTTTGCATGAAAAGAATCATTGATTTTTGTAAATCTGCTACTGTTAATTTAGTTGTTAAGTCATATAATTTCTGATTTTGTTTCTCTAAATCATTTAAATATACTCTTTGCTCTGCTGTTAGTTTATTAATTTCGGCAAAGGTACTATATGTTTTTTAAATTTTTTCAGGATCAATCACTTTCATAAGATCATACTCTTTCGTTTTTGTAACTGCAGCTGCAGCAATCTCACCTTTTTTACTTTTCTCTATCGCTTCACGTGCTTCTTTTTTTGCAGCTTCAATTTCTATAGCTGATTTTCCCTTTTCTGTTGCTTCCTGCTCTGCTTTCTTCTCTGCTTCTACAATAGTATTATTTATTTCTTTTCCTTTGTTATACGCTACTACCGCTGTTTGAGCAGCCGGTTCAATGATATCTTTTGATAGGCTATAAATTTCTTGGAATACCTTTAGCCCTTGTTCATTTAAAGCTCCTGGTAATAATGCTATTTGCTCTAAATCATTTTGAATTGATTTTTTTGTATTTAGCATTTCATTTTTTAACTTGTCTATTTTTCCTGTTCCCTCTGAACTAAGTACACTCTGTGCTTTTACCACATCTGTATCAAGATTTTTCAGTTTCTTATCTACCTGTAGTTTAAGATCTGTTAACTCATTAATCTGACGTTGCACGTTTTCTTGGTTTGTTATAGTCATATCTTGGAGAACTTCCAGTCTATCTATAAACCCTTCTTTATCTTCCTTATTATCTACAAATCCTTTTAATGTTGGATAATAGCTATTAAATTTGGTTGCAAATCCTTTACTTTTTGAATTTAGTAGAATTAATTTTGGATATAGTTCTGATGACCACTCTTTCATATCTTGTTTAATTAGAAATTGAGTTGTATTTAAAGATGGAACTTCTTCAAGTTGCACATTCGGACTTGCTAAGGCTCCATCTATAAAGGTTTGTGTTAATTTGGAGTGTGCACCTATTTTTCGTAATGCTGAGGAAATATCTATATTTTCTTGTTTCATTTCTGCCTGAACGATTGGCGTTGCGAGAGTATTGATAGGAATAGTCGCTCCAGTAACGATTGATGTTATTAAAAATCCTGTCATAATTTTATTCTTCATTCCGTACACCTCTTCACTATTGTCTTTTACAGTTTTAATCGTAAATGTTGTACAACCTAACGTTAGGATTTCTTCACATATACTTGAGGATAAAGATTTTTCCAAAAAAGTAATTACATCTCGTTTTTTATTTATTTTTGATAGAATATAAGGACCTTACTTCCCCCTCATTTTAAACACTATGTTTTTCATAAGTAAACCAGAAAATCGCTTTGATTAAATTTGATTTTTCAGATATTAATTATTCAAATTATAAAATATTATATTTAAAAAAGTTAAATCCAAATTTCATTTCATAAAGTGAAATAATTATACTATGATAATTAAACATAAAAATCCTTTTATTCCCCAAATCCTATATGAATCCCTCATCCGGAAATGATTTTAATATAATTTAATAGTGATTGACGCATATGTGTCTTTTATATGGATATGTAAAATTACATATTCATATAGGAGTAACTAGCATATATACGCCAAAATATTATTATCGTATATATAATAATCATGTTACTACGAACACCACAGGAGAAAACTCCCCTCATGCACTTTAGAGGATAAATTATCCATGAAATAATAATTTTTGCTTGTATACTTACTATTATTATAGGAATACAAAAAAGCGATTCTTTTCACAGTAAAAGAATCGCTTTCTAGGTTCCTATTTTCAATTACATTACATAAAGAATTGAGAAATTATCATTTAAGAGCCTTAACTATCACTTCAGTTGCCTCTGCAATTAGTTGATTATCATAGGCAGCCTCTTTTTCATCTTTACTAGATAAAATTGCGATGATAATGGGTGCTCTATTTGGCGGCCAAACGATAGCAATATCATTGCGTGTCCCATAACTTCCAGCTCCTGATTTATCTCCAACTATCCAGTCAGTTGGTACGCCTGCACGAATAAGTTTGTCTCCTGTAGCATTTCCTTTCATCCACTCTGTAAGAACTTTACGTTTATCAGCTGGAAGTGCATTTCCGACCGTAAAAGCTTTAAGATTCGTAGCAATGGCTTTCGCTGTACTAGTGTCACGAATGTCTCCTGGAGTAGCTTCGTTTAACTCTGGCTCAAAGCGATCAGCCATAGTAACCCGATCACCCATCTGTCTAAGTGCTTTTTCATATCCTTTAGGTCCGCCTATTTTATTAAATAAAATGTTCCCGGCGGTATTATCACTGGAACGAACAGCCGCCTCTGCAATTTCCCCAAGTTTCATGCCTGTATCTACATGTTTCTCTGTAATGGGTGAATATTCAACTAAGTCGTCTTTCGTATAAGTGATAACTTCATTTAATTTATCAATTGAGTTTTGCTGTAGCAATACTCCTGCCGCTAATGCCTTGTAGGTTGATGCAAAGGCAAATCTTTCGTTAGGTCGATAAGCAATTGTTCGATTTGTACCAGTATCAATAGCATACACACCTAATCGAGCATCAAATTTTTTCTCAAGTTGAGAGAATTCTTTATACGTCGCATGATTTTTATGTTTAACTGGTCCGGTCTTTTCTTTCGCTTCAACTTGCAATGCCCCTCCTGTAAAAACTTCTAGGCTTGTAAGACTTAAACCTAATATACCAACACATAAACCTATTTTTAACATCCTCTTGTTTTTCAAAATCATCATTCCTTTCAAATTTTCAATACTGAAAACAAGTAGTAAATTCAATACACTGTATCCTATTTGAAAACCTGTTTTTATACGTACACATAATAGACCATCTAAGAAACAAGTTTGTTCCATAAATTTAAAACCTTTTTAACTAGTAGCCAAGATATTAACAAAAGTAAGAGATAGCAACTATGATAGCCGCTATCTCTTATTTCAAATCTTCCTTTTTCTTTAACTTATAAAGGCTTTTATATAAACAGGGTCTCTTCCCCTGAGAAAAGTGCACAAATTTTACTAATTTTGATTCGAACTATCTATACTAGCAGCTTCACCATGTATACGTTGCTTTTTTAAATCAAAGTATACATCTAAAATTTCCTTTCCAATTATAGAATTAATTCCATTTTTATCATCATGAAGCCATGGGACTACTACAGAAAATGCTACTTCTGGATTATCATATGGAGCATATCCAACTAATGTTAAGTTATAACATTCCATACGTTCTCCTTTTGCATTTCTACCAATTGGATCATCTCCACCATATACAGTTTGAGCTGTCCCTGTCTTTCCTGCTGGTTTATATGGCGCATTTTTGAAATACTTCACGCCAGTTCCATCACCTTCTTGGAATACCCATCTAAAGCCTTCTTTTATCCGATCAATATGTTCTTTCTTCATATCAACTCGATTTAATACGACAGGCTCTATAGAGCGTATAACTTTACCGACCTCTTCTTCTTTTATTGATTGCTCTCGTATTTCTTGTACAATTTGGGGTTGCATTCTATATCCACCATTTGCAATAGTTGAAATATATTGTGCCAATTGCAATGGCGTATACGTATCATACTGACCGATAGAAAAATCTAGTAAAAACCCAGGTTGACTATCTACTTTTCTCGTTTGCCCAATTATTTCATTCGGTAAATCAATACCTGTTGGGACACCTAGACCAAATTGTTTAAAATAATAACGCATTTTATCAAATGCTTCTTGTTTAATATCCAATGAACCATTTGGTACGTAATTAACTCCCGCAATTTTTAATGCTGTCTGGAACATGTATACATTCGAAGATACTTGTAAAGCTCGTAAATCATTAATATTACCAAATCCGGATACATTCCATGATTTCTTGGCTTGTGTACCTTTAAATTTCATCGGTGCATCATAAAATTGATCTCCTGGCTGTATTGCCCCTGTCTCATATCCAGTTAATAACGTTGCGCCTTTTACAGCTGATCCTAGCTCATACGAAGTTGTCATGTTACCTAATGCCAAATCCTCAATCTCTATTTTCCCTTCTTTTTCTACAATCTTTTTGCCTGCCATAGATAAAATCTGTCCGTTATTTGGATTTGTCATGACGACAAACGCTCGGTCCAACAATGGCTCTGAACTCTTAAAAGCCCTCAAATTTTTCTCTATACTTTCTTCCACTTTCTTTTGTAATTCCATATCAATCGTTAATGTTAAACTACTACCACTTTTTCCTTTAGAGATTATTTCTGTGTTTATAATGTTTCCTGATTTATCAGTAATGTTTTTCACTTCTTCTTTTGTGCCGTGTAATACATCTTCATATCGTTGTTCAATATAACTTTTTCCTACACGATCATTACGGTTATATCCACGTACCAAATAAGAATCTAAGTTTTCTTTCGGTAATCCTTCTTCACTACTTGTAATATTACCTAACACGGAACGAAATAAATTACCATTTACATAATTACGTTCCCAATCAACTGTTGTATCTACTCCTGGAAACTCCGCAAGTTTTTCACTTATCCGCGCATATTCTTGATCTGTCACATCTTTTTTTATAATTTGTGGTGTCAGTTGATAACCTGAACTCATTTTACTTTTAATAGCTAACACCTTTAAATCTTGTGCTGTTAATTCTGCCAATTCTACTTCTGTAACGCGACTTCGTCTTAAGTCTTGAATTTTTTTGTCTAGTTCTTTTCCCTCTATTCCCTTTTCTTTAAACTTTCCTATGTCGTTTTTAGTAATCTTTGATTCCGCACGTTTCATATTCAATTGCATCCAGAAATCTTTTTTATCGATATCGGTTAATTTATTTATATCTTGCTCAGGCATTTCAAGTACCTTCGCCAAGTCTTTTGCTGTTTTTAAAATATCTTCACTCGTAATCCCCTTCACCCTTGTATACGTAATTGTGCGAAGAGATTTATTATTAACGACCGTTTTCCCTTCTCGATCTAGAATCTGTCCACGTGGAACTGGTATACTAGTTGTTTCATTTTGACTGTTTTCCACTTGGTTCTTATAAGCCTCTCCCTCAACGATTTGTACTTTTCCTAGCTGCATAATAATAGCTGAGAATAGTACAAATATGCAAAGGAACATTATATTCAATCGAATAGATATATATGTCTTCTGTTTCTTTACTTTTTGTTCTTTCATAAATCCTCCATATAATTCTTCAGGAAATCCTCACTAATACTTAGTAAATAAATATACTAAAAGCGTTCCCTATATATTAGAAACCACTATTCAGTTATAATAGTGTCTTATCTTTTTTGTTAAATCCTTGTAAGCATCCATTCCTTTTGGTTTAGCCGCGTAATTGATAAATCTCCCTTCCTGTTTTTTTCTCTATTTTTTTGTCGCCTGCATTAGAAATGCTAAACTGTATAATGACTCATATTAAACTTACACATAGACTTACTATTAACATGTACTTTTTTTCATACTGATTGTTCCTTTCTTCATGCTGTAATACTTAATAGACAACCTAAGTAATAAAGTTGTTCCACATTTACAAAAAAAATAATTAACTATAAGATGGAATAGGCTACATAAGGGAGGGTTATATGTTACATACGAAAAGATGGAGATTTTTTGCGGTTCTTTCTATTGTAAGTGTGATTTTACTAATTTTATTAAAAATCAACTTCATTTCAATTACTATCGCAACTTCTTCAGCTGAAAGAGGAAAAATTCTTGATCAAAATGGTGTAATACTAGCTACAAATAAGAAAGTTAAGTCTCTATATTGCACTTCTAATGATGAAAAACTATCGAATAAAGATACATCAAACACATTAGCTTTTTTCAATCAATTTTCAAACGAGTTTCAAGATGACATTTCTACAGAGGACATAAAATCTCAATTACAACAATCCTGTAATAAGCAGACTATGAATGAAATATCCTTATACTCTGATATAAATGAAAATGAAATTTCATTCATAAACAAGAATAAACCTAAAAATGTAGTGATCAAAGACGAATTCATTCGATATTATCCAAAGAACGAAATTGCTTCACAAGTAATTGGGTATGTAGAAAATGACCTTAATTCTAAGTATGGACCTGTTGGTAAAAGTGGGATTGAGCTTCAATATGAAAATGATTTAAAAGGAAAACCCGGAAAAACTCTGATTTTTAAAATTAACAATAAGAAATTCTTATGGAACATCCAAACAGTACAACAGGGAAAAGATGTCAGGCTAGCTTTAGACTCTAAATTGCAGCAAAAAACAGAGGAAGCACTAAGATCTCAAATTAAGAAAGTACCTGATGCTAATGCTGGTTATGCAGTAGTAACCGATGTAAAAACTGGCGCAATATTAACTATGGCCAATTCGGCAGTTTTTGATCCAAATATATTAAATACACATGTATCATCTAAAAAAGAAAACATTAAATCCCTTTCGCAAAATAAAGCAATTCAAAAATTAAAGTATGGTGAATCTTACGTAAATATGGCCTCTACTATAAAGCCACTTACTATTTTAATCGGATTAAACGAAAAGCTTTTTCAACCTGAAGATACATATTTGGATAATGGTAGTTTTCAGTATGATAATCAAAATAACATCACTAATGCTCCTGGAACACCAACAGGTGAAATTACACCGAGTCAAGCTATCATTAATTCATCAAATACATTTATGACAGCAAAAGTAGCTCTCCCCTTATTCAACCGAAATAATGGGAATATAGAAAAAGTAGCAAATATATGGACAGATTATTTAAAGCAATTTGGCCTCCGCTCTAAAACTGGTATTGATTTACCCTTTGAAGAAGACGGAGAATATGAATTTCATCCATCTAATAAGTTTGAAAATGGAATCTCTGCTTTATTAAATGCATCTTGGGGAGGAAATGAAGTACACACCCCTCTTCAACTTGCTCAATATGCAGCAACTTTGGCAAGTAAAGGTGATAAATATAAACCTCAAATCGTAAGTGCTATTATTGGTCAAGACGATAAGGAAACAAAAAAGTTTAAACCACTCTTAGAAAGTTCAAATCGTTATCCTATGAAATTTTGGGGTGTCGTGCAAGGTGGGATGAGTCAAAATATAGAGGAGATTAAAAACTTGCCCTTTCATGTCGCGGGTAAAACAGGGATAACTGGCTCTCCGAACGAGCAAGAAAGAATGATAAATCATTCTCTTTTCATTGCATATGCTCCTACCGAAGATCCAAAAATTGCTATTTCTGTCGTTATTCCTGGTAGTAATTCGGAAAAAAATATTGCTGCTCTCGTTACATCAGAAATTTTAGAGTGCTGGAATTCACTTCAAAAAGAGGATAAAGATAAAGAGGAAGGTTCATTAAAGTGAACCTTCCTCTTTTACCATATAGAATCTATATTCGTTATTTCCCATATACCTTCATCATTCTTTTCAAATATGAAAGAATATTTAATATCAGTTAAAACATACTCTTTTTGTACATATCCAGTATAACCGTTAATTGTCGATATTTTTATATATCCATCATTCTGCGCTTTTTCTGGAATCAAAGCTTTTACCATTTCATTAGATACTTCATATAAAACTTGTGATTCTCGTTTTGGTTCAGCTAAAATTTTCGTTTTATTTCCAGTAACAGTTGCATATATAAAATGCGATTGCTTTGGTTGGTTACTTTCTGTCAATCCACTTGGTACTTTGTATGATTTCTTTGTATCATTTGCAAATTCTCCCCCCATTGTAAGAGCGACTTGCAACTCATGAAAAATATCCTCATCAAACTTCAATTCATCCTTCTGATAACTTTTCCCTTTAAATAGAACTTCATCATTTAACGCTCTATACAGGTCATTTTCATTTTTTGAATTTGTACTTCGATATAACTCATTCATAAATTGTTTTAATGATGGATCTTGAGCAGACTCATCTTTTGTTTTAGGCTTAATTTGAGTACTACTTTGTACCGGTGATTTATTATCATCAAGCCAAGGTTGTTGAACAATAAAAAATAACATTGTACAAACCAAAACAACTACAATAGGCAATGCTTTTTTACGAAATGGTCTCTTGTATGGTACAGAGTCTACTTCACTATTTTGGTATATCGATTGCTTTATTTTATAAATAAATGCTTCTTCATCTTTACGACGCTCCATTGGTCCATTTTTTAATTTGCTATACCAGTCAGGATTTTTTTTACTGTTCATCACTTCTACCCTCCCCTATTAATTTTGAAACTTTACTTCTTGCTCTGCTTAACCTAGATTTGACTGTTCCAATGGATACACCTAATGTTTCAGCCATTTCTTCATAAGATAATTCATATTTCGCGTCCAATATTAGTATTTCGCGGTGTTTTTTAGGTAGTTTTAATACAACATCCCACACATCATTCATTTCCTCTTGATTAAAAAATTCTTGTTCTGCCGATGGAGATTGCTTATCGTCACTAAAAAATCCCACTAAAGATATCCTTTTAAAATAAGAGGATTTCAAATAGTTTATTGCCGTATTTCTTGTAATTTTTAATATCCACGTTTTAATAGATGACTCCTTTCGAAACGAATTCCAATGTTTAAAAACCTTAATAAATACATCTTGTGTGATGTCATCTGATAAGTGTGGATCTTTCGTAATAATAAATGAATAATTCCATACATCTTGCCAATAGTCTTTTATAACATAGTCAAGCTCATCATGATTACATTTTTCAATAAACTTCTGTTCCATTTCCACACCTCAAACTTATTTGAATAAACATAAAGCTGCCCTCACTTTTAATATGGTTTCAATATATAGACATGATACAAGTTTCATTTGTTCCATTGTTTATCTTTTTTTTCGACAGATGATATTTCTAAAAAAATGTAATAAAAAAGACCAGGATAAATTCTTAAAATCATCCTGGTTTTTCTGTATTAAATATATTTTCATTATTTTTTTATAATAGAAACCGCATCTAATACATCCACTTGACTCCCCATAGTTTTAGTTAGTTTTTTCCATTCAGTTTCTGCTTGTACAGCCGTAACATCATCTGTGTTATATGGTCTATCTTCACCATACGATTTATTGAAATGAAGGATTTCCATTGATGTTTCATTTACAGGGATTTGATTGAAAGTTGCATTATCAACAATTACAATCAATTCCTCGTAATTTGGATTACGATAGTGACCAAACCAAGTATCACTAGCATACTGGACATCTATTTTCTTTTCATTAATTGTTAATTCTTTGATTTTTTTATTTTTCTTACTAGCTAGTAAGACAGCTTTATCTTTTGGAACTGAAGGTACTGACTTAATTGGGTCTGAACTCCATACTTCATCATCATTATCTGACTCTCTTAATACACCTAACCCAACCATTTTTTTCGCTGTTTTTTGATCCATCATTAATACTTGTTTACCATCAATTTCTGCTTGCTTCACTTTATACAAAGTGTTGGTCTTAAGTTCACTTTTATGTTGATTTACTATTCCTTTTAATGATTGTTCTCCTCCAATTAATAAAGCGGCATTCCTTGGTTCTTCTTTCTTCCCAAAAGAACAAGCTCCTAACATAGAAATAGATACAATCCCTGCCACGCACACTTTCATTACTTTTTTCATTGCTTTTTCTCCTCTTTGCTTGTTTTATCAATACGCTACATAATTTTTTTATATAACCGTTGTAAATAACGCCAACGGACAGTGAAAAAGTACACACTTTGAATGGATATAAAGGCTAGTATAATTAAAATCGAAATCTTTAAAACTGAGTAGTCAATTAGCTGTTGCAAGGCTATAAAAGCGACCCCGCTATGAATAATCGCTATAATGATAGGCAAGAAGAACATTAGTATAAGCTGTCGTGTTACGATTTTCTTTAGTTCTTTTCTACTTAGACCGACCTTCGCAATCATTTCGTATTGTTGTTGTTCTCTTTCTAAATCTGCATATAGCCTGAAATATAATAGGCTGGCTGCAAACGTAAAGAATACGATCCCTACTAATACACTGACAATAAGTAAAATACCGTTCTCTTGTTTCGAAGAAATCCATTCAGAATACAACGCTTTAAAATAATGATGTGCTTGCCCCGAATTATGATTACCCATTGTTTCTTCTAATTTTTTTGTAACCACTCTTGATTTCTCCCAATTTTCCACGACAAAACCATATTGACTTTTCATTACGTAAGAATCATCTTCCGTCTTTCTGTTAGGGATTTTATCGTACAGAGAATCCGAAACAACAATAATGGCTCCAATTGAATTTGGGAGAACTATATGTGGGACCGCCTTCTTGACCCGGAGGGACATTTCTAAGTTTTCCTGTACTACATCTATTTTCTCGGGTATATCTTTTCCTCTTGCATACTTTTCTTTTTGCGAAATGATTGAGGGTACTATAATCGCTTCTTGATCATTATCTATCTTTTCCATTTCATATCCGAAAATTTTTGCAAACTTGTTATACTCTGATACTTTGATTAGCACTAAATTATTTTCCGTGAATTTAGGATTCGTAACCGCTACCTGATAAGAGAAATTTGAGCGAGTAAGTTGTTTTTTCATTTCTGTAATGTGCTCTTCTTCTTGTGCATTTTCTCCTAACGAAGTATAGGTAAATGCAAATGGATTGGTCATTTCGGTTAATCCCTTATTTCCCATTGCTAGGCATGTACCAATCCCTGTGAAGGCCACAGCGGAAACAATCGCTAGCATAAAGAACATAGTTGCATTATCCTTCATACGATAGGCCAATTCAGATATAGTAAGAAGGTTTGTTTTATTAAAAAACAAAGTGTCTTTTTTCTTTAAGACACGTATTACATACACGCTCAACTGTGAAAATAGAAAATATGTCCCTATCACTACAAAGACTACCCCTCCAAGTAAGTAAGGCATAATGAAGTTTCTTTCTAATACGAAATAGAACACACATCCATACCCTAATCCAATGAAGAATACGGAAAGAAATGCTAATGCTTTTGATGCCTTTGGCTCTGGTTTTGGCTTTTCCTCTGATTTCATCAAATCAATTAACTTGTTTGCTTTTACCATTTTAGAAGTAAACAACGAAATGACTAGAAACAGAATCAAAAATGCGCCAGTTGTCGTAAAGACAGCTTTTATAGGAACGTAAAAAGGAAGACCCTTATCAATCGCTAATATATTTTCACTTGCCAATAAATTGAGCTTTGAAAATATTAAACCAATTAAGATACCAAATGTAATTGAAGCGACTCCAATTAACATATTTTCTAAAAAAATTAATTTATTTAACTGCGCCGGTGTCATACCATGCATGATTAAAATTCCAAATTCTTTTTTTCTTGTTTTAAAAAAAGAACTCACCGAATATAAAAGAAAGAAGAATGAAAATACAAAAATGAGATATTGAGAGATTTGCATCCCCATTGTTCCTAAAAGGCTCATTGTTTTACTTGTGGAGGCTAGTTCTCCTTGTAAATCAGGATGAAAAAGTAAGAGTGAATATGTAAAAAAAACCATAACTGAAAATGAGCTACTTAGAAAGTGTGCAGCATAAGTCCGCTTACTTCGAATGATATTATTAAAAGCGAATCTTTGAAAAGTCATGCTTACGACCTCCTAGTAATGCAAGTACATCTATAATTTTTCGATAAAATATTTGTTGGTTTTCTCCGTTATAAATTTCGTTATATAATTTTCCATCTTTAATAAATACAACGCGATCACAAAAACTTGCAGCCACTGGATCGTGCGTAACAAGCATCATTGTTGCATCTTGTTCTTTATTTAATCGTTTTAATAACTCCATTACATCATTAGCCGCTTTTGAATCTAAGTTTCCTGTCGGCTCATCTGCAAGTAATAATTTAGGTTTATGAATTAGAGCACGTGCAATTGCTGTTCTTTGTGCTTGTCCGCCCGATATTTCATATGTTCGTTTATTTAATATATCTTGAATGCCTAATTTTTCTGCAATACCTTCTACACGCTGATTCATATCCTCAACTTTAGTACCATCTAACGTCAGAGGAAGAACAATATTTTCTTTTACAGTTAATGTTGTAAGAAGATTGAATGCTTGAAACACAAAACCTAATTCACGTCTTCGAAATAATGCCAGTTCATTTTGAGATAATTGATATGGATTTTCTCCATTAATCAATATTTCTCCTGATGTGGGAGAATCAATAGTAGAAACCATGTTCAACAAAGTAGTTTTTCCACTTCCTGATGGTCCCATTATTCCTACAAACTCCCCTTTTTTCACACTCAAATTAATGTCGGCGAGCGCTTCATAAGATACCTTTCCTGTATAGATTTTACTCAGTTCACAGACCTTTAATATTTCCATATCGTTTTGCTCCTTTTTATCTTTTAATAACCTAAGTTTATCTAAGCATCCCTTCTTCTCATATCGATTAACCTTTCATATATCTAACAGGTCTGTAATATTTCTGAAAAGTCAAACTAAATACCATTCTAACGATTTGCATAAGGGAAAATAATACAGATTGTTGTTCCTTTTCCTACTTCCGACTTTATTTCAATATCATGTTCCAATCTTTTTATAATATTTTTCACAAGATATAATCCCATCCCAGTAGATTCCTTAAATTTCCGACCGTTTATTCCCGTATAAAATGGGCGGAATACTCTCGGGAGGTCTTCTTTTGGGATTCCCACACCATGATCGTGTATTTCAAGGATTACTGAGCGCTCTTCTTCTAATGTAGTAATAGTAACGTTTTTTCTACTTCCTGCTGAATACTTAATGGCATTGGATATCACTTGATGAATAACAAACCGAAGCCACTTTCTATCGGTTTCTACCATAATAGTTTGTTTTACTTTTACTTCTGGATAAACATAGCTACGGATAAACAGACGTTTATTTTCACGGATTACTTCTTGAACGATTTCCTGTAACGAAACTCTTTCCACATAAAAATCTTGCTCAAACGTTTGTAATCGCGCCATATATAAGACCATTTCTAATCCGTACTGCATTTGATCTACTTCTTCCACAATACTTTCAAAAACCTCCCCATTCTCTTCTTGTGTGATCAGTTCAATAACTGATAGGGGCGTTTTCATCTGATGCACCCATTGATTAATAAATGTAAGGTGCTCTTTTTGTTTATATTCCCAAGTCTTTAACTGTTGATGATATTGACTGTATTGTGTCTTTAACACACGCTGAAGTGCTACTGATAATGGAGTGGAATCGAGTTCTTCTAAGGAGTCCTCTAATGTTTCAGAAGGGTTGGATAATTTGTTATAAAATCTACGATGGCTAAAGTAGCGATAAAGTAAAAACGCAATTAAAAAGCATCCTCCTAAAAACACACTATATAACGCAGTAGATAAGTGGTTATATCCATCCAGCCAATAAACAGTTAGAACGACAAATAGCTGAATGATTGAGAAACAGATGAAAGGGATATGTTCACGTAAAAATAAATTCATTATTATACCTCATCATTCTTCCAAGTTATTTTCAAACGATATCCAGCACCACGAACTGTTTCTAATGCATTTTTTATTCCGATTTCCTCTAATTTTTTTCGGACACGTGTAACATTTACACTTAACGTATTATCATCTACATACGTATAGTCATCCCAAAGTTTTTCTAAAATCTTCTCTCGACTAACAATACTAGGAGATTGTCGTAAGAGAGTTTCTAGTAAAACAGTTTCTTTTTTTGACAGTATACACATGCTATCATTTAGCTTTAATTCCATTTTTTCTGGATAAAGTATTAAACCGGATTGCTGAACAACTCTTTCTTCCGCTTTCGGTGCGTATTCTCCGTAAATTCTTCGAAGATGACTTCGGATTTTTGCCATTACAACTTCATAATGAAACGGTTTAGTGATATAATCGTCTGCACCATGTTCAAGTGCCATAACTTGCTCCATCTCTCCACTACGTGCTGATATAAATATAATGGGACAAGTAGAGACCGTTCTAATTTGTCTGCACCAGTAGAAACCATCAAAACTCGGTAAATTTACATCTAATAAAACTAAATCAGGTTGAATTTTTTCAAAGTTAGCCAAAATATTTTCAAAATCCTCTGTAATATTCCCTTCATACCCGTACTTATTAATATGGGATTGAAGTAGTTTAGAAATTTTTTGGTCATCTTCTACAATCATGATTTTATACATATATTTAGCTCCTTTTATTTATGTATCTATTTATTATCTAGAAATATCTAATTAATACTTTTATCTTTTAGTATAAAGAAATTCCCCTCTTACTTATATTGAATAACCTTACTTCAAACTAACAGTTTTGTAATATTTCTGAAAATAAAGTTAAGTATAATAGCTCTTATTTTTTAAATTTCAATTATCTAATTTAACATTTTAAAATTTGTTGTTTTATAATTTTTAAATAAAAAATAATCGTATTTAATTGTGTAAAAAACACGTAATTAAATACGATTATTAAAATCATAAAATCTGCGTTTAGACATAAATTAACCGATTCCTAATATAATCTTGAATCGGTAAGGTTTGTATATTTACTAAAGAAGTAAATTTCACCTTCTAATTAAGTATTATTTCTGAAAAACATGTTTTATTTTTTCACCTGGAACGTTGCTCCCGCCTCTTCCTTTTACATCTTCAATCATCATGGTAACAATCATATTTGGCGCGCTTGCATCGAAAGCTGCAAACCATCCAAGTTCTTTACCCTCTGCTTCTTTCGATTCTTTCAGTTCTGCTGTACCTGTCTTACCAGCGAGAGTTACACCATCAACTTTAGCAATTCTCCCAGCACCATCAGGATCATTAATAACCTTTATTAACGCACTTTTTAATATCTCTTGATTCTTGGTAGAAATCACATTTTCTTTCCAATTTCCCGCTTCTTTTGTTTTTTTTATAAGATGCGGTGACGGAATGTTACCCTCATTGACAATCGGTGCATAAGTCAATGCTAAATGAAGAGGTGTCATTAATACTTGTCCTTGTCCGTACCCCGTGTCTGCTAGTTGAATATCATTTTTTATCCCATCTTTTGCAATGATTGAAATAGGGAATTCGTATTCAATTGGTAATTTTTCATGAAATCCGTATTTCTTAAATTCATTTACATACTGATCTTTTCCTATTTTCAAAGCTTGTTGAGCAAAATAAATATTATCAGAGTACTTCATTGCCTTATCAAAATCAACTGGACTAGCATCCTTCACACGTGTTACATAATAATTTCCCCAAGATGAATCTTTTGTCCACTTTAATCCTTGAATTTTAAATTCTTCCTTAGGATTTATTGTGTTTGTTTCCAAACCAATTGCACCTGTTATCGTTTTAAATACGGAACCTGGTACAAATGCTTGTGTGAAGCGATTCATCATTGGCAGTTTCGAGTCATTATTCCATGCTTCCCGTTGAGCTTTTGATGCTCCTCTAACTATTGTATTTGGATTATAAGCAGGGCTACTTACAAGTGCGATTGTTTCACCCGTTTTAGGATTGACCGCTGCACTAGATCCTGCTTCATTTTTCATCTCATTAAAGATTTTTTCTTGAATTGCAGCATCAATAGTTAACGTAACATTTTCCCCTTTTTTTGCTTCTTGTTTTGCTACGTTTTTAATCTCTTTCCCGTTCTCATCTTCCATAAATACGCGTCCACCCTTTTCACCACGCAATTTATTCTCTAATACTTTCTCTAAACCTGTCTTACCCACTAAATCATCTGCTTGATAACCTTTTTTTTGAAGCGATTTTAACTCCTCTGCATTTACCTTTCCTATATATCCCGTTAAGTGTGCCGCTGCTTCTCCTAATGGATACGTACGAATATTTACTGGGCGAGATGAAACTCCTTCTAATTCAATATAATCATTCTGTCTCGTTCCCTCTTTTAAAATACCAATTGGTACAAGGGAATCTGGTTTTATCCATTTCGCTGCGAGCTTTTGATTGATCTCTTCTATAGACATATCAAGTAATTGTGCTACTATTTCTTTCGTTTGCGCTGCCGTTTCACCTAGTTTCTCTGGAATAATTCCAACTTCAGTCGCTTTACCATTCGTTGCAAGCCCTTTTCCATTTCGATCATATATTTCTCCGCGTTTTCCTTGCTCTGTTTGCATACGTACTTTGTAATCTTTTTTCATACCTGGGAAAATGAAGTCTGGTGTCCAATCTATTTTCCAAGATTCCTTATCTTTATCTTTCACGAGTTTTGCTTCATGGATGAATGAAACTGTTCCTCCATCCGTATCCATATTAACTTCAAAAAGAAAAAGTTCTTTATCTTTAGTATTCGCTCCTTTCGTTTTAATTTTTAAATTCTTAACTCCAATACCCTCATAAATTTTTTGATATTTCTCTGTGAACTCCTTTTTAGAAATCGTTTTTTTTGCATGTTCTGATAAACAATCATACATATTTGTAAATTTTTTATCATTCCATAAATTGATATATTCTTCAAATGCTTGTTTTGGCGGCTCATCTTTATTGCATCCTACCAACATAACTCCAAAACAAAAGAAAAGCAGCATCCATATTTTTTTCAATTCAATCTTCTCCCTTAATTAAAAATGATTATTCCTTTCTAAATATGTTAAATAAAAAATGTTTTAACGCTTAATAGACAGTGTAAGTAATGAAATAGTTCCACATTTACAAAAAAATTAAATTTATGGGTAAGCTGCATCCAAAAGGGAGGATTTTAAGATTCTTACAAACGACGAATATATTTTGCGAACGTTATCATTATTAGTGTTGTTTTAACAATTCATTTAAAATACCTTTTAGTTCATTTCCGCCAATTTCATCTTTTTTCTTTATAGATTATTGATACAAAAAAAGAATCCTTATACTAAGGATTCTGCAACAGAAAATAACAAAAATATAAACAATAAAAAGAATTACTTAAAGTATAATTTATAGGCACTCTATATCCTTCTTTTTCGCACCAAAAACCCCTGTACAGCATGCGACAGGAGTTTAGGTCATTCTACAGCTTATTTAAAAGAGTCATGTACAGGCAAACTACTAAAAATCAATTCAGCAACTTTTACATATCCTTTTGAGTTTGGATGAATTAAATCCGTAGACCAAAGCGTATTGTCATTAACTAAATGATGATTCCAAAAGTCAACATGATGTAGCTTATACTCTCTACTCAGTGAAAGTATAACTTCATTTGCCTCTAATAATTGTTCTTTTAATACTTGTTTTTTTTCAGAAGGAAACGGAAGCCGAACTGTAAAATCTGGAAGGTTTGCTATAATAATATCAGCATCTGTTTTACTTAATGTATCTATCATAAATTCCATATCGTTCTTATATGCATGATGATTCCAACGTCCTTTTAAAACATCGTTTGCACCTGCAATTAGACTAACCAAATCTGGATTAAAAGTTAATGCCTGTTCCAATTGCTGTGAGCGAATTTCTTTAGTTACTAACCCACGTTTTGCAAAATTAGCATATTTTAAATCATCTACACACAGTTGAACAAAATGATCTACCCAGCTTTTTAATGCTATTCCCTCAACTTCATCCCCTATCCCCTCTGTAAAACTATCACCAATCGCTACAAATCGCTTCCACATATATAGTCCCCCTTTTTTGTTATTCATATCTACACTATACAATAGCCCACAGCGTAATTGTTCTTCTTAAATGTTTTTCAATTTCAATTAAATTCCATGGGAGATTTTTCAAATGAGCAAGACAACTCGATTAAACTATTTCACATGAACAAAAACATGAAAATCTACGTTATCTTCTCGCAGAAATAGGTTGAGACCAACTATCTTTCCCATTATCATTTAAGCGTACTTGAAAAACATATATAGGTTGAGAAAAGCCTTTTGTATCAGCGTAGTAATCTATATTATAATCTGTAATGACTAATGTATCACCTGCTTTGAAAGATATTATAGGATCAAAGTCTCCTTGTTTTAGTTTTTGAAATACTTCTTTGGGAGACAGAATTTCGACATCTCGAATATGTGATTTTTTTGTAACTGGCTCATTGTCATTAGGCATTTTTGTAATTTCCTCTTTGTAAACAGGCATTTTATTACCTTCGTCTTTTAACTCTATTGATGTTTTTATAGTGACATCAGTCATGTCTGTTTTTGTAATGGGATCTAAAGGCATATTCCCAAATTCCTTCATTTGATACGAAATCATTATTCCAAGTGCAACAAAACTTACTGTAATCGAAAGAAATAAATATTTGGTCATTTGTGTATCTGTTTCTTTTTTCTTCAACAATATAAGAACTATATTTAACATAGAATATCCTAGCATCATTCCTAAAGTATTATGAAGTAAATCGGCTAGTTCCATACTTCCACGTTGCATTGTAAATTCAAGGATTTCAATCAATAAACTTGCTATAATTGAGCTGATTAACATCCATTTTGTTTTTTGAAAAACATTACTAAATAAAGGTAATAAAATTCCTAACGGAAAAAGCATACCTATATTCACAATGATATGGAAAAAAGAAGAAAATGAAAAGGTATTCCATGCTTTTTTATAAACACTAAGTACATCAAAGTCAATTGTTCTTGCAAAAGTTATATCATCTGGACGACCAAATGAAGTAGCTGATAATACAAGGGAATAATATCCTATTATCAATATAAACAATATAACTTGTTGTACGGTAAATTCCCCCCCTCCTTTACATACCTTTTTGTATACTAAAAAGTAGCTAAAAACAAAAATGAGTAGTAACAAGAATGTGAGTTGTATTGTAGGAATTGCAAAGGTAACAAGTAGTTCGGAAATAAAATTCATTTTACACCTCTGTTTTTACGAATAAAATATTCAATAGTTTTATATAACATTTTAGATATAGATAGCGATATGTTGTTACCCCTAATAATTATTAATACAGAATTAAACCTGTATACATTGAGCATTTCTTCCTCTTGAAACCAGCTTTATTTGACCAAGCAGCTACAAGGAAACTAGCGTTTTACTAATTGTACTTTCGGCTATGTCTGGAAAAACGTTACGAAGATTCTCTTTAGTAAGAGGATTTTGGGAGTTAAGTATAAAATTAAAAATTTGTTCAATTTTAGTATATTTATATAGAATCCGTAATTGACCGATTCCTAATATACTTAGGAATCGGTCATATTCGTATATTTACTAAAGAAATAAAATTCCTTCAAGCATTACACTTTTTTTCGAAAATTTGTTGTTCTTTGTTTTGCCCAGTTGATACATTTCTTTTCAATTAAATGATACGAAACTATAGAAAAAAGTATTGTCATTGAAATACACAAAGCAAGAAGGAAAAAGATAGGTATCTTTGTATACAAAAGTTTAAATAGTACCATCATGATTGGAAAATGACACAAATAGATACTGTATGAAATTTCTCCTAAGTATACAAATACACTCTTATTTAAAAATGCTTTCACTTTTAGGTTACTCATGGCCATTATTATAAATATACTAACACCGATTACGACACCCCAATCTTTTAATAAGAAAGTAGTATCATTACGGGAAAAACCATAAATTAAAATGGAATATAAATATAGAATAATCCCTAATGCAATAAGAAATCCTTTATTAAATTTTTTCATATTCCTATATAAGTAGATAAGCTTTTCCTGATGCTTAAAAAGTAACATTCCAACCATAAACATCGATGTGAAATGCAGTGTATCGGCATAACCATTATAAAATCCCTCTGCTTTCCCTATATGCAACATATTAAGGAAAACACTAATTAAAGAAAAGCTCAAAGCAAATAGTATCGTTTTCTTCCAACTCAGTTTATAAAAAAGAAGGAATAACAACGGAAACACAATAGATATACGCATTTCTTGAGCCAATGACCAGATAACTGGATTATAATTTTCCGTAAAAAAGTTATTAAGAAGCACAAAATGGTTTATAATATCTATTTTTGTTATAGACCCTTGCCACCTATCATAGAACCAATCCCGTAGTCCAGCCACTTCATACGGCGAGAACAAAATAAATAAAGCAAAGGTACTGATTATCCAAAAATAATAAGGAATATAGATTCGTACAAATCGCTTAATTAAATATCCCCAATAATTTGTTTTTGAATGATAAAGTGCCATAGATAACACAAAACCACTGAGTACATAAAAAACGATTACAGCTTCCCCGCCAGCCCATAAAAACCTAAGCGGAGAAAATTTAATAGAATTAGGCAACGATGGTAGCATTAAACAAAAATGTCCAAATACCACTGTCAGTGCCGCTAACCCTCGTATGGAATCTAATTCTTTTATTCTCTTACTCATAAAATGTTCTCCTTGTAAATTGTAGATTTTGCTGTTAATAAAGGCCACTATACTATTGTAGTGGGAGAATTATACATATTGTTTCTTTAAATTCCTAATATAAGCAGTACAAAGTCAATCTATGTATCTGTTTTAGGAAACTTTCGTATTTAGGCATAAGTTATATAATAATAGAAAGAAAAAAGAAATTTCATTCTATAAAATCATATTGTCGTTTAGAAAACATTTTAAAACTGTTTTCTAAACCCTCGTTATAGTCTGTCTGCTTATTTGTCCATTGAACACCCTTATTCCCAGGCCACCCTGAGGTATTAGCAACATATTTTAATAGCTCTGGTCCTTTTAAATTTTGCTGTAAACCACGGTTATATGCATTTATCATATTAGATATTGCAATTCGAGTATTGGTTTCTGCATTTTTCAAATCTTCGTTCGTTAAATCTTTAGGTGCTAGTCCACCTCGATGAAGCTGAAACAGTCCAAATGATGTGCCCTGATCTCCAATTGCGTTTCGATCAAACTTACTTTCATGGAATGCAATAGATAAAGGAATCCATGGCGGTATACCATGCTCTATTGATATTTGTTGAATCGTGTCTCTTACTTTAACTCGGTTAGTATGATGGTCATATGCGTATTTTGTAAGATATAGCCCTCCTGTTAAAACTAAAATAAATACTCCACTTTTTATTAATGTCCCTCTCATCGACGTCACCTCACTTGTCAGTATCAAAGATTGTCACTAGTAATCCTATCTTTTGGGGATATTAACTCGTAATCATGTATCATTTTGTTATTGTTTGTTTCATTAATTACCGATTTTTAGGTGAATTTATTAGGGAGTTCCCTCCATATAACATTCGCTTTTATCACTTTCGGTACAATTTACTTTTGTATGGGAGAGCGTTTTCTCTGTATGGTACCGTACTTTTTTCTCGAATACCTTGCTTTTTTATTCGATTGAAATTAAAGAATAACTATATACATAGGGATAAACACTATAAAAAGATACTTAAATTTCTTTAAAAAATTCATTTTTCGGCCTCCATTTCTTTATATAATTAATTTAAAACAAAATATTTAATAAGAAGAAAAGATTTTATTAAATTTTTATAAAATTTAATAACAGGAATAAGTACCAGGTATTTATTTTTATTGTCACTTGATGGAATAATGAATGTATTTTCATCATGTAACTTTATTAAACTAGCCTTGCACCAGAACCCTTTGAATCGAACAATTCATAATAAACGCCATCCTTTCTGTATATTTCTACAAAAAGAATAGCGTTTTTTGATTATATGGATACAAATTTATCTTAGCTTGATTGCAATACCGAAAGTTCCGAAGAACCAGATTTGAGAATTAATGCAATCTTCCATTCCAAGCCATCCACATAAGAATCTATAATACTTTGAAACCTTTTATTTCAGGCTAATATTTAGTTTTATCCTACAAAGTTAGCCTTTTACTATATCAACCGCACTATTCCACATACCGCTAAAGAAAGATCCTATTTCGCGCATTAAACGTGTAAACCAATTTGCTTGTTCTACTTCAGATTTTGTTACAAGGTCTACTTGTAATGATTTACCTGATAAAAATCCAGGATCTGTACTATCTTTAGGTGATATAGTCATTTTACTAATTGTTACATCTTTTTTAATAGGCGCTTCTTGTTCTTTATTCGATACTTTAAATTCTTTTTTATAAACGTCTTTGTTGCCCTTTGGCATTGGAAGTGAAACAGCTTGCTTCGTTTGAACAACTACATCTTTGTCCTTTGCATTTGCTACTCGCACTGTTTCATGACCTTTTACTACTGAATCTTTTCCATAGACCTTCTTCACTTCAAAATTTGCAAATCCATAATCATATAATTTCTTTGTTTCATCAAAACGTGCTGTATGAGAGTTTGCTTTTATAACTACAGAGATTAGACGCATACCGTTTTTTTCTACTGTACCAGTAAAACAATCTCCGGCTTCTGGAGTAGTTCCTGTTTTTAACCCATCTACACCTTCGTATTGCTTAATTAAGCCTTTTAACATCCAGTTAAAGTTCGTCATATCAATCGGATACTTGCCACCCTTTTGGAATGTTTTTTTAGGGATTTTTGCTGTATCTAATATTTTCGGGAAATCTTGAATAAGACGTTGTGCTAAAATCGCACAATCTCTTGCGGACATTTTATTTTTCTCGTCTGGAGTTGTCCCTTCTGGGTGATGTCCTTTTAAATCATGGTTTGTTAAACCTGTAGAGTTTACAAATTTATAATTTTCCATTCCAAACTCTTTTGATTTATCGTTCATCATTTTCACGAAATTGACTTCTTTTCCAGCAATCTCTTCAGCTAAAGCAATTGTTGCACCGTTTGCAGAGTAGATTACCATTGCCTCATATAACTCTTTGACCGTATAAGAGCCACCATTTTCTAATGGAACGTTTGATAATGAGCGATCTTGCGAAATCTTATATGCATATTCAGAAATTTTAACTTTTTGATCCCATTTAAGTTTTCCTTTATCCACCGCTTCATGAACTAAGTATTCACTCATCATTTTTGTCATACTAGCAATTGCTAATAATTCATCTGCATTTTTTTGATATAAAATTTTTCCGGAATTTGCTTCTACTAAAATTGCTGACCCTGCTTCTACGTCTAAAGCAGGGACTGTTTCCGCTGATGCACTCCCAGATGTAACAACTATGCTACAAAATAGTGTAAGCACTGTTCCTATTGCAATAAATCTCTTGTAAAACATACCTTTCACTTCTGTTACCTCCAATATCTTTGTACTCAAAAAAACGTTATTCTAACATGATCCCCCAAAAAATAGACAGTGTTATCAAATTCTATATACATATAAGACATTAGGATCGCTTTCATATAGACCATCTCATCACACCCTTTTAGGCGCACTGACACTTAGTATTCCCACACACATCCCTATTTTTAATACCCTTGTATTTTTCAAAATGATCCGTACTTTCATATTTTTTAGGATTACACTTAATAGACAATCTAAGTAATACATTTGTTCCACATTTACAAAAAAATAAAACCAGTGTACCCCGATTAAATATCGAAACACACTGGTAGCTTAGCCGTTTTCTTATTATCTACTTGACAGAGTCTGTCAGTCACTTTTCAAAAATTACTATATTTGCACCAGAACCACGTATTACTATGACTTTTGCTATTCTTCTCTAATTACATCTTTAGCATTTTCCTTCACTTGCATCAATTAACTCACCAGTTACCCAACGACTGTCTGATGAAGAAAGAAAACCTACAATATCAGCTATATCCTTAGGTTCTCCCCACCTATTAAAAGTCGATAAATCTGCAGCATATTTCTGTCCATCTCGATTCCCCAATGTCTCGGCATTCATTTCTGTATTAATTATGCCCGGGAGAATTGCATTTACTGTAATACCAAGGGCACTAAGTTGTTGTGCTAAAGTACGAGTGAGTGTATTTATTGCCCCCTGAAATATACTGTAGGCAAAAACACTCGGAGAGATATCAATGAACTTCCCCTTCATTCCAGTATTCACCTTATAGTAATAAATAAAATAATTTGTCAGTATCATTTCTACTATGAATGGCCTACTTGAATTATTAACTTAAGAAGTTTCTTAAGTTTTAAAAAAAAGCTTATGGAACCTTTCATTCCATAAGCCATTCTATTTAATTGGATGTTCAACAATAAAGGACATCCAGCCTACTTTATATTCTGCATGTATATTACCATTATGAAGTTCAACAATTCTTTTTGAAATAGCGAGTCCCAGTCCATTTCCTTGATCATCTTTTCTTGCCTTATCACCCCTGAAAAACCTTTCAAATAATTTATTAGGATCGCTAACAGGCGGCTTCTCGACTTTATTTGATACTTTCAAAATTGCTTTGTTACCTATTAGTTCAAGACATATTGATAATTCGGATGGTTTCATGCTGTACTTTATCGCATTCATAAACAGATTTTCATAAACACGTACCATTTTTTCTACATCCATGAAAATAGGTATTGTTTCTTCCGTTATTGATTTTTGAACACTTAAACCTGCCTTTTCAAATATAGGAATATATTCTCCAACTATTTGCTCCAACAAGCCTGATAAATCAACTTCGTTAATGTTTAACTTAGCATCGATGTCTGATAAACGGGTGTACTCAAATAGTTCATCAATTAGATATTTCAATCTCTGTGATTTTAAATAAGTGGTTTCGAGATACTCCTGTAATTGTGCTTTACTGTCGTATTGCCCTCTTTTTAATAAATCTACATAGCCGATAATAGATGTCAACGGTGTGCGTAAGTCATGAGATACGTTGGTTATGAGTTCATTTTTTGTACGTTCCAATTGTCTTTCCTGTTCAAATGTATTCTCCAATTCCTTGGACATATAATTAATATTTTGAGCAAGATGAGTCAATTCATCCTTTCCCTCAATCCCAATTGTCAAACCCAGCTTTCCATTGGCAATATCATTAACACTATCAGAAATGAGCTTTAAATATATTATTTTCTTTCGAACCAATATCAAAAAAATGATTATAAAAGTAAAGATTGCTAACGCGAATATAAGAAATGTAAGCATATTATTTTCAAATGTACTAAGATCATCAAGATAGTGATTTAGATTTAATGGTATTATGACATATAGAAAAGTGAGGATTGTTAAACCAAACGAAACAAAAAAACTAACTGCAACAGCACCAAGAAGTTTTATAATTATCTTATTTCTAAAACTAACCTTCTTCATATTTTGTACCCAATTCCCCAAACAGTTTTAATATAAATTGGATGTTTAGAATCCTCTTCAATTTTGTCTCTTATTTTTGTAATATGCACCATGACAGTATTATCCGATTTATAAAAAGCATCTTTCCAAACTGCTTCATATATTTTTGCAACACTGAGAACAATTCCTTTGTTACGAGCAAGTAGTTTGAGTATATCGAACTCTTTTGGAGTTAGCCTTACTTCCGTTCCTCTTACCCATACTTGACGTGTATCTGTATTCACGGTTAAATCACCAATTTCTAAGATGCTTTTATTATTATCTGTATGCATATTGTATTTTTTAAACCTTCTTAATTGGGATTTTACTCTAGCGATTAACTCCAACGGGTTAAACGGTTTTGATAAATAATCATCGGCACCAGAAGCTAGACCCTGGATTTTGTCTATATCCTCTGATTTTGCAGATAGCATGATAATAGGCATATTTCGTTCTTCCCTAATCTTCATACACACTTCAATACCATCCATATTAGGCATCATGACATCCAAAATAATAAGATCGAACTTCTTTTCTTCTAACAATTTTAAAGCTTCAATAGCATCTTCTGCCTTTTGAGTTTTCAGACCTTCATTTTCCAAATAAACAGAGATAAGATTTCTAATCTCTTTATCATCATCAACAATAAGAATTTTTGACTCCATCATATTCCTCCACATTTTTCTCGTATTGAACAACTAAAGGCAAAAGCAGGTGGTACATTTCTATCCTCTCTTTAGTATATACTTGCAATTAAAAGCGCCAAAATAACATAATCGGTATAAAAGATAATGTCTTAAATATTGTTCAAAATTTTCTTTAGATCCATTTACAATTAATAAGTTTTCTTCTTCATTAAATTTAGCTTTTAATAAAAAATAATTATTTTGAGATTCCTTCTTTTAATTAAACTTTTTTGATTACACCTGTAGTTTATATAACTTATAAAATGAAAAAAGAATCCTCTTCAATACGCTCATTAAAGGAAATTCTTTTTCAAATCTTATTTTCTTTAATCGTTACTTATTTTAACCAGTTTTTCTCCTTGTTCTAAAAGTGTTTCATAGTCATTGTTCTCTTTAATTTCTTTGATTTTATTTTCAATTGTGGGCGTATTATTTATATTAAAGTACGTATTTAATACTTCATATGGTGTCTTTCCTTGTTTGGTTGCACTATCTTCAATAGCTTCTTTCCATGGAATATTTGCTTTGTCCATGCTTAATTCAAGGGCTGAACCAGTCTCATATCTCATATTCCGCTCTAAAAACTTTGGAGATTCTGCCTGTCCATTAGCAACGAAGTTGAACGCCTCCATAAAAGTAACATGATATGGCTTCTGTTTCTTTGCAAGTACCATAAGATTTCCACCAGTTAACTTACTATAACGATACTCTAAGTATCGTGCTGAACCTTCTATTGCTTCAGTTTTTGTTTCTCCAATTAATTGAGGCCATTTTTTATAGCGATAGTTACGTACAATTGTCCAATCATATAATGCCTGATTAATACTTTCTGGGCTTGTATCAATCATTGCTTTATCTAATAGCTTAAATTCTAATCCCATTAGCGCGTAATTTTCTTTATTAATCGGATATTCGTGAATAAACTCTCCACCATTTGCATCATATGTCCAATCTTTTTGTTTATAAGCATGAAAACCTTCATGTAATAAGAAAGATGAAAAATCAAAATATAAATCTGGATTACTAAACATTTTAGGATGATATTTTAAATAAAATACATCCATATCATTAATATTTATTGTCCCAAAATTCCAAGGAATCCAGGTAGAAATAGTTCTAAAATCAAAACGAGTTAAGCGATAGACTTTAGGTAGATGCAGAGAATTTGAGACTTTTATTTCCTTTGCAAAAATACTATTTTCTAATCCCGTTACATTAACTGCATAAGCTTCTTGTCTAAAGAATCCCCCGTCTTTATTACTACGTATCAGAACCAATGGCATTTTTTCGAAGCGATAATCTTCATTCCAAAGTTTATCACTCGATTCTTCAAAGCTCTTATAAATAGTAGCTAATTCTTTTAACATCTTTTGATCCGTATTATCTAAAGACTTAAACTCTGTATGATATGTTTTATTTAAAATTATGCTTCCCAACATAATTCCTATAAATATTACTAATAAGATTAAAATTACCTTTAAAAATTTTTTCAACACACACTCCTTTTCTAAAACGATAATCCTTATGATGAGTAAGGTTTACAAGTTTTATGTTTATTTACACTCTTTTGGTGCAGACACAATTTATACAAGATATTATTTTGATAATTGTTCCATCCTGTCAAAATTCCGGTTATAGTTAACAATTAATATTGGATGATTATTCAATTTTATTGTAAGGGGATAGTGCAAGAGTTCCTACAAATAAGGTTAAAGTAGTACTCAATGTAGGAACGATGCTATTTTTCCTCTTCCTTTCCCTTCATCATAACGGGGGCCAATTATGATGATATTTAGTATACATAACATTATTACATTAACCTTCTTTCGGAAGTACAATTCTTTTATACAATTGAACTGTAATCCAGTAGTAAATCGAGTAAATCACTATGAAAATAACAATTGGTAACCAAATTCGAAAATACGGATCGATTAAAAGAGGGCCAAACATATTCATACCAACTAATATGTGAACAATACCGATAATTGCTGGGACTAAGAATACGAAGGATAACTCCTTATAAATCGATTGTGTTAATAATTCCCGGCGAACACCAATTTTACGAAGCATTTGATAACGTATACTATCTTTAGATGCGCCAGATAGAATTTTAAACATTAAGCAACTTGCCATCATTGCTAAAAACGCAATTCCAACGAAGAACCCCATAAACATTAGTCCGCTGGAAAAACTTTGATTCGCCTTATATGTTTGATACTTACTATCCAGTTCTTCCACTTTCACATTTTTATATTTAACTACCTGCAATTCATCAATTTTTTTCCATTCTTTTACGTATGCTCCAAAAACATCTGTTTTCCCAATAAACACCGTATTTTCTGTATCTTTCATACTATCGTATATGTTTTGATCTACAATTTTTATTTTATGATCAGGATGTATATAATTTGGCTGAATTGTTTCGAAAGCTTCTCTCCATTGTTTTGATTCCGCATCCTCTTTACCCCATTGTCTTGACAATGCAAATGCATCCATGGGAATCTCTTCTGAAACTTTCATTATCTTCTCATTTTTTCTATCTTTTACTAAAGGACGATTGTTCTCTAGCTCTTCTTTTATATAATAAACATACTTATCATCTACTTTGTAACGATATTCAAGTTTCTCTTGAAATAAAATACTACTCAAAATGTTCTTTTCTTCTGCTGTTGGATTATGAACTACCGAATCGTAAATTGTTCCTTTATCAGTCTGCTTTAAAACGTCATTTTTAAATGCCATACCACACGCAATTCCACCTGCTCCAAGGGCTACTAAGATTGCTACCGTCGCAAGCACATTTGTTAGGCCATTAATGCGGAAGTTTAATTGAGCAAAGGTAAAAGCATTAAGCCCTTTTTCACTACGCTTTTTATTACTTTTTATTTTTTTTATCATGACTGGGAGAAGTGATCCAAACAACATGTAAGTACTAACAGTTGCTGCGATTAATCCAAGAGCCATTAATGTAGGAACGGTTCCTAGATTTTTTGCCTGTGGTATATAGAGCAGTGATGCATAACCAATACCTAACAAAATCAGACCAAGGAATGCAACTACAACTGTCATTTTTCCTTTTACCGCGACACGCTCTGTTTGTGCATCTGCATGTACAAGTTGTAATACAGAAATACGTGATAATTTAATACTATTCATACTTGCTGATAGTACAAATAATGCAAAGAAGAAGATGCAAGTAGCAACCATAGATGGAATGTACAAAGCTTTGTAACCTTCTCCAGTTAACTCCAATTGTTTCATTAATAACTGTCCGATACCTTCTGCAAGTCCTACACCAATTGTGATCCCAATTACAAGTGATGCCGCACCTAATACAATTGTTTCAAGGAACATCAGTAATGTAACTTTATACTTTTTTGCTCCTAACATCATATACATACCAAACTCTTTTTGGCGAAGAGATAATAAGAAAGAGTTTGCATACATAATGTAAAAAAATGTTACAATCGCTAATAAAAAGGAACCTATTTGGAATATTAATACAATAGGACCAACGTTTGCATTAGATTCAAGGAACGTTTTATTTAGTGATAGCGTTTGAAACATATAGAAAGTTGAAATAGATACAATTAGACCAATAAGTAATACAATATAATCTTGTAACTTACTTTTTAGCCCTGACATGGAAAGTTTAAATAACATGCCCAAACCTCCTTTCTTATGCTTTTTGTGTGCCTAAGTCTGCAAGCACGTCTAAAATTTCTTTGTAAAACTCTTCACGTGTACCATTACGGTGAATTTCTTTATATAACTCACCATCTTGAATGAATAAAATACGCTGACAGTAACTTGCACTGTATGGATCATGTGTAACCATCATAATAGATACACCTTGTTCTTTATTTAAATTTGTCATTGCATTAAGTAAACTAGTTGCATTTTTAGAATCAAGAGCTCCTGTTGGCTCGTCCCCTAAAATAATTGCAGGCTCATGCACTAACGCACGTGCTGCTGCTGAACGCTGTTTCTGTCCACCAGATACTTCAGATGGGTACTTTTGAAGTATTGCTACAATCCCTAACATATCAGCTACCTTTTCTACTTTCGGCCCAATTTTTCGTGATGGGACACCTTGAAGAGATAATGGAAGTGCAATGTTTTCGTAAATAGATAAATTCTCTAATAAATTAAAGTCTTGGAAAATGAATCCTAACTTTTGCGAACGGAAATCAGAAAGCTCACCTTGCTTCATTTTCGTAATATCCGTTCCTGCAATTTCAATAACGCCACCTGTCGCTTTATCAAGAGTCGAAATTACATTTAATAATGTTGTTTTGCCAGAACCAGATGGCCCCATAATCCCAACAAACTCACCATCTTGAATCGAGAATGAAACACCTTTTAATGCGTGTGATTGATTCTCAGCTTTTTTACCGTACACTTTTTGAACGTTTTTCACGTCTACAACTGATTTCGTCATATATATCCTCCTACGTTTGTATGATTGATAAGCTACTGTTTGAGTTATGTCTTTTTCGTTTCCACTTGCAATGCTTCATCTGTAAAAGTATTAAACTTGTCCACCACGAATACACATCCTTTTATTTTTCAAAATAATAAGTCCTTTCATACTTTTGTAATACATAAAAATAGGTATCAAACGGGATTTATTGTATTTAATTTGAATATCTATTTTTAGTAATACACATAATAGACAATCTAAGTAATAAATATGTTCCCCTTTAAGATAAGAAAGCACTAGGTGTTTTGTTAAGAAAACAGAATGAATTGCACATAAAAAATCCCTTTTCGCCATCTCACAAAAAAAGAATTATTGCTGCAGCCTTTATAAACTTTATAATGGCCGGCTCATGCACAAGTGCACTACTGCTGAACGCTGTTTTTGTCCACCAGATACTTCAGATGGATAATTTTGAAGTATTGCTAAAATTCCTAACATATCAGCTACCTTTTCTACTTTCGGCCCAATATTTCGTGATGGAACACCTTTAAGGGAAAGTGGAAGTACAATGTTTTCGTAAATAGATAAATTCTCTAATAAATTAAAGTCTTAGAAAATGAATCCTAACTTTTACGTACGGAAATCTGAAAGCTCATCTTGCTTCATTTTCGTAATATTCGTTCCCCCAATTTTAATAACGCTGCTTTATCAAGTGTCGAAATTACATTTAATATTGTTGTTTTACCAGAACCAGATGGCCCCATAATTCTTACAAACTCGCCCTCTTGAATTGAGAATGATACAACTTTTAACACATGTGATTGATTCTCACCTTATTTACCGTACACTTTTTGAATGTTTTTTACATCTACAACTGGTTTTATCATATATATCCTCCTACGTTTGTTTTTTCATTATCCGTTTTACATTTCTTTAAAATAAACTGCTATTTAATTACTTTGCATTTACCTTATGTAATAAAGTGAACTTTTACATTAAAATCAATTTCCTGAGTCTCTTCCATGTTCGAATATAAAATATTATTCAAATTATTTTAGTCCCATAAGCTAATAACACCCTTGTACACTTAGAAATTTAAGGTTTTAGAATGAAGAAACGATTTTGTGCAATCATTTGAATTATAAATAAAACATATTAAGAACCACTGATTATATTTCTTAAATTTTCTTAAGATAATTTATAAAAACTAAACCCTAATGGGGGGATTATTTCATAATTGATTCTAGTACAAATAATAAAAAACAAAATTAGATATTGATTCCTATTAGAATCAACTCTAAAGCAGTTATGCCATGCCAATCACCTGATATATAGATTGAGACATACATTCTGCTTTTAAAATTGCAACTTAGAATGTGTAAAAAACATGCTGTAGGAATAGAGGAAAATACGGAGTTAACAAAGGACATTTTCAATAAGTGAGCATATATGGTGCTCTATAAAAGTATAAAATCTGATTCATAATAAAACTAAATCTATAACATATTTTTACACGTATCTCGCTTGTCCCCCAATTAAATCCGTATCCATTGAGCGTTTCGAATATCGTGTATTATAAATTTTTTTGATTGAGTATAAAATTTTGAATTCGTTCTATTTTGATATATTTAGATACTCTTTAAAATTTCGTTTTATATTCCGATGAACAATATTAAATAATATTATTTGTTATACCAACAGAAATACTAAACATCACATCCATGATCTGTTGGTAAAATTATTTGTGAGATACATCTTAACGATGTAATTCCGTATAAAGTAGTAAATCATAAAAAGTTATTTGCTAGAATAATTCTATTGCAAAATTTTAAATTAAGTAAAACGAATTTCATTTCATCTCCAAGGTGCTGGTTCTATCCATATAGACGTAATTTTTTACTTTTCTGTAATATTTACAAAATTGATGGCTCTCTTGTCCTCAGTGCCTAAAGCCGTATTCACTTTATCTATTTCCTTTCTTAATTCTGGTGCTTTCCCTTGATTGACTAAATTAAGATTTCCAAAAGATTTATTAAAAGATAGAAATTGTCTTGTTTTTTCTTTCCCATTTATTCCTTTAAATAAGGTATCATCTACAATTAGTAGAATCTCATTGGATCCGCTACGATATGGAGATAGCCATACATCTCCTTTGTATTGAACATTTATTCTTTTCTCATCAAATTTTATTTCTTTTAAGTCTTTATATTCTTTATTGGCAAATAAGATAGTTTCATCTTTTTTTATTTTGGGTAAAGAATCAAGAGGAATTGAAGATATGAGTCCACTATTATTATCTCTCTCACGTATAAGCCCTTTTTTATTCATTTTTTCAGCAGTTGTACTACTAATAAATAGTAAATTACTAGTAGTACTACCCCTAGAATCCCCGAGATTAGTCGGGAGCTTTATGTTGAGATTGTTATTATCTATAGTCCCTTCTTTTATTTGATACAGGTCTTGTGAGGTTGTTATATCTTTGTACAAGTCTATTATAGAGTTTCTTGCTTGTTCGTTTATCTTTCCTACTTCTATTGAAATTCCATTTGCTGGAGAGTTTTTTGTACCAAATAATGAACATGCTCCTAACATGGTGATAGAAATACCTGCTACTATTAATAATCCTAGTCTCTTTTTCACTCTAAATTCTCCTACTATTTATTATTTTGAATTAAAAAATCGTTTTATACATCTTTTTCAAATATTGGGAACGAACAAAGTAATAATATATGATTTGCATAACTAAGAAACAAATCAATACCATAACTGAACTACCCAAGACTGAAAAATTAGCTAACTTTTGTAAGGCCATAAAAGCAACCGCACTATGTGTAATAGCAACTATAATTGGTAAAAAGAATAACAATGCCAGTTGTCGTGATACAATTTTCTTTAATTCTGGTTTACTTAAACCAACTTTTGCTATCATTTTATATTGCTGCTGATTTCGTTCTAAGTCTGTGTATAATCGGAAGTATAAAAAGCTTGCAGCAAACGTAAAGAAAACAATCCCTATTAATACACTCATGATAGATATAAGTCCAAAACCTTGCTTCATAGTTATCCATGTAAAAATTAAAGCCGAAAATTGATATGATTCGTTGTATACCCTAGGATCATTTATATCTTTATTCTCTTTCTGTAAGGAAGCCAAGATTTTCTCAGCAACTTTTTTTGTTTTCTCCCAATCTTTCACAACAAAACCATTGATAGTGAATTGACCGTAGTGACTCTCTGGATCCACAATCATTTGATTATATACAGTATCCGGAATAATAATTGTCGTTATGTTTGTATCTTGTAGTTCTTTTGACGTTAGTATTTTATTTACATGCATAGCTTTTTTTATATTTCCATGCAACAATTGAAAGTTATTTTGATTAGATTTTGTATTAGTAACTTTTCTTGATGGTATGACAAAACTATCATTTTCATCTTTTAAGCTTTCTTTTTCAAAACCAAATGCCTCAGCTAACTTATTATAATCACTTATTTTTATAACACTTAATAAAAAATTACTGTTATAAATGGTATCCGAAATTTGTTTGATTGAATAAGTCACCCGTTTGAAATTAAACCCGCCATCATTGAGTTCACTTTCAATCCTTTTTATATGTTCTTTTTCTAAATTGTTATTATTATAAGACCGATAAGAAAATGCAAAAGGGCTATCCGATTCAGCCATGGATGAGTTACCTAACCCCATACAAGTCCCCACTGCAGTGAAGGCAACAGCAGAAATAATCGTTACCATAAAAAACATTTTTGCATTATCTTTTAATTGATACACTAAATCTGAAATGGTGAGTATGTTTGTTTTCTTAAAGAAAATATTTTCCCTTTTCTTTAATACACGTAACACATACACACTGAGCTGTGTAAATAAGAAGTACGTTCCGAGGACAACAAAGCTCACCCCTGTCGCCATCATGAATAATACATATTTCATATCCTTGTAATGAATTGCGTTAACACTATGGAAAACAGCTGTATATCCTAATCCAATACAAATAAGCGCAAATAAAGATAGCCAAAAGGATGCTTTTGGTTCAGGCTTTGGCTTTTCTTCTGCTTTTATCAATTCTACTAATTGCTCTACATTTACTAGTCGAGAAGTGAAAAGTGAAATAAATAAAAACAGTAATAAGAATGCTCCAAATGTTATCCCAATTGCTTTAAATGGCATGTAAAATGGGAGTCCTTTATCAATCATTAGCAGATTGTTGCTCATAATTAAGATAAACTTAGAGAACGCCATTCCAATTGTAATTCCTGTTAAAATAGAAGCGATTCCAATTATTATATTTTCAATAAATACTAATTTATTCAACTGTGAACGTGACATCCCATGTAGCATTAGAATTCCAAAATCTTTTTTTCTTGTTTTTAAAAATGCACTTACAGAATATAGGATAAAGAAGAATGAGAAGAAAAATATTAACCCCTGCGATATCTGTAATCCTGATTTTGCAAATGTATTAATTGTTACACTGGTAGCAAGATCACCTTGTAAGTTAGGATGAAATGCAAGTAATGCATAAGTAAAGAAAATCATAATAGCAAACGTACTACTTAAAAAATGGGCCAAATATGTTCGTTTACTACGAATGATGTTATTAAATGCGAACTGTCGAAAAGTCATTTGCATTTCCTCCTAATAATGCTAAAACCTCTAGAATTTTTTGATAGAATACTTTGCGATTATCTCCACAATAAACCTCATTGTATAACTGTCCATCTTTGATAAACACAATTCGATCACAATAACTTGCAGCCATTGCATCATGTGTCACTAACATCATCGTTGTGCTATTTTCTTTATTAAGCCTTGTCAATAATTCCATCACATCACTAGCAGATTTTGAATCCAGATTTCCTGTAGGCTCATCCGCAAGTAATAATTTCGGATTATGAATAGTAGCTCGTGCAATTGCTGTTCTTTGTGCCTGCCCACCAGAAATTTCATACGTACGTTTATCCAATATTTCAGTTATCCCTAGTTTTTCAGCAATACCTTCCACTTTACCTTCCATTTCTCTAGGGCTTACACCATCAAGCGTAAGTGGAAGAACAATATTTTCTTTCACTGTCAGTGTATTAAGGAGATTAAATGATTGAAAAACAAACCCTAATTCACGTCTTCGAAATAAAGACAACTGATCTGGAGATAACAGATATGGATTTTCTCCATGAATTAATACTTCTCCAGATGTTGGAGCATCTATAGTAGAAACCATATTTAATAGCGTTGTTTTACCACTCCCAGATGGTCCCATAATTCCTACAAATTCACCTTTATTTATTTTCAAATCAATATGGGATAATGCTGTATAAGAAATTTTCCCAGGATAAACTTTCCCTAAATCTGAAACATGTAGTATCTCCACAAGTATTTCACCTTCCATTTCTCTTTTCTATACATGAAGTGTAGCCTATATATAGTATGTCTCATATCGATTTCCCTAACATTTATCTAACAAGTTTGTAAGATTCAAAAGAAAAAACCGATGAAAAGTTTACCTTTCATCGGTTAACGAGATGCATATGGGAATACGATTTTAACTTTTGTTCCCTTACCTACCTCAGATTCTAACTCAATCTTATGATTTAATTTTTCACATACTTCTTTAACAAGATATAAGCCCATTCCCGTAGACTCTTTGAATTTCCTACCATTTTCTCCAGTATAAAATAGATTAAAAACACGTGGTAAATCAGCAGTAGGAATACCCACTCCATAATCTCTTACTTCCAAAATAATTGCTCGTCCTTTTGCATACGCCGATACCATTACTTTCCCTTTCTTACTTGATGAATATTTAATTGCATTTGACAGTACTTGATTGAGTATAAATCGAAACCATTTCTTATCTGTTTCTACAATAAGACTCGGATCTACTTTTAATTCTGGATACACATAACTACGTATAAACAGACGTTTATTTTCATGAATAACAGAATCAACCATTCCCAATAATTGCAATCTTTCTACATGAAAATCCTGTTCAAATGTTTCTAAACGAGCAACATATAAGACCATTTCTAATCCTTTTTTGATTCTTTCCGTTTCTTCATTAATACTGTCAAATTGAGAGTCATCTGCATCTTGTGTAATTAACTCAATAACAGAAAGAGGTGTTTTCATTTGATGAACCCATTGATTCATAAAAATCATTTGTTCTTGTTGTTTTCGTTCCCATTTTTTTAATTGGTTTTGATAATATTGATATTGAGTTTGTAGTAATTTATCTAAGGCCATTGATAATGGAGTCAAATCACTATCTTTTATTGACTCATTTAAAGTTTCTATTGGTGTTGATAGACGCTTATAGAATGAACGATGACTATAATAACGATATATTAGATAACCCATTAATAAAAAAACACCCAAAAATACAGAATATAATGCTGTCAAAATATGTGGATAACCATCAAACCAATATATAAAAAGAATGATAAGCAATTGAGCAAATGTATAACAAATGAGTGGAATATGTTCTTGTAAAAATAATTTCATTATTCCTTTCCTTCCTTCTCCCAAGTAGCATGCAAACGATATCCAGCACCACGAACTGTCTCCAGTGCGTTTTCAATACCTAAATCTTGCAACTTCCTTCTAATTCTCCCTATATTTACACTCAATGTATTCTCGTCTATATATGAACTATCCCATAGTTGTTCCAAAATCACTTCACGTTTTACAAGAAGTGGAGACTTTGTTATCAATATTTCCAATAAAGTTGTTTCTTTTTTAGTAAGTATAATTGTCTTATCTTCTAGTTGAAGTTCCATTCTTTCTGGGAACAGGAATAGTCCTGATTGCTCAACTATTCGTTCTTTTACTTTAGGAGCATATTCACCGTATGCTCTTCTGAGTTGACTACGGATTTTAGACATTACAACTTCATAATAAAAAGGTTTTGTAATATAGTCATCACCACCATTTTCTAAAGCCATAACTTGATCCATCTCTCCACTCCTTGCAGATAGAAATACAATTGGACAAGTAGAAATAGCTCGTATTTGGCGACACCAATAATAACCGTCAAAATTAGGTAAATTTACATCTAATAGCACTAAATCTGGTTTAATCTTTTGAAATGTATCTAAAACATTTTCAAAATCCTCTATCATAACACTTTGGTATCCATATTTTTCAATATGCGTTCCCAGTAATTCAGCGATTTTTATATCATCTTCTACAATCATGATTGTATTCATATCTTTCTCTCCTCTAATGGCAGTGTGATTTTTAAAGTTCGTTTGGCTTTTTATATTTAATTTATTTAATAGAGTTGATATATTACATACATCCTTAAATGCAATTAATATAAAACAAAGCATGTATTTGTTGTTTTTTTCAAAAAATTTTAATACTTAGTGCGTTGATATAAGAAACCATAACACAATATTTTAATGACTTTTATCTTCGTGACTTTGGAATAATGTTTAATTTAACATAACTTGCTACTTCATTTCAATTTCACAAAAAATATATTGTAAGTGCTATATTAATCAGATATTAAAATTGCCAACTATTTTATACAGATTTTACTACTAGCGTTAGTTTATTGGATATTAAGAATTTCAATTATTAAATCCAACTATTTGCTAGACTCATACCAAATATGAATTCTTCTTCATCTAAACTATTAGTTTTTTGTAGTAAAAAAACTACATCCCATATAGAATGTAGTTTTTCTAGCTGATTTATTTATTTTTCACTTCATTTTTATAAAAAGTAAATAATGGTTCAATGGCAGGACTAGATAAAAGAGGAATTGCCTTCTCAATCAATTCTCTATCCCAATCAAACCAACGCATCTCCATTAGCATATTCAATTCTGTATCAGTGAACCGCTTCTTTATTTCCTTAGCAGGATTTCCACCAACTATTGTATACGGCGGAACATCTTTACTTACAACAGATCCTGCTGCAACAATTGCACCTTCACCGATTGTAACGCCAGGCATTATAATAGCATTCATTCCAATCCAAGCATCACTTTTAATGACTGTATCACCCTTCGGTTCATATGATTGTTCAATTTTCTCAGCGAATGGATATACTGTAATCCATTCTGAGTGATGATTATGATTACCACCCATTAATATGACTACTCCACTGGCAATACAAACATAATTCCCAATTATGAGTTTATCAAGATGCCATCCCATCTGTTCAATTGGATTGAAAAGTACTCGGGACTTAGCATCCCCCCACAAATACCTTACACAGCCATCTTCAAAATTTTGATGACCATAATACCCTGAATAATAGGAGTACTCTCCTACCTCAATGAGTGGATTTGTTACTATATCTTTTAAATACTTCGTTTCTGACCAATGATTATATAATGGATGCTTCATAACTTTATTCCTCGCTTCTAAGTATTGTAGATCTTTGTAATTCACTTAGAAGCTTAATACGACTGCTACATTTTTTAGCTTTCTCAAACGACGAATCATTATATTCAAGCCCTTCTTTTATAATAAAAAAATCATAACGTGATAAATTATATAAGTCAAATTGTAAAATTATGTGTTCAAACTTAACGCGTGCATTGAAATTTCAGTTTTAAAATAATCATGTTTTCAAATAATAAATCGCAATTACATATAATAAAGATTTATTAGCTATATCTCTAACTTCTTTCTTATATTAGCCTTCACTCCCTCGATATAATTTTATTATTTATTAATTTGTCTGATAAGTCAATAAATGTTAATATGATTATAGAAGATATTATCATCCATTAGATTTCACAGCTAGTTTTTCACAAATACGATTTCTGAATCCTTAAGTAAATAGGAGGTTTAGAACATGAAACTTTTAAGGCAATCAACAATTATTGGCGTATTGACTGTTGGAGGATTTTTATTTTCGAATACAATTGGTACACTCCCACCCGTGTCTGCTGAATCGCAACTTACACAAAAAGAATCACAACTTTTAGATAATTGGCGGTGGCAAAACTATTTTTTATTACATCATAATGCAGATTTTTTAGAAGAGTTAGCAGTTGGTGACTTAAAGCATGGAGATACATTCGATGTTAATATATATACTGGTGGTAAGGATACTGGTATTGTAAAAATATATCAATTGAGTGGAAATGAAAATGATGAAATAAACTTGCATAGATATAAAACCATTTACGACTCAGGTATAACACATAATTATGGTAGATTTGTAACACCTATTACTAAGGTTTATAATCCAGGAACATATGTAGCTGTTATGAAACTTGGAGAAAATTATTATTATGGGGGCAGCTTTAAAATCTCAAAATAATTAACGTAAATTCGCCATTAATTAAATGTTAAATACTATTGTTATTAGACAAAGACCATTTTAAAAGCCCCCTTATATAAGGGGGGGATTTTTTGATTGTTTCCCCTTTTTAGGGCTAGAAGAAATCCTTACTTTCTTTATAAATTAGCATTTTTATTCACTAACCGTTTTCACTTCTTTATGTTCTACAATCCGATATGCAATATTGCATATTCTATATGTTCACTCTTTAAACATTTGATAATTTATTTATACAAAAGTTTAAAATTAATATTGAAAGGAGAATATTAAATGTCTTTCTTTTCTTGGTCTCCTCTTATTTTCTTAATAGGTGTTGCAATTATCATTTCTATTCAAAGGGCTAAGAAACAATAATTTATTATTTGGAGGTGTAATAATGTCATTTGCAGCATGGAGTGCAATTTTTATGACTTTAATTGGAGCAATATCCGGAGCAATCTTTGGTACAATTCCCTCTAGAAATAAGAGAAAAAATACTAACTAAAAAAAACTAATAATAAAAATTAATATCTATTTTAGTGACAGCTAATACGCCCCAAACATTTCAGCTGTCACTTTCTATTCAAATATCTTCCTCTTCAAAACTCCATCCACCATCAATATAATTTGCTGACCATTCTTTTCACTCTTGCTCGAAGAAAGCTCCCAACTCTTTCTGGATTTTTGGGTCGTATTCTAATTGTTATAAAGTAAGTTCATCTTTATGATTAGACCGTGATATCCAATTCCTAATATAAAATGCCCTTTTATTTTTTGATCCATCTTCATTCTCCTTTTCTTTCAAATAACGCTTTTATGAAAATTCCATTGTCTAATTCTTCACTTGTCCATTTCGCTTTTCTCTACTTCTGCATTTATTATTAGTAATACTAATTTTTCAGAGGTGAAATTAGTATGGACGAGTTTTTATCTTTTTCTTCAGTAAATCCTAATTTAGTCGGACCTACTTTACCACCTATTCCACCATTCACACTTCCTACTGGGCCTACTGGCAACACCGGACCTACTGGACCTACTGGGCCTACTGGGCCACCTGATGGACCTACCGGGAGCACTGGACCTACTGGACCTACTGGACCTACCGGGCCCACTGGATCTACTGGGGACACTGGACCTACCGGGCCCACTGGATCTACTGGGGACACTGGACCAACTGGACCTACCGGACCCACTGGATCTACTGGGCCCACTGGATCTACTGGGCCCACTGGACCTGGATGTATAGAGCCACTACCAATATTCACTCAAATAGTCTATGTAAACAAAGCTGGTAATGACGTTACCGCTGATGGTTCTGAATGTGCACCGTTTTTAACAGTTACTGCAGCAATGGCATCAATAACGGATGCAATAGCGCCATTTCCGGATCCTTTAAATATAACTAAACGTTATGCTATCAAAATTGGACCCGGTACCTATATTGAACCATTAATTCATTTAAAAGCTAACATTCAATTGATTGGGACTAGTACTTTATTAACTAGATTACAAATTCCTTTTGATATAAATGATCCGACTTGGTTTGATTTGAATTTTTCACAAGATCCTAGATCTGGGTTTGTCAATCTGTCATTAATAAGTGGGCCACTTGATTTTAACTTTCAAACAGCGCAAAGTATTTCAGGTAAATTATTCTTTGTTAGCGTTAATATAACCCCTACTCCTATATTCACAGCTTTATCTACTTCTGTGAATCAAGTTAATATCCGTGACTCAATGTTATCCGCTGGTTATACTCAAAATGGCATTAACATGGTGATGTTTGCTTCATTCGTTTCTAGTGGGAATATTACTATTAATTCACAAGCAACAACAGATACCCAAGTCAATTTAGTAGGTGGCGGAATAAATGGTAATGTCATCATTAATGTGCAATCTGGTCATATTCCAATTGACCCTTTAAATTTAACCAGTTTTGCTATTACAGAAAACATTTTTAATCCCAGTCCTAATTCAGGTAATTTAAATGTCAATGGCGTTAATAACATTATTACAAGAGTCAGAGCGACAGTTGATTCATTACCTATTCGTTCCCGAATAACTCTTATAGGAACAAATACTTCTTTAATTAGAGTTGATGACGCTTTCGATTTAGCTTATGCACCTATCAATCCAATAAATTGGGCTGCTCCTCCTCCTACAACAGTACAGGAAGCTTTAGATAGAATTGCTTCATTGCTCGCAGGAACTATCGGTACTCCATAAATACCTTAGAAAGAACTTAAACCCTGTTTCTATACAAGCTAAGTTGTTATGGTATATGAGAGAAAGTCTCTTCAAATCTTATTGGAGAGACTTTTTTCGTTTCTAAGTAAATCCAATATTCAAAAATGAATCTATATGATAAACAAAGTAATTATTTCTTAACAAAATTCAAATTCCATTGAACTTTCTTCCCATTATTCTTTATCTCCGTCAGTGGCTCCATTTCCTTTTTTACAAATACATCTATCATTTTTCTTTCTATATCTTCTTTTTGTTCTTCCTCGGATCTAAAACCAAAATAAAGTAATGCACTTGTAATAACCAGTCCTACAATGTATCCTAAAATACATCCTAACCAAAATATAATGTACCATCTCCCTATGCATTAATTCGGATATATATTAATACATTAAAATGTAACATATGACGATTTTGCTATAACACAAATAAAATATAAAATATAAAATATAAAATATAAAATAAACAGAAGTATATATACAATAAAGTATATTTTCCCCTTCATAAGTACTAAAAAAACAGCAATTAATCATTATTAACTGTAAAACTTAATATTACATACTGATGAAAAATGAATTTCTAATAAAATTCTATACAAAAAAAGTAGCCTATAAAGTTTTATAGGCTACTTTTCATTTCATCATTATTACTTAACTAATTCTTTCGTTCCCTTCATTACATCAACGAAGAATCCCCAGTTATTCACAACAGAAGAAATACTAATATGCTCATCTGGAGTGTGAACGTTGAATATATCTGGACCGAATGAAATTGCATCTAATTCAGGCATCTTTTGAACGAATACACTACATTCGATCCCTGCATGCACAGCAAAGATTTCAACATCTTTATTGTATTTTTCTTGATGCACTTTTTCAAACAAATTACGAATCTGTGAATTCGGATTGTATGGCCATTCTGGATACTCTGACTCTATTTCAAATGTTGCACCAACTAATTCGGCAATACATTTAATTTCATCTGCAACATGTTGTTTTAAACTACTGACAGAACTTCTCACTTCGTTACGTAATTTAATTTCATTTTGCAACGTTTCAATAACGCCTAAATTTGTTGAACTTTCTACTAGACCTTTAATATCCATGCTCATACTTTGAATGCCATTCGGAATTAAGAATAATGATGAAATAAGTTGCTTTTGTGTCTCTTTAGCAAATACTTTTTCTACTTTCTCATCCAATTTTGTAAGAGTTACATGAACATCTGGATCAACAGCACGCATTTCTTCTTGTAATACTCTTGTCCATGATTCTAGTTTTTCTTCTACTTTCTCTATATCTTCCGTACGCAATACAATTGTAGCCACACTTTCACGCGGAATTGCATTTGTTTTTAATCCGCCGTGAACCTCACTTACATCAAATTGGATATTTGCTGATAAATCACGTAATACTCGTCCTAATACTTTGTTCGCATTACCGCGTTGTTTATCAATTTCCATACCAGAATGTCCGCCTTTTAGACCACCAACATATAGACGGAATGCATCCATATTCACTGGCGCTTCATCCCATATTACTGGAATTGTTTCTACAGCTTTCGCACCACCTGCACTACTTACAAGTAATTTATGATCTTCTTCAGAATCAATATTTATAAAAATCTTTCCTTCAAAGTGATTTGCATCAACAGCGAAAGCCCCGCCCATTGTTGTTTCTTCTTCAGTAGTAATAACTACTTCAAGTGCTGGATGCGAAATGTCTGATGCATCTAATAAAGCCATTGCATACGCAACTGCGATACCATTATCCGCTCCTAAAGTCGTTTGATTTGCATATAACATGTCCCCAATAATTCGTAATTCAATTGGATCTTTTTCAAAATCATGTACGGTTGCTTGATTTTTTTCACATACCATATCCATATGACCTTGAATGATAATAGCTGGTACATTTTCATAGCCAGCAGTTGCTTCTTTTTTTATAATGACATTCAATGCTTCATCTTGAATCACTTCTAAATTACGCTCTTTTGCAAAGCTCACTAAATAATCACTAATTTCCTTTTCATTACCTGATCCTCTAGGAATCTTTGAAATTTCTGCAAAATGATAAAATACAGGGTGCTTTGTTAATTGTTCTAAAGTAGAATACATTTTTCAAGCTCCTCTCAAAATGACAAAATAATATGTAAGTCTTTAATCATTATACCATGATTCATTATTTTACCTTTCTTTTAACTTTTTAATATATTATTCATTTTATGTACAACACTCTTACAATATTGTAAGGGTGTTGTAAGCTATATCGATTTTCCTCATTTCATAATAGCCGTATACTGTGTAAAGAAACAAATTTAAGGAGATAAACAAAATGAAAAAGTTTTTATCAATTATTACACTATGTTTATTATTTTCTAGTATTACTATTGGGTGTGAGCGAGCATCACTAAATCGAATTGGTAAAGATGTGTATTATGTGCAGATAAAAGGCGAAGGGACTATCGAAAAAGTAGAAGGTAAAAACTTACGAAACTACACGTTGCCCGCCTATGACGAAGACGGAGTAAAAAAACAAATTACATTTAGAAGTAAGAAAGCATCAAACGAACATAAATTAAATGAAAAGGCATTTTTATGTCTTTATGTAGATCAAGATGATAAGAGCAAAAATGAAATATCATCAATTGAAGTGAAGTCATATGAAGAGGTTCAGGAAGCTGAGTTACCTGCAAAAGTAAAAGAAAAGTTAAATGCTAAATAAAAAACAAAAGAAAATGCACTATGCATTTTCTTTTGTTTTTTTCACTCGTATATATTTCGAACTGTTTCTATTCATAAGTTTTTCTAAACGATTTATATTTTCTGTTAGTGCACCTTTCACAAGAGAGAAATCTGTATTCGATTCTTCCTTTTTTTCTTTAAAAAACGAAGATTTTTGTACATTTATTTCTGCCATCTCTTCTCCCCCTTTTATAAAAAAATACAACCTTTTATTTATATTATATAGCAAATGCAAACAGAGTGTACATGTATCATTTTCTTTTTAATTCTTCTACTTGCTGCATAGTATCTCCTTTTATTAAAGAGAAATCTCTTGTATCTTCAACTTCTACCTGGCATTCTATCTTTTGTATTTTTGTTAATTATCATAAAATTACCAATATTAATCTACTATTTAATAATAATATTTGATATTATATAAAAGTAGATTTTAATGGGATTATCACCTAATATATTTTTGATTAAAATAATTTCTCATATAAGAAGGTTAACCATATTGAATATTATCGTGACTCCAGAATTATTAGAAGCTACTGCTAACATATATATTGATAACACTTCAAACGTTACATATCAGAGCTTAGATGGTATTGCACATAAAATTGAAGCAATTTCAGACGATAGTTTATTTTTAGAATCTAAAAATTTATTGCAGATAGTATTTCAAGAAGGGGAAAAAGAAAGCAAAATTGTAGGAACTCTCCCAAACCGTCTGGTACAAAATATCGAAGAATTATTCCCACTGTCTATTCAAGAAGGGAAAACAATGTTAATAGAGAATGGCTTTAATTCCTTATATGCTGAGAATTTTATAAAGGATTTAAAAACAACGCAGTCTATCTATACTATTATGCGTCTAGATACAACAGAAAAGGATGAAGTTATTTCTGATAATGGATTCTTTGTTATTGAATCACCAAACACTCAATGGCTATTAACTCGAAATAGAATAAATGATTCCTTTGATATAACTTATTTAACCAAAAATCTTTTCGAAAATGAAATAGAAAAACTAATAAAACATTAATCCTTTAAGACGGGAGTATATTTATATTGAATAAACAACAGAATTCTAATAAAAAAAAGGAAAGCCTTTTTGAAAATAGGATATTACCTATCATCACTGTTCTTTCAGGTGTAATTCTACTAGTGTACAAAGGATTAGAATTTATTTCAAAGTATATACTACTTTTAATATTATTTGCCCTAATTATTGCTTCGTTATACTTATTGTTTATGAAAGAAGTAGTTGGTGCTACTGTCGGATTTATTTTTGCAGCTCTTGGGTATTATATGTATAAAATCATTTTTAAACAAAAAAAGAAATAGTGCATAAACAAATCATAAAAAGATAATTTAAAAGAGAATGCTTTTACGCATTCTCTTTTAAATTATCTTCTTTTATATACTTATATGGGGTGTCCTCCATAAATTTTTCTAATCGATTCACATCTTGAGTCAATGCACCCTTCACAAGAGAGAAATCTGTATTTGCTTCTTCTTTTTTTTCTTTAAAAAACGAAGAATTTTGTACATTTATTTCAGCCATCTCTTCTCCCCCTTTTCAAAAAGATACAACCTTTTATTTATATTATATAGCAAATGCAGACAGAGTGTACACGTATCATTTTCTTTTTAATTCTTCTTCTAACTCTTCTACTTGCTGCAAAGTATCTCCTTTTATTAAAGAGAAATCTGTTGTATCTTCATTATTTTCTTTAAAAAAATCATTGTCATAATCTTTTATCACTACAATCACCTCTACGTGCTAGTGTAGGAATGATTGTCCAATTTTATACAAGCTTGTCTGAATTTGTTCTCCCTTTATGTATAGGTGAAAAGGACAGAAAAAGATTCTGTCCTTATTTACTAAAATAACTATGATGAATTGTTAAATTATATACATTTTCAAAATCTCGATCTTGAAGGTTATTTTTCTTCCCATCAATAACAATGAAAACATCACTAACTATTTTTGCTGGTATAATTCCGACATTTTCTACTTGCACCGCTTTCTGCTCATTCAATTGCTCGATGTGTTCTAATGGAACAATAATACTAAATTGAGAGCGGATACCACGAAAGTTTGTATTTAATTCCTTCACCGCTTCAAATACAACAATTTTCGCTCCAATTTTTTCCCCATATGAATCTAAAAATGCGTTTAAGCTTTTTGTATATTCCTCTTCCGTATGCCATTCCATCGTCCCAAATGCTGCTGGATTAATATTTTGGATAATGTTCGTATATATTTCTCCTCTTGCTTTTGAGGCGATTAATGACCGCTTTATGGATTGAACAGTTTTACCGATATCGCTAAATTTCGCTCCCCATATTTCAGAAATGTTAGGTGTTAAAATAAATGCAATATCAACGAAAATGACCATCGCAGTAAACATTAATAAGTTTTTCCAGAGGGTTAAATCGATTCCTTTTATCATGAAATAAACTGTGACTGATGTTATGAATAATCCATACCAAGTTTTTCGAATTCGCTGCTTTTTCTCTTCGTATAACTCTTCATTTCTCCAATAAAAGAAAACAAGAACTACAAAAATGATCGCTAAAATAAATAAGCCGATTCGAATGTTAGAGATTACCAATCATATCACCCTCCATTCAAAAACTACTCACGATATCATTACATGCACAAGCAGCTCTCTTTATGACAAAAGACGTGGACAAGCTTCTAAATTTAGCTACATCGCATATACATTAGAAGGAGGCCGCGTCTTTTATCCCGCATTAACGGGCAGTAAGACCCCCTCCACTGATTAAAGTTTCACTTTATCATGAATCTACATTGTATATGTAGACAAGCATGCGTTTCAAATTTTCATGTTAAAAAGAAATATGTTTCGGAATTTCCCCTTCAGGTACTTCTCCATCCATACTTAAGTAATAATGACGAATCGGACGTAATTTTTCATCTAACTCATAAACAAGCGGAATGCTAGTTGGAATATTTAATGAAGCCACACCATCACTTGAAAGGTTGTCTAAGTATTTCACTAGCGAACGAATTGTATTACCGTGCGATGAAATAATTACTTTCTCACCACTTTTTAATGACGGTGCAATTTCTGAATGCCAATAATCAACTACTCTTTTCTCCGTATCCTCTAAACATTCAGTCAATGGGAATTCATCTTTTTTTAACGTTTTATATCTTGGATTGTTCGCCTCATGTCGAGGATCATCTTCAGTAAGTGCAGGCGGTCTCACATCTATACTTCTTCTCCAAATATGAACTTGTTCATCTCCATATTTTTTTACAGTTTCGTCTTTATTCAATCCTTGTAGTGCACCATAATGGCGTTCATTCAACTTCCATGAGTTATGTATAGGGACCCAAGTGAGATCCATTTCATGCAGTACAATCCATAATGTACGAATTGCTCGTTTTAGTACCGAGGTATACGCAACATCAAATGTATATCCATTCTTTTTTAATATTGTTCCTGCTTCTCTCGCTTCACTTAATCCATTCTTTGATAAATCCACATCTGTCCATCCTGTAAATCGATTTTCAAGATTCCACAAACTTTGTCCGTGACGAATGAGTACAAGTTTTATCATTATAATTCCCCTCTCGGAAATATGAATTTTAAAATTTCAATACGTACACATATAAAGTTTTTGGCAATGTGAATTTTTTATCCATAGTTGCCAAATATACAGATAAAAATTTATGATTTTTCAAACTACAAAACAAGATACTGTTTCTATCTTTTATTCTACTGGTATTTCACGCTTAGACGTCCATGCATCAAATCCTGAACGGCTATTTGCCATTTCATTCATAACTTGATGCCAATTTTCTTCACATGATTCGCCAAACTGTGAGAAAATAGCTCCCATTTGTTCTCTTTGAACATCGCTCAGTTTTTTCTCTAAGTCTGTTCCTTCTTCTGTTAAAGACAGCTGTTTCACACGACGATCATGTGCAGCTTCATTACTCTCAATAAGTCCTTTATCTAACAGTTGGCGCAACGGTCCGTGAAGAGCTTGTTTACTTATTTCTAAAAGTGATAGCAGTTCATTTACACTAAGCCCTGGAAAACGAGCGATAAAAAACAGAATTCTATGATGTACACGCTGTATACTATACTCTTTTATTATTTCATCTGGTTTTTCTGTAAAAGTTTTATATGCAAAGTAAAATAATGCTAATGCCTCATTCATTTGCTCTTCTTTATGTTGTGTCATCTACTTTCCCCCTGTATGTAAATTATACCACAACTCAATTATGAATAATTAAGTTGGTATATTGAGCCTAATTTCTTCATTCTAAAACCAACAAATTTCAACTATTATATTTTTTGAAGGTTGTTTAATTCGTAAATCATACCTTCAAATAAAGTATCCAAATTATTTTTTAAAGAATTCTTAAGGAAATAGGTTAAATTCAAATGATAAATATTGTAAAATTTATTTATTAATATTTTTTTAAAAACTCAATTGTGATTGGAGTGTTATTGTATGCAAACAAAAAAAGTTTATCTTTATGTATTTAATACGATGTCAGACTGGGAATATGGACATTTAATTGCAGAACTAAACTCAGGAAGATATTTCAAAAAAGAGTTAGCCCCTTTAAAGGTAGTTACAGTAGGAGCTAATAATGAAATTATTACTACGATGGGAGGACTGAGCATAAAGCCAGATATTTCCCTGGATGAATGTACTCTTGAGAGTAACGATCTTTTAGTTTTACCTGGAGGGACTACTTGGGGGGAAAGCATTCATCACCCTATCTTAAAAAAAATTGGTGAAGCGTTAAAACTCGGCACTATTGTTGCTGCCATTTGTGGTGCAACTGAGGGGTTAGCGAATTTTGGATACCTAGATTCTAGAAAACATACAAGCAATGATTTAGAATATATTAAAATGGTTTGTCCTAATTATAAAGGAGAACAACTTTATAAGATGGAACCTGCAGTATGTGATGAAAATTTGATTACTGCATCAGGAGTAGCTCCTCTGGAATTTGCAATGGAAGTATTGAAAAAAATTGATGTATTTGCACCAGATACGTTACATTCATGGTATAACCTAAATAAGACTTATAAGCCTGAATACTTCTTCCAGTTAATGAATTCAATTACTAGATAAGCTGAAAAATTAAATTAGCAGTTTTATATTATATAAAAAACTTAAAAAGCACCCCTAAAGTCGTTATAAATACAACCGATGACGGTTGTAAAACAAAAAATAAAAGGGATGATACATATTTATCTTGTATCATCCCTTTTATTTTTTATAACATTAATATCACCATATTATTTTAATTATTCATCTCCAGCAAGAGTTAACTGCCAAGACACACCATACTTATCATTTAACCAGCCAAACTTTTTACTAAACGGATATGAACCTAAAGGCATAAGAACTTTTCCATCTTGTGCTAGTTTATTAAAAACTGTTTCGATTTCCTCTTCCGTATCACAAGTTACATAAAGAGACATAGCTGGAGTGAATGTAAAATCATGCTTTACATAACTATCAATACACATGAACTCTTGTCCATTTAGCGTAAAAGTTGCATGAATTACAGTTCCCTCTTTACCTGGTCCATTCTCATCATAACGAGAGATACTTACAATTTCTGATTGATTAAATAGCGATGTGTAAAAATTCATCGCTTCCTCAGCTTTGCCCTCAAACATTAAAAACGTAGTGATTTTTTGATTTGTGTTACCCATTTAGAGACATCCCCTTGTTATGTATTTATGCAAAACATACATCGGACAATAAAACCGAACGTATATTCTCATAAGTGTATTGTCTATAAAAACGATGAGTTTGTCAATTATCTATGTTTTATTTCTTCTTAAATAATGCTGTCCAAAGAAATGATTCTCCAAACATATTATTTGGTTGTTCAATTTGCTGCATTTTTCTAATTTCAATTACTTCAAATTCTTTAAATATCTCTCTTAACTTTTCTTCTGAATATGCAAGACCACCTTGCAAACTCCATCCTCTATACACATCCCAGTCCGTTATTTCCGATCCATTTCGCTCATTCAAATCACCTGCTGCAAAACATGTTAATCCGAAATAACCACCCGATTTTAATGAGTTTTTAACTAGATCAACATAATTCATTCTTCTATGTGGTGGAATGTGATGCAAGCAACCGGAATCATATACAAAATCATATTCATCTTGAAAATCCAAATTAAAAATCGATTCACAAACAAATTGTATTTCTATTCCATTTTCTAACGCCCTCTCTTTGGCCCAATTAATTCCTTCTATAGACAAATCTACGGCTGTTACATCAAACCCTTGTTTCGCTAAATAAATTGCATTTCTTCCTGGACCACATCCAAGCTCTAACACTTTCTCTTTTGAAATCCATTCTGTTTGTATATATGAAACTAAATTCTCATCTGGAACATTTGCAAAAAAAGGAACATCCTTTTCTCTATTCGTGTAAAATTCATTCCAAAATGGTACTGCGGGTCTTAATAATAAATCAAGCATTTTTAATATATCTTCTTGAGTGTGTAACGTTTCACTTTTCATTTATACCCCTCCATAATCAATAGTCAGAAAATTATTATATCTCTTTTTAAACTTTCAAACAAAGAAAAAACTCCTATATTCAATAGGAGTCAAAAATATTATCTCTTTAAAATCCAAGTACAGTTAACCATTTTAACAACTGCTCTTCTCGCACCTTCAAATCATCGTTTCTATACTTACCCATCTGTATTTCGCTAACAATTTCTCCGTCCACCATAAAAAGAACTCTTTCTGTTTTAGCTGCTACCTTTACGTCATGAGTAACTAGCAAAATTGTAGTTCCCATGCGGTTTATATTTGCTAAAATATCCATTACTTCTTCTGTCGCTTTTAAATTCAAAGCACCCGTTGGTTCGTCAGCAAAAATAATATTAGGTTTATTTATGAGTGCTCTACAAATAGATACCCTTTGTAATTCTCCTCCTGATGCTTCAGTTATATTATTAGTTGCAATTTGACTAATCCCCATTTTTTTCATCAATTCAAGTGCACGTTTATTTATTATTTTCCTGCTCTCAAATTTTGCTAAATACGCAGGTAAAACTATATTATCAAAAAGATTCAAATTTCTAAGAAGATTGCTCTGTTGAAAAATAAATCCCATTTCGCTGAGTCGTAATTTTGCTAACACCTCTTCTTTCATACATGTTATTTCTTTACTATCAACTTTCACACTTCCTGATGACATTTGATCCATTCCGCTAATATTATATAGTAACGTCGATTTCCCTGAACCAGAAGGTCCCATGACCGATATAAACTCTCCCTCATAAATCTCTAAATTTATATTTTTTAACATATGGTAAGTTTTATTTCCATCCATTGCGTATTCTTTATTTAATTGTTTTACTTCTAAATTTTTTTTCAAATTACACATCTCCTACTCCCCATTTAGCTTTAAATCATTTGTTTGTTTCACTGTAAAACTACTGAAAATTGTTGCTACGGTCACAGATATAAATAAAATAGCTGGACATATTACATAAGAAATGATCGGATTAACAACAAACTTTATGTGAGCTGCTCCCATAAATGAACCTAACCAGCTTATTAGTGTTTCTCCAAACGTAGCAGCTATAAATGTCCCTGTTAAAATACCTACTAATACTATAGAAATAGAACGAGTAACATATTGTATACGAATATCTTTGTATGAAAAGCCGATACTTTTCATAATTAATATTTGCGAAGAATCTTTTACCAATAACATTTTAAAAAACATCGCAGTTATTAAAACCGATATCAATATAGCAATCAAAATTGCCACTTGTGTCACGAGTCTTAATTGTTTAATTGTCTCTCCTAAAGTTTGAGATAAATAATTATCCGTATCTGTTATTTTTGCAGAATTAAAATTTTGTTTATACTCCTTCACTTTTTCTTGTAGATTCACTTTGGGTTTCATATCTACATTTACTACGTACCATAATATATTTTCTTTATTATAAGAAAAACTCGCTTTAGCTGTTTTTCCTCCATTCGTTACATCTTGATATATACCACTAATAGTTAGCATTTTCTCTTTTCCTTCTACAAATAAAACGATTTCATCCCCTATATTCTTTTTTAATTCATTTGCGTTCATATAAGAGAGAGCGATCTCATTTTCATTTTTTGGTGCCATACCTTGAACATATTCTATTGGAAATTGGGCGAAATCTCCCACTTCTACATTTAAGTTTTCATGTGTACCATCAGCTTTCACCATTTTAAATGTACTCGTTACAAATGCTGCATATTTTTCTACCTCTTCATCGTTTCCGACATACGATATAACGTCATTAAACCGTTTTTCTATATTTTCAGATTGCTGTAAATCTATTCGTATATCACTCTTTCCTGTTCCCATATAATTAACAAATTGCGGTGACTGAATCGTGTACAAAAAGTTAACTGGTACAACAATCATGAACACTGCAATAATTAAAACGATACTTAATACTCGATATAACTTAAATCGTTTCACTACATCTTGTATACCAATAAATATATTTACATTTGTAATTTTAGTTTGATAGAGAGAAAAAAATCTTCTAATCTTTCTTTTTCCTAGTTTATCTCTTGATCGTAAAGCGTCTATTGCTGTAATTCTTCTAAAATTCCGCAAAATGATGCGGCAAAAAAGGATAACGGCTAGAAATAACAATGTTGTGACTATCAATGGCACAACATAATAAAAAATACTTTTATTAGCTGTCCCCATATAAAGTGCGATGTTAGAGGTAAATATTTTTGTAACAAATAACGAAAGGATATATCCACATATACATCCGATAGCGGAAATAACAACATATTTTGTTACATATAGTTTTTGAATATCTTTACTTTGAATGCCGATAGCTTTCATAACACCAATTTCCCGATAATCTTCTTCCATTGAAGTCATAATCGTAAATCTAATACATAAAATCGCGATTAGCATTAATAATGCACTTATTATGATAAGTACTGCAGCTATTATTCCATCTGTTAATGAATTGAGTGTTTTAAAGAGTGAATACGTAATAGAGGGACCTTTTTGAGGTAAGTTTGATGACTGGTATAAAGTTTCAAATTCATTTATTTTAGTTAAATCTGTTAGCTGGAATTCAATAAGATATTCACTTTCTCCAAAATTCCCCTTTATTCTTTCGAAGTCTTCATCGCTTATTACAAATCGTTTTGAACTAACAAGTGATGGGTTCATTTGAACATCACGAACAAATGCCGAAATAGTAAATTCTAGCTCATTATTATTTTTAACAACCCAAATTTTATCTCCAATACGCAAATTATATTTTTGCATATAATAAATTGGTACACCTATTTCCCCTTTCCTAACATCGATCAATTCATTATTTAAATCTAATAAAAAGTCAAAAATAGTATTTTGCTTAACGAAGCTAATGTCCATTACACTATTATGTTCCGCTTGATTTTTCTTCTTTATAAAAATGTTAGATCCGCCTATTTGAACCATCTCTGCTGTTTGTTGTTTTTTTACAAAAGGAGTTTGCGCTACAAATGAATCAATTGACTTTTGGTTTATTTCTCCGGCATGCATTTGTACGAAGTGCGGTGCGTTTGATACTTTAAACAATTGATCCGTTGAGTTCAATAGATTTATAACGTTACTTGAAGCACTTGCGATTAAAAGACTTGATAACATGATAAACATAAATAGAATGGTAATTATCATTTTATTTTGAGAGAAATCTCTTTTTAACATTCTCCTAATCATATGGAGCTAGTTCCCTTCATTCCATAATATTTTCTTCGTCACCATCGCTATTATTATCATTATGAAACTAATAACTAATATAGGTAAATAAATTTTCATACTGAATCCTTCAAACATAAAACCATAAATGACTTGCCCAATTGGTGCCATACATTGAGATACCGCTGTTATAATTGCCATTACTTTTCCTAGGTTTTCATTTGGTGTTTTCTTTTGGACTACAGTAATCACATAGATGGATACAATTGTCACGATCATTGCAATTAGAATAGAAGAAAGTATAAAGAGGATAAATGGTGGATAGTATCCTAAATTAAGAATAACTGGCGTAACTGATAGTGCCATTGGTAGTACTAATAAAGCTATTAAAAGCATCCAGTAATACAATGTTTTCATCTGTAGCTTTTTCGCAAAAAAACCTATCGATAATGCACCTAAAATAGTAGCAAAATCGATCAATCCCATTCCAATTCCATATAACGTGTCGCTACTTTCCATTGTTACTCGTATAATAATTGGAGCGCCAACAACAAATAGCGGTGTAAGTATTAAATTTAGTAATGCAGCTAAAAGCATAGATTTCAAAATAAATGGTTGTTTTAAAACATATATAAATCCTTCTTTCATATCCTTTACAATTGTCGGTATTATATGGCTTTCTCGTGCTCTTTTTATAAAAGGTATTTTAATAAACATTTCTAAAATCGCAGATAAAAAGAAAGCAAGACAACTTATTATTACAAGCATTTTCAAACCAATTATGCCGTACAATATTCCTCCAAATACAGGAGCAACTATATTTGACAATGATTGCACACCATTTACGATACCGTTCGCTTGCTCTAACTTATTCTCTGGAACTAATTGCGGAATACTCGCCATTACAACAGGTGAATACATTGCACTAACGACTGCTAGTAAAAACATAATTGTTCCAATCAATATAATAGATACAGGTCCAGTAAATAACAAAACTATAAAGCTTAATACAATCGCAGCGTTGATGAAGTCAAAAATAACCATTAAATCACGGCGATTGAAACGATCTGCTATCGCTCCGCCGAGAGGAGCTAGTAAAAACGGAATACTCGTTACCGCATATAATCCTGCGAATATATCAGCACGCCCTGTTATATCTAGCACATATAATGACAGGGCAAAACGTAAAAGTGTTGAACCTAAAATAGTAATAATTTGTCCACTCACCATTAAGTGAAAATCTTTCATCGAAGACCTTATACTAGCTGACATCCTTATCACACCTTTCATTCGATTCAGACCGACTGTCGGTCGATAATATCCAAACAGAAAATTACTATTTCTGTTTGATTAAAACCTCCACCATGTAATCAAAGGCTCCCTCTTTCGCTCCAACAGATGCTTCCATCATTTTGATATAAGCTTTAGCCCTCCTCATCATTTCTTCCGGCTTCCACTGGAATAAACCCTCATCAAATATGACTTGTGCTGAAGAGAGTAATAATTCAATCGTTTCTTGTGGGTATGGAGTAGAAAATATGCCTTCAGCGATTCCTTGTTCTAAAATCTCTGCTAAAACAGGAGATAAATGAATAATTGATTGTACTATACTTTTTTGATGCATTTCCGCATTATTTGGCTGATGAAATTGTTCAATCATTTTATCTTTTACATCTCCTGATTTTGGTGATTGTTCCATTAAAACTCGAAATAACTTATCCAAAACTGGGATATTAGGGTTAGAGACAATTGCTTTCGCTTTAGCAACATCCGCTTTAATAATCCTCATAATAATTTCATCCATTACTTCTTCTTTCGACTTAAAATAATGATAAAACGTCCCCTTTGCTATACCAATCTCTTTTAAAATGTCATTTACTGTAGTTTTCGTATACCCTTTTGTAACAAACAAACGTTCAGCAGTTTCTAAAATTTCATTTCTACGTTCCCCATATTCTTTTACGATCCTCATTCATGTACTCCTTCCTATGGACCGACTGTCGGTTTATTTAAAGTATATGTTTAGTATGTGAAAAGTTTCCTGTTATCGTACATATACAACAACCTACTTTATATTTCCTTTATGAATTTTAAAATTTATTTTTAATACGGTGAATGAAATTTTAAAGGTTGTTTCTATGTAATCACCCTTGTACTTATATCGACTTCGTTGTATAAAAACAAAAAAGAGCCGCAACACTTTGCGACTCTTTTTGAATAATAACTATTTAACGGCCACGTCTTTGCTGACCTTGTTTTGTACTACTTTTCTTATTACTTGGCTTATTAAATGATCGATTGTTATCATTTCTAGAACTATTTCTTGAATCGTTTCTTGGACCACCTTTTGAACCACTTCTTGAACCTTCACGGCTATCTCTTTGACGATATTGACCTGATTTCTTTGGAGCCGGCTTTTGTACCGGTTTTCCATTTTCATCTACATTTTTTATCATCGGTTGTTCGATTATTTGTCTTTGTATTGGTGCACCAAGCGTTTTTTCAATTTCTTCTAAATGTTTTTCATCTTTCGCTGCAACGAACGTAATTGCAAGACCTGATCCACCTGCACGTCCTGTTCGGCCAATGCGGTGAATATAACTTTCTACATCTTCAGGGATATCAAAGTTAAATACGTGCGTTACACCATCTACATCAAGTCCACGAGCTGCTACATCCGTTGCGATTAAGTACTGAATTTTAGCTTCGCGGAAACTCTTCATAACTCTTTCACGTTTCGCTTGAGGTATATCACCATGAAGTTCAGCACAATTATAACCAAGTCCCTTTAAATCATCATAAAGCTTACTTGCTCTAACCTTTGTACGACAGAAAATAACTGCTAAAAATGGCTGATCACGATCCATAACAAAACGAAGTGCATCTGGCTTTGCACGATCTGTCGTCTCAATGACACGCTGCTCAATTGTATCTACCGTTACTTCTTCACTTTGTACTTGAATCATTTGCGGCTCTTCCATATAACGTTTCGCCAATTTTTTAATATCTTTTGGCATCGTTGCTGAGAATAACATCGTTTGTTTACTATCAGGTGTCTCATCTAAAATATCTTCAATATCATATAAGAATCCGAAATAAAGCATTTGATCTGCTTCATCTAGTACAATCGTTGAAAGATTACTTAAATCAATTGTTTCACGTCGTATATGATCTAATAATCGTCCTGGTGTCGCTACAACAATATGTGTATTACCTTTTAATTTTCTCAATTGTTGTGCTACATCTTGTCCGCCATATATCGCTAGTACATTAATATCTTCTCTTTGAACAAGCATTTTTTTAATTTCAGTTGTAATTTGCAGTGCTAGTTCCCTTGTTGGTGCAACAATTAAAGCCTGAACATCACTAGACTCTGGATCGATTTTTTCTAAAATCGGTAACACGAATGCTAACGTTTTACCCGTTCCTGTTTTCGCCTGCCCAATAATATCTTTACCTGACATAATAACAGGAATTGCCTTCTCCTGAATCGGTGTTGCTTCTGTAATTCCATTTTCACGTAATGTATGATTAAAAGTTTCACTAATTCCTAATTCTAAAAAGTTTTTCAAATAGACCACTTCTTTTCCTTATTTTTCACATTAGCTTTCATTGTACCATTTGTTTCGCCAAATATGAAAAATAAAAAAATTCTTATCTTCTTTTTTTATATTCATCCTGTACTAGATGAACAAATTCTTTTTGTTTTTTCTCGGATTTTATTAATGCTTCCATATTTGCAGAAGTCAAAATATACTTTTTAATTTTTCTATTACTCCAAATTAAACTTGTATACTTCGGATCTTCATGTAGATTTCGAAACCACTCTAATTCACTTAATTTTGCGATATAATGTTTTAATTTCATGTCATTTCGAGGATAAAATAACATCTGCTATTACATCAAATAATGAGCCCAAGTTATTCCCTCCTATAACTTCTTTAATGAAGATATTAACGTAATTTTAAAAATCATTGTTTCACCAATTCAAAATAAATTACACCAATATGTACATCAAGGAACTAAGTTCTACAATTTAATATGTAATACGAAAGCATTATATAACCTTCATTTTGATTTAGCATATGAGCTTATCTTTCAGAAAGATGGTTTGCAATATAAAATGGAAAAATCCTAATAGTGCATTAGAGATATTTATTATTTTTCATTATAATTTTTATAGCCTTACCATATCAATTTGGGGATTTTGTGCGTTTAGAAAACCATTTAGATACATTTAGTATTGTACGCCAATAATATAGTAGTAATAAATTTACAAATGAAGGATATAGAAAGAGTAAGGGGGCATGGTTAATTACTCATGAAGGTATAGTGCATTAGATGAATAAATAGGCTTCATTTGCAATAACATAGTATGTTTTCCCTTTACTGCTGTGTGCTTTGTACTGTGGCGAACCATTGACACTCACTTTTGCATCAATCATAAATCCCTGCATCTACAGAACCAGCTCCATCTTTATATTTCCAAGGTGGAGCATCCTAGAAACGTAGATTGTCCACTTTGAAAACAATACGTTTTCAAGGTGGACAAATAAACTGTGCTTTTCTTATCGAGTAGCAACAGATACTTCTGAAAGAAATAGACTACATCGTAATAGGGGTTATATTCACAGCTGTAATTTTACAAGTTGAAATTGCAAACCTAACGGTTGTAGTTGGATTTATAGGTAATGTCCCTAGTACTATCCCAAGTCCTGTTTGTTCCACGCTAAAATCTGCTGCAATAGAACCATTACTTGCTAAAAGACTTACTGTAGATCCGATAAACGCATCCAGTAATTGTCTAATTGGTCGTTCACGACATTCACACTCGCATCCTACATCGGTAGGTGGAAGTAATGTAATAGGTGGTCCTGGTGGTAAAAAACCTACCCCTGTTACATCAGATATATTGACCACAAAGGTTGTGGTGCCATCTGTAACTGTAACTAAAAAATCATTCACAGAAGTGATAGTAAATAGAAAGAAAAGCGGGGGCGTGTTGGGTGTGTCTGCAATAGTGCCAAGAATAACAGTTTCTCCAATAAGTTGTTGTAAAACGCTTTGCATAGGTAAAACACAGCAATCACAAAGACAACCTTCAGTTCCTCCTGTTGGGCCTGTCTCTCCTGTTGGACCCGTTACTCCCGTTGGACCCGTTACTCCTGTTGGACCCGTTACTCCTGTTGGACCCGTTACTCCTGTTGGACCCGTTACTCCCGTTGGGCCTGTCCCTCCTGTTGGACCTGTGGGTAAAGTAAATGGTGGGATTGGGGGAAGTGTAGGGCCAATTAAATTTGGATTTAATGCATTAGCTTGAAGTATCCCATTTATCTTTTGTATTTCATTTTTATCAAACACATAACTACCTCCTATGAGTGTACTATACTGTAGTAATACAGTTACAAATACATAAACTTCATTGATCGTAATATAATATGTTTTCCCTATACTATTGTGCGCCTTAAATTGTACTGAACCTTCCATATTTAACTTCCTGAAAATTGTAAACACCTCACCTACATCTACAAAACCATCCACGTCTTTATCCTGCCAAGATCGAGCATCATAGAAACGTAGAATGTTAACTTTAGAAACAACACGCTTTCCTACAATAGAAGAATCTACTGTACTTTTCTTACTAAACTTCACATAGGATGGATTGTTCTTAATCCATTGCTCTCCACCAAGGTTTAACCAACCAGGCTTTTCGCCCCATTCAACATAAGCTTCTGATTTATTTAGTTGACGAATCTTAGAATAGCTTGTGTCTGGTCCTTTACGTAAATTAACGTTGTAGCCTTCAATATAAGCTATACCATCGGTTACAGCTGTTGGTACTTCTGTTGGTTTAGGTGGCTTTCAGGTACAGAAACATCCACACTAGAATTATTGTATGCCCGTTGTACATCAGCACGGGATTGAGCTCCTGATCCCCCATGAGATTTTAAATAATCAAGTTGATCTTCATGATCTGTACTGCCAAGATATTTAATCACATCGTAGTGAATCCACAATCCTTTTCCTAAAGATAACTTGTTATCTTTTAAGATTTCCGCTAAAAGTTTTACGTATTTTTCATATGAACGCTCGAGCTTTGTATGGTCTGCTGTTTCACATAACTCTACATGTACAAATCGTTTATTAGCAGCAGGTCCACCGCCATATGCAATGTATTTTATATTAGCGATTTGGATTGTTTCATCTCAATCAACAGCATATTGAACAAATGCGTTTCTTCATGTACGAGATTCATACTTTTGAATATTTCAGAAGTCGCTGTACTATGAGCTACTACGCCCTCATAAACACCTACGCCAAAACGATATGATTGTTTTGGTAAATTAGGGATAAAAAACGTTCTATTAGCAAAAATACTTGTAGCAAATGAACCAGCAAGTACTAGAATCATAAGGAACGAGGTAATTAGCTATATTAAAACCAGCTAAAATTGGAATGAATGTAAGTGATTGATTATTTATTTATATCCTTAATTCCTTTCAATATTATTGTTGTATTCGGATTCATATACGCTATAAACAATCTAATAATTATTGTCAAGATAGCTGATATTAAGAAATCAAAAGTTTTTTCTGCCTTCGTTGCAGAACGCAAATAATTCATTGAAACCTCTATCGGAAACTTATTTGCTTTCCAAAATAGATTTTCTCTTCATCCATCTCCATAATCGTATCCGCTTAACAAGCATTGTTTTATTTTGAACAGGTATTCGCTTATAAATATCGAAATATACAATAAGAAAAAACAATAAAATTGATTATTCTTTCGCTTCTTTGTCCATCCTTTTAAAAAATCTATTTTTTGGAAAAGGAGTGTTTATATGGAGAAACAGACACTTTGGAAAAAATTCAAAAAAAGCTCAGCAAACCTCGGGAAATCAAGCGTATATGAAAGTATTATTTTATACTACACAATGAGAAAAAAAGGGTTACCTACTAAAGCTAAATTCATAATATTAGCCGCTTTATCTTATTACGTATTAGCAATCGACTTCATTCCAGATATAGCTGCTATTATTGGGATTGGCTTATTAGATGATGTTTTAGCAATCGCTGTAGCGCATAAATTTGTAATGCGACATGCGGATGCTGAAATTCGAGAGAAGAGTAAAATAAAAATGGAATCATTATTTACTTCAGCACACATTTAACGAAGAAAGATAGGCTCTTACTTGTCTTTTCTCACTGCCTAACCATCATCTATAGCTTTTAAACAAATGATTTGAACAGTGTTAATACAGAAAAAAGAACTAAAATAATCTTTTAGTTCTTTTTTGTCAACTCAATTTATTTTTGAACAATAGTTAAAAGAGCCTATTTTAATTTACCAACTAAAACAGGCTCTTTACTAATTTAAATTTACAAGATCATCATCATTTTACGCTATAGTTTGCTACTTCAACAACATTTCTCTTTCATCGCTTTCATCATAGACATAGTAGTCTTCATCATTTCATCACATTCATTCATTTTCACCATCATTGCCTTATCCATTTCTACATCCATTTGCATCATGTTATTCATCATCATTTTCATACACTTCATTTCACACATCATTTTTTCCATAGACATCATCATGTTTGTTGTTTCTACCATCATAGTTTTTTCCATATTAACATCCCCCTAGAATTTTTATGTTACAAGTATAAAAATTCCTTTTCGTTTTTCTAAAACCTTCTTAGTTTACCTCATACAAATATTTATCAATATATTTCCCTCTCAATTCGTCATTGATTAACTTTATTTATTGTCACGCTGAAACGTAAATATAATAAAAAGCATCTTATTATAGATGCTTCCTTGTCTAACAATTAAATTATTAACACTATGAAACTCCATTTGTTTCGTAAACATAGGGTAAATCTATTATTTTTATAAAATTCATAAATCCAACTATAACGTATTATAGTTTTATTCATATACTGTAGTAGATCACTAGAAAGGAGGCGTATATATGGAAAGTTGTATTGTGTTCGTAAACGGCCAACCTTTTTTAGTACTCACAGTTGCTGGCATCGAAATTGCTAGATTGGAAATTACTCTTCAAGTAGCACTAGCTTTGAGAGTTCTCGGTATTCCAATCTGTGGGTAATTCATTTAAGTAAGTTTAAAAGAGAGCTTTCGCTCTCTTTTAAACTCTTGTCAAAAAATGCACTTCTATACACTTAGCAAGTGTGACTCATAGCCTTGTAGAAATTATATAATAAATATACAAGCATTTACGTTAAAAGAACTTTCTTTAACACACACATCTGCAAACAATTTAACATCCTCTTCATATCACGTTCTTTATAGTGATTCAGACATGCTATTTGAATCCAGTTATTCTTTTGTAAATACGCTGATTCATAATGAACAATATATCCTTGTAACGCTAACGCATCACCTAGCGCCTTAGAAGACCGATCTTCATTTAATTGAATGGTAACTATAATTGGCGCGGCATGTTCTTTAGGTGAAACAAGATTTAAACCCATATTAGTAATAGCTTGTTCAATATATGTATACGTCTCTTTTATTTTTTCAAATACCATTTCATCTTCAAATATTTTTAATGCTTCTTGCAATGCATAAATTAAATTCCATGAATGGGAGTATGGGATACTTTCATTTTCTTCGTACATACCAATGTCCATATAAGCAGGTACTGCCTCGTTTACTTTTACAATGTGGTTATGAAAAACGAAAGATAATCCTGTATATGATTTAATCGCTTTTCCGCTAACACCACTTGCAAAATATACATCCTTCAAATTTATTGGTATTGCTCCAATTGAGCTTATACAATCTACACATAGTTTCATTTGATATTTTTTACAAAGAATGTTTAGTTCTTCTAAATTATTTAACATTCCAGTTGATGTTTCATGGTGAACAAACCAAAGCCATTCATAATTTCCAGTTGCCATTATTTTTTCTAATTCTGTATAAATAAACGGCTCTGCCATTTCTTTTTTATACGTATCAAAATTTAAATGTGCACGTTTTGCCTGCTCAATTAATCTATTACCGAACTCCCCGTTCGCTAAAACTAGTCCTTTACCTTTTAATGAACGTAACTGTAAAGCAATTGCATCATTCGCTAACGTTCCTGTTCCTAACATAAGTTGTACACGTTTTGCTTTCGTTATTTGAAGTAATCGTTTTTTTACATTTTCCATCGTCACTTGAAATGACTTAGAACGATGCGAAATAGGCTTAGTAGAAAATGCCTTTCGAACATTTTCTTCAATATCCACTGGACCAGGTAAAAACGTATATTCTTTCGTCATAATACCTCCAACACTCGACTCTTCAAACATAGCTGGGGTAACATACATTGGCTGGAAGGCTGCTTCTTCAGTACCAACTAACGTATGGAAAGATTTGAATCCCATTTGCTCATATAAAAGTAGTTCACGTGTTGTAGCAGAAATGAGTGCCAATTCATATCCATTTAGAAGCAAATAACGATGTAAAAAGCGAATTAAACCTAATAATGCTCTTCCATTTCGATATTCACGTTCTACTGAAAGTAAACGAATTTCATATACATTTTCTCCATGTTCTTGCAAATAAAAATCTAGATTTGGAATTTTATAATCTAACGAGAATGGTCGTTTTCCTCGCAATGCAACCATACCTACTAACTTATCGTCATCTAAACAAATTAAATATGTATTTTCTTCATGGAAACGATCTATACGAACACGATCTTTCGTTTCTTCATGTTGCGGAATTTCTTCTACAAATGTTTTATAATTCAATTTATGTATACTTTCAAATTCCCAAGCTTGATCAGCAACTTTATAAATTAACCCCATGTTGTATCTCCTTTACGTATTTAATAAAAATTATAAGTGGAGATTAACTCCACTTATAAAAAGTTCATTTCATTCTCGATTTACATATAAAATAAGTACAATGATAAGTGCACTTAAAATAGTCGTAACAATAGAGTAAGAATACAAAATCATGCAAACTGGTAAACAAGCGATTGTAATTAGTCCGGGCTTAGTAAATCCTTTAAAGATTAAATAAAATATAATGAAAACAGCAATAAGAGTAAGCGCTATCAAATAATCAAATGCAATTAACCCTCCAATAAATGTTGAAATGCCTTTTCCGCCCTTGCCTTTAAATAAAATTGGGTAAATATGTCCAAGTATAACAGCCAGTAAAGCTAACATTACAAATGTAGAATCTTCGAAAAGGTATTTTGCAATAGAAACTACGATTGCCCCTTTGATCGCATCACCTAAAAATGTAGCGACGAAATACCCTTTTCCATATACGCGCCCCATATTTCTTGCGCCAGGATTACCACTTCCTTCTTCACGAATATCAACATTATGTTTCCATTTCGTTACTATATAAGCGGTCAATATGTTTCCAAATAAATAAGAAGCCACCAAATACAAAAATTGCATACTATTAATCATGTAATCATTCACTTTCTACATGGGAGTACTTATACAATATTCAATGACTATGTATATTGTACTTTTTCTTGCTTTACATCCCTTTGTATATTTTAACATCATATTTTTACAAATCATACAAAAATTCTCATACTTCTATTTTATAAAATATACACCCTTCATTAAATGATATGTTCCTTTCACTGCCATTTCTGATGGTGATACGAATATAACTTCTCCCATACTTTTCTCACAGCATTTCTTAAATTCAGCATATATCTCAGGAACGAAACGCAATATACTGCCACTTACTGCAATTAAAGGTGATAAATCAAACTGCATCTTGTTGTAAATATTCACCGTAATTATCGTTAATTCCTTAGCCGCTTGCAGAATAATTTTATGTGCATCATCATTCCCATTCCTCGCTTCCTCTATAATTAATGGTGCAATTGCTGCAACTTTATCTTTTGAAGAACTATATACTAGTCTTTTTATATGAGATGATGTTAAAAGTCGAAACTCGTCTTGAATCCTTAAGCTTAATGGACAAAGTCTAACTCCTTGATCAAATTGATTTGCCATTCTCTTTAAACCTTGTAACGCAATCCAATAACCGCTTCCCTCATCCCCTAAAATATGTCCCCATCCACCGCTATACTCGTACACTTCGTCTTTCTTTCCTATACAAATTGCACCTGTACCACCTATAGTTAATATTCCATTCTTACCTTTTAAAGCAGCTGCATGTGCAATCATTGCGTCATTTAAAACTTCAATTTGTGTTTGGTACTTCTTTTTTAGACGTACTGTTAATTCATTTGTATTTGCTCCACTTACACCCGCTAACCCTAAACGAATACAAACGCAGTGCCCATCTATTAAAGCTTTCTTGCATTGATCGATCGCCTCCATAATATGCGAAACTGCTTTTTCATAATCTATTAATATATTTCCAAACCCACTCGTACCTCTTACAACTTCGTTTCCGTCTTGATCAAATGCAATTGCTTCTGTCTTCGTGCCCCCACCATCTACTCCAATCATATACTTCATATGTTCGCCTCATTTTCATCATCTTATTGGAGGGAATGTTATATTCCCTAAAACTACAGATTGCTTTGCACCTGTTGCGCTTGGCACATTACTCGGATTACGATGATGCGTTTCGTTTGCTAATATCGCAAAGGCAATTGCTTCTTTCGCCTCTGAAGAATAGCCTATATCTTCTTGAATGAATATCGCGCACTTTTCTTCCTTCAATCCATTTCGTATCATTTCAACAAGTGTACGATTATAACTGCCCCCACCACCTAAAATTACTTCATCGATTTCATAATACGGCAGAATAAACTCCTTATAATGATGAACAATTGAACTTGCTGTAAACATCGTGACAGTCGTCAAAAGATTTTCTTTACCATGCTTTTCAAACCGCTTCAATAATTCACTTACAAACTCTTCTCCAAACTGTTCTCTACCAGTTGATTTCGGTGGATTCATTTTCAAAAATGGATGGTTCATACAATATGTCAAAATTTCATCTACAACTACTCCTTGTTTTGCAATCCTACCATTTTGATCATATGGCAACTGAAATAATCTTTGACATACATCATCGATTACCATATTTCCTGGGCCAGTATCAAAAGCAATAACACTCTTATCACTTAGATGACTTGGTACTACTGTAACATTACCGATTCCGCCAGTATTTTGTAGTAATCTATTTTTAGTTTGATGACGATACAAAATGACCTCTGAATATGGCACAAGTGGTGCACCTTGTCCCCCTGCTGCCATATCCATCGTTCGAAAATTAGAGATAACCGTAGTGTTCGTTTCATATGCTATAACTGCTGGTTCTCCAATTTGCAATGTCGAAGAAATACTATTGCCTTCTTGCTTTGGCTGATGATAAATCGTTTGTCCGTGAGAACCTATTAAATCTAATTGTTCCAATGACAAATCAGCCTTTTTACAAACTTCCTCCACAGCATTGGCAAAACATAAACCAAGCTTAAAGTTCAAACTGCATATCAATTGAACATTAGATGTATCAATTGATAAAGCCTGCAGTATCTCATTTTTTATATCCTTACAAAATGGAACAGTAGTAAAATGAATGAGTTCGACTTTAGAATCTACACCGTTTCCTTCTACATGAACGAGCGCTACATCTATTCCGTCTAACGATGTACCGGACATTATCCCTGCAATATACATAATATGCATGCCCCCTATTCACTAAAAAACAATTATGTAAGTAAACAACGTACAGAAAACAATATAAATCTAAAAAACAACTGTGCTTTCGATGCAAACGATCCATCAATGAAAGAAACAACTACCGTAAGCAAAATACTTGCCGCAAAGCTTGTAACGAGCCATATACTATGCATTTGTGATAGATTTAGCATTCTGAATAAAGGTACGAAAAGTAAATTTGCACATATCACTCCAAATAACAATAAAAATACACCTTTATAGCTAAATTTTATATTCATTCTATTTCACCCTCTCTGGACTTAATGTGAAAGAAGTGATAGACAAAATGCCTATCACTCAAAAATAAAATATAAAACTTACGGATTAACAGCTTCCCCATCACCATTTTTCTCAATTTCAAGCATGTTTTTGTCGTACATTTTAAAGAATGGTAGGTAAATAAGGAATGATATTGCTATATTTATAAAAACTAATACCACTGCACGCCAATCTCCACCTGTGGCTAAATACGCGCCAATTGGAGCTGGTAATGTCCACGGCGGCATAATATGTGTTGGCGTTACAAATCCCATCGCAGTTGCTGAATATGCAACAGTTGCTGTTACGAGTGGTGTAATGATAAACGGGATAATTAAAATTGGATTTAGTACAATCGGTAATCCGAAAATAACAGGTTCATTAATATTAAAAATACCAGGAACAATACAAGTTCTTGATAATGCTTTCGAATATTTTGATCGACCAAATACAATCATAGCTAATACAAGCCCTAACGTCGCACCAGAACCACCAATCCATATAAACCATTGGTATAACGGCTCTGGTGATATGAATGGCAACTGATCTGCTCCACTAGCAACTGCTTCACCATTTTTCCCTAAATATACTTCCCATAATGGCCGGGCAACAGTTCCAACAACCGACACACCATGGATTCCGAATGACCAAAAAAATGTAATTAAAAATACTGGAATGATTACACCGAAGTAACTATCACCAGCTTTTACTAACGGTGCCGCTAATTTATCAACTACATGATGTAAATCAATACTAAAAACGACAGTTACTAAACTCATTAAAATAATTACGAATGCAGCAGGTATAAGTGCTTCAAACGAACGTGAAACAGACGGCGGTACTTGTTCTGGCATTTTAATCATTACATTTTTCGTCTTACAAAATCTTAAAATCTCTACTGATAAAATAGATACGATCATCGTTACGAATAATCCATGCCCCCCGAGATTTGTCATCGGAAGCATAAATCCTTTTTTATCGATTAATTCGGGCGTCAATGTTAAAAGTAGTGAGCATACTGCTAACTGTGCCCCTGATAAAGCATCTAACTTATAACTTTTCGCTAAATTGTATCCTATACCAAATGCTATATATAAAGACATAATAAACATCGTTAAACGATATGGTATTAATATACTTGTTTGATTTTTCAATGCCCAAACTGATATGAAACTATCTTTCGGTAATGGTGGAAATGCTACTATTAAAAAGAAACTCCCTACGATAATAAATGGTAACGCCGAAATAACTCCATCACGGATTGCTTGTAAATGCCTCTGTTCAGAAAGCCTTGCCATCGGTCCAGATAAGTTTTTATCAAGAAACGTGACAAACTTATTCATAACGCTTCCCCCTAACTAATTAATTCATTTACAGTTTTTAATAAAGCCGGTCCACCAAGCGGCGTGTATGCTTGCGGCGGAATAATACCGCACGGAATAGATTCTTGTTCTGTAAGTTTTTTTACAGCGTCAAATCGATGTCTAACTTGAGGTGCAACCATTACAACATCCCAACCATTCTTTACTTCTTCCTCCACCTCACTTGTTCCAATAGCATGCACTTCCATGTTCATACCTTTTTTCTCTGCTTCTTTTTTTAAAGCGTTTACAACAATTGCGCTGGACATTCCTCCAGAACAAACGAATAAAACTTTCATTATTGAATCCTCCTATACTTATAAATTGTTTCTTTCAAATGAAAGAAAGTTTCACTTTACTAACAAGCATATGAAGAAATGAAACGATTTAGTTATACTGAAAGTAAATTTCACTAAAAATATTTTTCCTATTAAATTAATGTTTCAATGTTTATTTTTCTCAATTGCAGGGCCAACCTAACATCATATATTATTTTAAATAATCGTATAATAGGGAGGCGTATAAATGATTATGAAACGTTTAGTAATGATGTGCTGTATCGTCATATTGTTTACTCCTTTCTCTTTCATTTCCCCTCACTCTACTTATGCTGAAGTAAATACTACTTACAAAAAACATGAATTACGCGCTGTATGGCTAGCATCTGTTCTCAATATTGATTGGCCTTCAAAAACTGGCTTACCTATTGAAAAGCAGAAACAAGAATTTATAAGACTATTAGACGATGTAAAAAACACTGGTATGAATGCAGTCGTTGTACAAATTAAACCGACTGCTGATGCTTTCTATCCTTCAAATTACGGTCCTTGGTCTGAATACATTACGGGTACACAAGGAAAAGACCCTGGATACGATCCGCTCGCATTTATGATTGAAGAAGCACATAAAAGAAATATAGAATTCCACGCATGGATTAATCCATACCGAATAACGATGAATCACACTGATATAAATCGATTATCAAATAATCACCCTGCAAGACAACATCCCGATTGGGTTGTACCTTACGGCGGGAAGCTATATTACAACCCTGGTATTCCAGATGTGAAAAACTTTATAACGGAAGGCGCTTTAGAAATCGTAAAAAATTATGATGTTGATGCAATTCATATGGACGATTATTTTTACCCTTATAAAGTAGTTGGCGAAGAATTTCCTGATCAAAAAACATTTGAATCATATAATAATGAGAATTTTTCAACTATCGAAGATTGGCGTCGCAATAATGTAAATGAACTCGTAAAAGGTTTAAATACTGCTATAAAACAAGAAAAATCATACGTGAAATTTGGCATTAGTCCATTTGGCGTATGGCGAAATATAGCTGACGATCCAACTGGCTCTAATACAACCGCAGGTCAAAGAAACTACGATGACCTTTATGCTGACACACGTGAGTGGATACAAAAAGGGTACATTGACTACATTACACCTCAAATATATTGGAATATAGGTTTCACACCTGCTGCATATGATATATTAGTAGATTGGTGGGTAAAAGAAACAAATAACAAACCGATTCACCTATACATCGGTCAAGCGGCTTATAAAATAAATAACAACTCTGTGCCTGCTTGGTCTGAGCCAGAAGAATATCCAAAGCAAATCGCTTTAAACCATCAATATCCACAAATAAAAGGTAGTATGCATTTCAGTTTAAAAGATATAAATAACAATCCACTTGGAATTAAAGATAGACTCTCAAAAGACATATATAAACACCCTGCATTAATTCCACCTATGCCTTGGCTTGATCATGATCCGCCAAAACAACCTACTTTAAAAGGTGCCATTCCAAGAGATGAAGGTATTGCCGTAGGAATAATTGACAATAGAGATAATGACTCTTCTTATTACGCCATTTACCGTGTGAATGGAAAAAATGAAGTGGATATACAAAACCCAAAACATTTACTTACTACTGTAAGAAAAACAAAACTTGGAGAAATTTACGTAGATAAAACGGCTATTTCTGGAGAAACGTATACGTATGTGGTAACTGCAGTTGATCGATTGCATAATGAAAGCATTCCTTCTAGTTTTACTACCGTTAAGGCAAAATAAAATCTCAAAAAAAACGCCTTAAAGCTGAGAAATACTTAGCTTTTAAGGCGCCTTTTTTATTTATTCTTAAACTTCTCAGTCGCTGCTCTCATCTTCACATTCAAATCATGATCAATGGAGTCGCGAATATCACGCTCTACTACTTCCATTTCTTTTTGGAAATTTTGCAAGTATATTTTTAGTTCTTCTTCTTTTTCAGGACGTTGTGAAGGTGGTAATTGTACCACTAATGATAACATCGCTGTTAAATCTTTCATTAAGAACGTTTCAAGTTTATGTTGTTGTTCAAACATGCGTTGTTCTTGATAGTACGGCAATGCATTTAATACTGAAATTGTAATGTCATCAACTGTTCTTTGTAGTGAAGGATTAATCGAGCGTTTATATGCTTGAATTGTATTTAATGCATCTGGATATCGATCATAGAAATACAATTTATAAAACGATAAGTCTGTCGGTTTTACAGTTTGCTGCGTTTCTTGTCTTAAGAAATCTTTCACTTTCATCGCGGCCACATCGATATCTTCATTTGTAAGCTTTTTCGTTGTTTTTGCCATTACATGCACTTTTTTCTGTTTTTCTTTCGGTAACATTGAAAATACTTGTTCTCTCGTACGTTGACCTGATGTACAGAAAAGAGTATTCAATGTATGTTGTTCTTTCTTTCCTTCCGTACGAATCCAGCGATAAAAGAGTGGATGTTGCGTAAACTCTTGTAAAAACGGTGTCGATTTGTTTGATAATTTCTCAATGGAATCTTGTGCTCTCTTATATGGTTTCGTCCATGAAAAATAAAGTTTACGTCCGAAGTATACAACTAAAACAACGACAGTAAATGCGATTAAAAGTAATGATCCTAATAGTAATAATACTCCTTGAATGAAACTCATTTTTTCACCTCCTCTAAAAGTCTGTTATTTCCTTGGACGCTGAATGAGTTTCTGCTTCATCTCATCATTAAATGTATCTAGTTCAATTACAAATTTCTTACTAGACTCAATAATACGTTCTGACGATTTCTCAGATGCTTCAATAGCGGCAAATACATTTTGGAATGATTCACGCAATTTATCCATGCTAATTGCAGGATTTTCTAGGAGTTTTGTTGTTTCTTCTGTATTTTGTTTTAATGCTTGTGAATTGCTTAATACCATTGATTCAATCGCTTCATTTGTTGCATTAACAGCATCAATTGTTTTACGTTGATTTGTTAATGCGAGCTGAATTGCAGCTGAAACCGTTATAACGTTTTGCGTCATCGTAATTGCATTACGAATTGCCTCTGATAGCTTTTCATTATTTTTCTTAATGATGTCTACAGATGCGATAGATTGTAATAATACACTTTTTGCTTGTTGCATATTACGAGTACGCACAAGTATCTTTTCTAATGCATCATTTATTAACGGAATATCCCTTTGACGTTCTGGATTTTGTTTCTCAGCTTCAAGCATACCAGCAAGTTTTCTTCCTAAGTATACTTGTTTATCAAGAGCGTGAATTTTATCGTGTGATTGCTCTTTTAACATTTCAAGACCAACCGTATCCTCTTGCAAGTTATCACGGCCAATGAGAAGTGATCTTATAATCTCCTCGATTTGCTTATCTATAGATTGATATTTATGCACGTAATTTTCAAGCGGATTTTTCTTAAACACTTTAAACATAAGTTTCTTCATACCAGTTGCTTTTAATGAGTTTGGATCAAGTTCTGATACCACTTTTCGTAATTCTAACAATGTATTTGGAATTTCTTCATTCTTTCCATTCATCATCGCTGTCACAGGACGTTTTAAAGCTGATAGCGTTTGTCCTGCCGCTTGCTGCTCTTTATCCCCTAAGTCTCCAAGCTGCGACAATACTTTTGATAAATCTGTATTTTGCTCGCTATTTAACTTTTGTACATAAAGATCTGCTTCTTTATTCAGTTCTTCAAGTTCTGCATCTTTTATTACTGTATCCACTACTACTTCTACATTATTATCTTTCACAATCGATACAGGTTCTTTTTTCTCGAGTTCAGTCAACAAAATCGCTCCTTTATTTATATGTGCGAATTTATGTGCACTATATTTCATCTAATATATCGTATTTCATATACATTTTTGCTTGCTTGAAATCGATTTTTCAAGAAATACCTGCTTATGCAGTCATTCCCTGTTTCATAGTATAAGTATACCTGTTCTCGTCATTATTTTCCTCAGACTTAAGACCTAGAGAACAACATACTGAAGACGGATTCTTCATAGCTTACCTTACTTATCACCACTGACTATTAATTTGAAATTCCATTTAGTTACCTTCTTAAATTCATACAATGCTCTATCTTTTGACATATACTATCTTTCAATGTGATAATTATTTTAGGTCCACTTCTAATTATTCTTCCGCGCAACAAATGCTCCCTTTTGAAAAGCTAATAACACGGTTTCAAACGTAACGTCTTCTTCAATCATCTTTATAAATCCAGCTAATTCCCCCGCATGAGAAGTTGCATTATCAATTACAAGAAAACCTTTTGGCTCTAAAATACGTTTTATATGTTCCCACCACCACATGTATTGCGTGCGCTCTGAATCTAGGAAAATAAAATCAAATGAACGATCTACTTGCGAATCTAAAAATGCCCCAGCCTCTTGATTATGAATATCGATTCTCTGTGTAAGATTTGCCCTTTCAAAATTTCCAAGTGCCTCTCCAACCCGTTCTGAAGAAAGTTCTACAGTTATAACATTTCCATTTGTTTCTTCTACCGCATTTGCTAGCCACAATGTAGAATAGCCATTTGAAGTTCCAATTTCTAAAATTTTTTTTGCATTGCAGCCCTTTACTAATACTGATAAAAACTGCCCCATTTCACGAGAAATATTTCTTAATTTTTCTTCTCTTTTTTCTTTATGTCGATCATGCTCTTCTCCATATTGTTCAAGTTGCAATAATAATGAATCTAGAGTATTCATTTTCTCCATCGCCTTTCCAAGCAATATGATGAAAAAGTACATGATGCCCGTCTACTTTTCATTATATGCGAAATGCACACCTTTTTCCTGTTATACGACAAAGAATTAAAATTTTTTATAGCATATTGTTTCGTTTTTTGGTAAAGTTAATTTCTACGTGCAATTATTTAATTCACATTATTTTACAATCAGTTTTCAATTATAAGATAATCTAAACCCCATTTAAATGAATCGGTATTTCTAATTCAACTAAGCGCCCTTTTCGGACGCATTTTCTTTTGTTTATATATTTCTGTAAGAAAGGATGCTTACACATGAACGTGATTAACTTAGATGCTGCTAGAAGACGTAAACAGCATAAAAAACTAATGATAACTATACCGATTATTAAACGCATTTATGAAGAAGACGGGGAAATTAAATTCGAGGTAGCCGGCGAAAAAGATGTACCTCTTGAAATGTTAGAAAAATAAAAAAAAAGACGCACTTCTAAAGAAATGCGTCTTTTTTATACTATTACATTTAAGTGCATAAGTTTTTCTGGATTAACCATCATATAAATGTTTGAAATTTTCTCATCCTCAAATATGAATGAAAGTACATACGTCACTTTATTATTTATTGTAACTATAACGCCTGGTGCACCATTTACTATTTTGAAATCAACACTATACTTTTCTGGCAATCGTTTTGCAATTCCAAAGAACAAACGTATAATTTTATCTGCAGAATAAATCGGATTAATTGCAGTTGTAACTTTACCACCACCATCTGCTTTAAATATCGCATCTGTTTTTAAAACTTCTAACATGCCTTGCGTATCCCCACACTGCAATGATGATACAAATTTCTCCACGTAAGCAGCCATCTTCTTCGTACTTAATGTTGACTGCTTCGGCTTATCTAAAATACTTTTTCGTGCACGTTGAAAGATTTTTCGGCAATTCACACTACTCTTTTCTACAATCGAAGCGATTTCTTCGTAGTCATAACTAAAAACCTCTCTTAATATGAAAACAACCCTCTCTACCTCAGTCAGTTGTTGTAAAAGTAATAAATATGCCGTAGAAATTGATTCTTTCATTACAAATGACTCTGATGGATCATCAATCTCTTCCACAAATGGCTCTGGCAACCACATTCCGACATATACGTTACGTTTATGTGCTGCCGAACGTAATTTGTCAATTGAGCGATTTGTTACCATTTTACATAAATAGGCTCTCATATTTTCTATAGATTGAACGTCCTCCATATTATTAAACGATATAAATACGTCATGGACGATATCTTCAGCATCCATAACACTCCCAAGGATTCTATATGCTAACGAAAATAATAATGGTTGATACGCTTCATATAACTGCTCCGTTTCCATGATGAACTGCCTCACTTTCAAATTTCTTTAAAATGTGTAACGCTGCACGTTTCCCGCTTGCTACCGCAGCATCAGCTAATATTTCATCATGCCCAGCCCAATCTCCTGCAACGTAAACACCTGGCATTTCAGGTATACTAGGGCCTGGTTTTTCAACACGGTCAATACGAGGAAAATCATGTACTACCGTAATTTTCGGTAAATATTGCTGTGCAACAACTTCTCTTTTCCAATTCGGATGTAACAATTCCATCATATTTTCTAACTGTTCTTTCTCTTCTTGAATATGATTCAGTTCTAGTACAGGGTTATGGTATTTAATTAGACTCACTACAATTGATCCATCTTCACTCAATTTAGCTGCTCTCGATTGATTCGTGAAAAATATAGGTTGATCCAATCCCAATGCAAAATGATGCAAAGGATTCGGTAATTGTTTTAAACCAATATCTAACGCTGCCACGGTCACTTGTGTAGATTGTTCACTCCATTTTTGCAAACTTGTTCCTTCTGTACCTTTTATAATTTTACATGCCTCTTTCGGTGGAGTTGTTACAATAACTGCCCCAGCTTCAAATACTTCATCGTCAAAACAATGTATTCTTTGTTTTCCTTCACAATGCTCTATTTTTAAAACATGCTTTTTAGCCAGAAATTGTACACCACTAGTATTCGCTATTCCTCTTAAATTTGTTATTATCGTCTCCCAACCACCATCTACATAAAGTACTCCTTCTTTCATAGAAAGCTGTATTTGCTTTAGTACGGAAGATGCTAATTGTATTGTAGGAGCATACGTATATGTTGTTGTTCGGCATAATGCATAAAATATATTTCGAACCATTGGATCTTTAATTTCATTTTCTGCCCATGTAGTTAGGCTTATTTTCGGAACTTTTTCTAAATCTAAGTTTCCTAAATGAATCATAAGACGAGCGAACTGTACTTTTGCAGACCATGAAAGTAACGGTGTTGATAAAATAGAGCGAAAATCTGTTGGAATGGTATAAATATCCCCTTTCCATATTCCATGTGCTTTTGTAGATGGGATTCCACCTGGAAGATTTACTCCTAGCTCATTAAAAGTTATAAACGCTTCTCCACCTCTATATAAAGCATGTGCACCAAGATTCATACAAATGCCGTTTTTATTTATAGTCATCCCTCGACCACCGAAGTGACTGGACTTTTCTAATACAATAACTTTCCTTCCAGCTTTCGCTAAATATATAGATGCTGTTAATCCAGCAAGCCCACCACCAACAATTGCTACATCAAAATGTTTCATAATAAAATCCTTCCTTATCCGTTCTACATACAAGACGAACGATTAAGGAGGGATGTGACATGAAAATATATTTTTCCTTATCTATTTTATTTCATTATTTTTTTATTCTGTCATATTGCATACGAAATAACTCAATTGCAAATGGAATATCCTCTTCACTCTTTATATAATAACTTATCCATCCTGATTCAGGTAATACGTGATGTGGTTTCACCAATCCTTGGCTCACTAATTCATCCCGCTTTACCTTTGGAAATGGTAAATCAACTAACTTATCGCCATGCAAATGACCAAGTTCTTTCTTACCATAATTTATTTCAATACCACCAAATCGATGCGGTTTTTCAGAAACACCTGCCCAGCCAAGTACTTCATTTCTAATCATTTCACTAAATGACATGAACCTTCACCCCTTTTTAATGATTGATGTAATATTAAATTAACATGTTCATTACTTTTTTCCATCAATCCAAAGTATGAATGGATATACGAATATAGTTTAATCTCAATATCTTTATTTTTTTACACACTTAAAACAATTTCAAAGGGTATTTATTCTATTATATAGAATTATTATTAAAAATAAATTTAAGGGATGGATATATATGAGCAAGGTATTATTACAAAAGGCAAATTATCTACGATCTGATGAATTAAAGCTTTTGAAAAAAGCTATACATTTTGCAGAGCAAGCACATGATGGACAATACCGTCAAACTGGAGAACCATATATTATTCACCCTTTCGCGATTACAGAAATACTGCTAAATTATAAAGCTGACATTACAACATTGATTGCTGCTTTATTACACGATGTTGTAGAAGATACCGAATACTCTCTAGAAGAAATTGAATCACATTTTGGTGCGACTATTCAATATATTGTAAATGGATTAACAAAAGGAAAAAAACTACAAGATCAAAACAAAGTATTATACGAAGCAATTAATTTCAAAAAATTACCAGTATCCTCTCAACAAGATATACGTGTTGGCATTATTAAAGTTATAGATCGCCTTCACAATATAAAAACATTGAGTGTTAAAAAACCCGCAAAACAAGTAGCTTATGCGAATGAAACATTAACACTATTTGCGCCACTTGCAAAGCGATTAGGGTTATATACAATCCAGCATGAATTAGAAAATCTTGCTTTTCAATATCTACATAAAGAAAGATATACTGAAGTACATAAATTTTTAACCGAATATGTGCCACACCTTCAAAAAAATATAACTCATTTAAGAAAAGGAATACATTCTTTTTCTAATACAAACCTTTCATTTGAAATAAACTATGAGTTTCCCCCAGTATATACTGCATATTCACAATTACAAGAAATACAAAATGTATCAGGTATTTCACAAATTTGTATTACAACTACAAGTGTACTAGATTGCTATAAAATTCTTGGAATAATACATCAATTATATAAACCAACTATAAACTATTTCGAGGATAATATAGCACTTGAAAATAGCCATTTTAATAACAACTTAAAAACTAAAGTCAATATGAATGATGCTGAACAAACAATTATCATTCAAACACAAATAGCAAAAACGTTGAAAGATAACGGTATTTTTTCTTTATTGAATGATAGAACTGCAAATATTCAAGCAATATCTTATAAAATAATGGATGATACAATTGTGAATAACAATTTATTAACTACAGATCCAATCACTTTCCGTAGTTTAGTATCGTATGAACTATTTGAAAATACTATTACAGCTTATACTACAGATTTACAACCAGTTTATTTACCTGATGGTGCTACAATCATTGATTTTTCTTTCTCTGCATTTCCAAAAATTGCACATAGCATGAAAAAAGTAAAAGTAAATGGGATGCCTGTTCCACTTAAAACAAAGATATCTCATTTAGACGTAATTGAAATCCATTTTGATTTAAAACAAAACTTGGCAATAGAATGGCTAAATTACGCCAATACTGCTAAAGCACAATTAATGATTCATCAAAAACTATCTTAAATAAAAGGCCAATTCCTTTCTATAAGGCATTGGTCTTTTCATATAACGTAACCATTAAAATATACGAAATAAATTTCAATATTTTTACTCCTAACCTAACATCAATAATTCCGACTTTCATTAGTTCGCTCTAATTTTTATCCGTATTTACATTATGAGAAATAAGAAGCACAACCTATATTCTTTATAAAACAGGTGAATTTATTATGATACAGACAAATACACATAACTAACGCTAGGCACATATCCTAAAGTTGTATCCATACTTACCTATAGAAAGGCAGGTAATACGATTGACTTCTACTATTGACTACACCTCTCCTTCAACGAACTTCACTCATGATTTAAGTAAAAGTAATTTTTTTAAGAAAGATGCCCAAAATTATATAAATGTACTTGGCATAAAACAATTAAACACTTTAGAAAATACTTCTTTATTAGATATTTATTTAAGTACAGGCAACGTTGTAGAACCACATATTCATCAAAATGCAGCTGAACTTGTCTACTGTATTTCAGGATCTGCTGTTGTTTCTTTACTTAATCCATTTACGAATCAAATATTAAACTTACCGATAAAACCAGGGCAAGTTGCCAACATTCCACAAGCGTGGTGGCATTATGAAATTGCTTCAGCAGATAATACTCATTTATTAGCTATATTCGACGCCCCAACCCCAGAAGTTATTTTTGGTTCTGATATTTTAAGATTAACTCCCGCTAATATGATGGCTCATACTTATTGCCTCAATGAACAACAATGGAAACAAGCAGTATCCCCAATTCAATCCACTACGGTAATTGGTCCTCCCGGAAACTGTAATCAAAACCGCGACATGATAAATCAGTCAACTCAGCCCCCTACTCAACAACAAAATCTATATTACCAAGATTCTTATTACTTCCCTCTATACTGGGGGTATTAATTAGTATCATTTTAATAGAACCACCATTTATCTCCTCGGAAAATATCGAGGAGATTTTTTATCGTAACAATTAATAGAGTACATACATATAATATTTATATATTTAATTGGAGGTGATAGTACTATGAGTAATTATAACTATCGAAAAAACTACTCTAATAATAAAAATAGTAGCTCTTCAGCATCCTCTCAATCTTCGAACTCTCAATCTTCCGATTCCCAGTCACAAAGAGATTTAGCCGAGCAAGGCTATGTAAAGAAAAAAGGATGTAACTGTAATAAAAATAAATAGTTTATTACTAATTTGAGCAATGACATTTCACCGCTCATGATTAACAATTTAACCCACTAGTATATAGTTTATTTAATGGATGAATTCTGTTTTTAATAGAATTCATCTTTTTTGTTTATATGTAATTTTTCAAACCATATAACTTATTCCATAAACAATAAAGTGTAAATCATAAATTTTGATTTTTCTTATATACCAACTTAACAAAGAGTAACTTTTCAATTGATTTATTTCTAATTTCCCACAAAAAATATAGCCCCACCTAATAAAATTAGGTGGGGCTATATACAAATGCCTGTTTAAATTTCAAACAAACATTGTAACAAGTTAGACGATATTAATACCTGCACTTACAAATCCAGCAACTGCAGCTATTGGACTAGCAGCTGTTAATGAAACATATAATAATACTTTATCCCCAGCGGCTACCGGAATTGCTTCAGGTATGATACCTGATGCTGTAGCACCAATCGCTATTACAGCAAATGCTGGTGCTAATAATAAAGGTGCGCCCTGTACTGTAAACGTATTACTTGCTGCAGGTGCAGTTAATATTTGTATCTGCACTTGAACAGGTGTTAATGGAGCTAATGCAGCTGTTGCACTAAAGAAACCTGCTAACGATGTAATAGTCCCTGCGCGTGGTGCTACAAATGCATAATCACCTATCCCTAACGCTAATGTGATACTTGTTCCACCCGTTAAAGCTATGCCAGGCTGACTAAATCCAAATCCAAGAAGAGTTCCTGTATTAGCTATTATCGCGTTAACTAACGCAGATGGTGTTGTACCTGAAGCAAACGGAATAATAGCTCCGCCACCAGTTGCTCCTGTTGCTCCTGTTGCTCCTGTTGCTCCTGTTGCTCCTGTTGCTCCTGTNNGCTCCTGTTGCTCCTGTTGCTCCTGTTGCTCCTGTTGCTCCTGTTGCTCCTGTTGCTCCTGTCGCTCCTGTTGCTCCTGTTGCTCCTGTTGCTCCTGTTGCTCCTGTTGCTCCTGTTGCTCCTGTCGCTCCTGTCGCTCCGCCTCCTGTTGCTCCTGTCGCTCCTGTCGCTCCTGTTGCTCCTGTTGCTCCTGTTGCTCCTGTTGCTCCTGTCGCTCCGCCTCCTGTTGCTCCTGTTGGACCTGTTGGACCTGTTGGACCTGTTGGACCTGTCGCCCCTGGAGTAGCATTGATTAATTGAATTAATAAATTAAAAAGAAGTTGTAAAGTTGCAGAATCAACATTTGAGTTGCAGGATATAGGGATAAGATCTAAAGCGAAGAAGAATTGTGCAAGGGCGCTATAAAATTGTTGCAATAATGTTGACAATTGTCCTAAATTAGGTGCTGGAGATTGTAATAAAACTATAATACTTTGAGTTAATTGTTTCAAAAAATTAACTTCTGGAGAAGGTAATAAGGAATTTAAGAAAATTAAAAATTGATTAAATAAATCGAGTAACGCTAATCTGTTTGCATTACTTGGATTTGCAAAAAATGCTGAAATAGCTGATACTAATGAGTTTAGTAAAGTAATTAATTGACTTAATTGTTCCCTAGTAATAGGAACTGACTGTGGATTTTTACAACAATCTGCTGAAAAAACAATTGGATTGCAGTTATTATGACCAAAACAATTATTATTTGACATTTATTTCCTCCTTACTTTTCTTATAGTTGAGTGTTTTCCTATTCTAAGAACTATAAAAGATGCGATTGTAAAAAGTAGTTGAGTTATATGTTTCTCTTAAAATAGGAAACATGAATTAGAATCAAACTTGAAAACGTAATTTAATTATGTTCATGACTCACATATTAATTATATGTTTTTAATAATTGACTGCTTAGATTAAACACCTAAACTTAAGAGTTTATTTTATTTTTCCACGTTTATCTATTAGGTCCAAAAGCACATTTTCATTTAAAAATTAAAACATAAATAAATCATTAGCATATATTCCACAAGTAACAACATCATTCTTTCAACTAATTAAAAATGATACCTTTACTAATATTGTGTTCCTTCTATAATCATGAAGCCGTTTCTATTATAAAAAACTTTCATACAATATAGTGGACAAGTTATTCTATACTTCGTTCAAAAAATAATTAAAGGAGTGAAATTTAATTGCCAATTATTCAACCATTTATCGCTTCTAGAAGATTTACATCTACACTAGGAGCTGGAACAGGAACAGGTGCAGCTTTTGCAATTACTGCAACAGCTTGTTTAAACGATGCCGGTACTACTGCAACTGCCTTTCCGACTTTTACGTATTACAACCTCTATGTAAACGGGATAATTCAACCTAGCGTGAACTCCAGTGTCACCACAGGTCCTACTGGTGCTATTACAATTCCTGGCGGAGATGTATTAGACGGTGGAATCCCAATAACAATTGAATTTATCGTCACTTAATTTTAACTAATGTAATTTAGAACAAAAAAAGACAGATTCCTTTTTCCATTAAGAATCTGTCTTTTTTAATTAATAATAATAAATTGTAGGATAATTGAAGATCCTTGTGAGGGTGGTTCATCATCTAATAAAGTTAACTGACCAGCTGTAACTTCATAAAAAGGTTGTGGTTGAAGAATTCCATTTATAAATAGATTAATATAAGAAACTTCACTTGGTGATAAGATTTGTGTTGTACCGTATTGTGCTATACCATCTGCATTAGTATATATAAGTTTTTCCCCATCTGAAAAAGTAAAATATAATAGGTTTGTTGTTGGGATTATTCCCGGTATTCCCGTTGGGCCGGTTATTCCTGTTTCTCCTGTTTCTCCTGCTGCCCCTGTTTCTCCTGTTACTCCCGTTATTCCTGTTTCTCCGGTTGCCCCTGTTTCTCCTGTTGGGCCGGTTACTCCTGTTATTCCTGTTTCTCCCGTTTCTCCGGTTGCTCCGGTTGGGCCTGTTTCTCCTGCTGCCCCTGTTTCTCCGGTTGCTCCTGCTACTCCCGTTATTCCTGTTTCTCCTGTTATTCCTGTTTCTCCGGTTGCCCCTGTTTCTCCGGTTGCTCCTGTTTCTCCTGTTGCCCCTGTTTCTCCGGTTGCTCCTGTTTCTCCTGTTTCTCCGGTTGCTCCTGTTGCTCCGGTTGCTCCTGTTTCTCCTGTTTCTCCTGTTTCTCCGGTTGCTCCGGTTGCCCCTGTTTCTCCGGTTTCTCCGGTTGCTCCGGTTTCTCCGGTTTCTCCGGTTTCTCCGGTTTCTCCGGTTGCTCCGGTTGCTCCGGTTACTCCGGTTTCTCCGGTTTCTCCGGTTGCTCCGGTTGCTCCGGTTGCTCCGGTTGCTCCGGTTGCCCCTGTTTCTCCGGTTTCTCCGGTTTCTCCGGTTGCTCCGGTTGCTCCGGTTGCTCCGGTTTCTCCTGTTTCTCCGGTTGCTCCGGTTTCTCCTGTTTCTCCTGTCGCTCCGGTTTCTCCTGTCGCTCCGGTTGCTCCGGTTGGAAAATTAATAGACGGAAGAGGTGGAAATGTAGGACCAATATTTTTAGAATCCATAACTTCCTTAGACATTGGTAATTTGTCATATCGATTCAAATTTGCATCTCCCTTCTATAGTATTTATTAAATGTTAGATGTTCCGAAATGTTAAAAGAATTATCTAAAAAAATACTATTAATCTCTCGATTAAAATCTTTGTACAAAATCAAATTTAATGTAATTTACTAAAAATGAATGTATTTTAAACAGCATGCCGTTACTATAAAAAATATTATTAATAGAATATATGAAAAGTATCTCCTTTATCATAAAAATGAGGTGATTTTAATTAAAAATAAAGATAGAGAAAATCCCCAAAATAATGACATACAATTATCCTTCCTTATAGACTAACTAGTCCTACTGGTAGTACTGGACCCATGAGTAATACCGGACCCACGGGTAGTACCGGCATAAACGTTACAACAAATTCTATGTTTGCAAATAATACAGTGGATGGAACAGTTTCAGTTGTACTAGGGTGGTACTAACATACTACTCTCAAACAATCAAAGCCTTGATAGCTTTGCAGTCAATAGTGCAAATGATTTATTTACAGTCCCTGTAACGGGACGTTATTATCTTTCTTATCAAATTAATACTACAATTGCACTTCTTGCGGGTTCAAGACTACTTTTAAACGGATCTACATCACTTCTGAGCTCAATTCTATCTCCTGCCCTATCTACTTCAAGTTATAATAATAATTTAATTACAATATTAAATGCAGGTAATACTATTTCTCTTCAATTATTCGGTCTCTTATCAATTGTCAATTTAATCGGTGGTGGATCAACTGGCGCCTCTCTAACAATTATACGAGTTGATTAATAAATGATTCATTTTTTCTTCTTAGCTTTAAATGCCATTCCCCTATATAGATAGTAGAAACTATCTATACTAAATATTCCGGATAAACATTATCAATTTACTCTATACGCTATCAATGTTAAGTTATTTATGAAGACGGTTTCTCCTTTACGAACCATCTCAATACGTATTTGAGAAATATTCTCCAATCCTATACGCGAGAGCAATACTGTGTTGACACTCAAATGAGTGTCTTTTTTTTAAAATTGTAATAAATAAAACCATCTCTTATAGATGGTTTTATCAAAACATATCTCTTTATATTCTAAATAAAATAGCAAGTTTATGAAGCTGGATAATAAATGGTCATACTTAACCGAGTTAGCGTTCGTCCGGAATTATGATAAGAGTGCGGTCTATCCGCCTTAAAGCGAATTGAATCTCCGCTATTTAATGTATATTGACAATTATTTATTTCAATTGTCAATTCTCCCTCAAACACCGTTATAAATTCTTCGGTCCCTTCTTTATGGCCTTCCGAACTTAATTTTCCTTCCGTTTCAATTTCAACCGTATAGATTTCAAAGTTCCTATCATCTTGAAAAGGAAAAGAAGGATACACTTTATATCTCCCATTGTCTTCTGATAATACTTGAACATCGTTTCGTAAAACCACTTTCGTATCAGGCTGTGGATTATTAATTAAAGACGTAAAAGACACTTTTAAACCATTCGCTATCTTCCATATTGTTGTTAGTGTCGGGCTTGAATCTCCTCTTTCAATTTGTCCAATCATCGTTTTACTCACACCTGTTAATTGGGAAACCTTTTCTAAACTTAATTTTTCTTTCTCACGTATTGCCTTTATATTTTTCGCCAAAATAAGTTGAATTTCTTCCATAAAAAAACACTCCTACACTATATACAATATAACGACCGTTATGTATAATAAAAAGCACACGTTATATTGTTCTTTTCGGTCATTATAACACACGAAAAATACTTAGGGGGTTTTGAAATGCCTTTATTTTCTTTTTTATTATTTGTTTTTATTAGTAGCTTCACACCCGGTCCTAACAATTTTTTAGCTATGACATACGCAAATCAACTTGGTTTGAAAAGGAGCATGCAATTTTGCTTTGGAGTAGCTTTCGGTTTTTTCCTCCTCACTTCTTTATGTAGTTTCTTTAATATAGTACTAATTAATATTTTACCTAAAATCGAATTACCTTTAAAAATTTTAGGAGTAGCATACATGCTATATCTAGCTATTAAAATACTTACTAGTAAAGGCAGTACAGATCCCGATGAAAAAGATAATAAAAACTTATTTACAGTGGGGATTTTTCTTCAGTTTGTTAACCCTAAAGGGATATTATTCGGACTGACTGTAGTTTCTACTTTTACTCTCCCTTACTACAATTCATATTCCAGTTTTCTACTTTTTTCATTATTTTTAGGAGTAGTCGGTTTAATGAGTACATTTAGTTGGAGCCTATTCGGTTCAATGTTCCAAAAACTTTTATTAAAACATACTCAATTATTTAACATCATTATGGCTGTTTTATTGGTTTTCAGTGCTATATCAATCGTTATAAGCTAGCTCTATACTCATTCTAATTCTTATATTTTGTTTAACTGAACCAAACGCTACAGTACGTATATCTTAAGCTTTTTCTCTTATTCTCCTAAATAAAACTTTTTTCTACCTTGTACAAACAGTTTTTATCCTCATTAAATACAATATATAGACAAATAAAAGATAGGAGATTAAAGAATGGCTGATTTTTTTTATAAACATGGTAAAAAGTACTATAAAAACTATTCATATTCTCACAATAAAAAAGAGAACTGTTTCACTAAAACGCATACGATTGCTGGCTCAAATATACCGTTAGATATTATTGTACCAGCTAACACTTCAAGAATAGTTTTTGAAGATGCTACTAATAATCACAATAAAACATTACTGCAGTTTCATGTTCCTGGTACTTCTGCACCAATTGTTGTAACTATTCGTACAAGAAATTCTCGTAGACCGATTACCGCTACAATAGCTTCAGGTGAAACAAGAATTCTTCAAGTAGAAAATTTTGAAAGCCTCACTCTCACAAATAATAATAATACAAGTAGCGACATTGGTATTTTTATTCAAAAAACGTTTTGCATCTGCTGTGATGACCAAAATGATTACTATGCAGAACAATCACATTCTCTTAACCAAAAGAGTAACTGTTTTATTGAGACTCATACCATAGCCGGTTCGGGAACTTCCTCAACTGGAAATGTACCTCTAGATATTATCGTACCCCCTAACTCTTCAAGAGTGGTTTTTGAAGATCTTACTATTAATCACAACAAAACATTACTTCAAATATCTGTTCCTAACGATTCCGGTCCCATTGAAGTAACTATTCGAACAAGGATTTCTAACACACCAATTATCGCTACGATAGTTCCTAATGAAACAAGGATTTTTCAAGTAGAAGATTTCCAAGAACTTACCCTCACAAATAATTCCGATTCCTTTGATTTTATTGATATATTTATCAATAAAACGTTTTGTATTTGCTGTGATGACCAGAACAACCCTTGCGATGAATGTAACCATGAATACGACAATGATTATGATTGTTAATTTTAATGAAAAAGAAACCTTTTTATAAAGGTTTCTTTTTCATTAAAACAACTAACATCCGATAATATACGTACTTACTTATCTACCGTTTCTCGTTTCTTAATAAAATAGCATTTTTGTTTATAAATTTTACACATTTAAAGTAGACAAGCATATGTTATTATATGGAGATTTCCTCCACTCATAAGTTTCTTATCTTTCTAAGAGTACGCTTATAGGCGTGCTCTTTTGATTTTTTATCCAATAACGATTTTTATATCCACACGCTTCTTACTAAGCTTCATTGCTAAATAAGGTTGGATATATTTTTTCTATTTTTGAATGTATAATCCAAAACTTATTACTAGAAACTGTACAAATACTAATAGCTCTTCAAAAAAAGAAGCACATGCTTCTGTGGCAAAAGACAATTCGAGTTGACGAATTTGATTTTTCGCATCATCAAAATCAGAAGCTACAACTTTTTATTAAATACAACTTCAGCCTTATGACCTTGCAGTATATATTGACAATACTTTAGCTAGTCATAGAAAACCTTATAGATCAATCGCAGTATATAAAAATCCAAATACTTCTCAACGGATAGGATTATGGACAGTATATGATCCATCAAGATATTTAATATATTCCTAATTTGGTTGGGTAAGTAATAGACCAATTAATCCATAATAAGAAAAAGAGGCTGCGAAATAATTACAGCCTCTTTTCTTTAATCGCATTTTTCTATTTGGTCGCCTTCTTCACCTGCATTTTCTGCCGAACTATCCGTTCCGCCTCCTACTGCATGTTGCTGTTTAGTATTAGAGCTTTCGATGGCAGCGTTGGTTCCCGCTGCACTGTCTTCTCCACCACCACTTGCCACTTGAGTAGCACCAGCCTGTTCCTTACGGGTTTTATTAATTTGATTATTGATGATAAGTACAAATTCTGCCTCTTCATCCGAAGTTTCTTTTTTCATTTTATGCGGCTCAATCTGGTCCCCACTAATTCCTTTATTTATGGCTTCGCCTCCAGCGCCCACCGTTTCTTGCTGTCGGGTATTCGATGAATCGATTGCTGCATTACTTCCTGCTGCACTATTTTGTCCGGCTCCACTGGCAATTTGTGTTGTATTCGGTGCAAATGTAATCTGATTATTAATGACAATGACAATTTTTCGTTTATCAGCAAGATTTCCCAAATTAATTTCTTCTCCATCTTTTTTTACAAATCGAAACGTGATTTTTTCATTGTTTTCCATATTCTCCCCCCTTTGTAGTATTAAATGACTGGAGAATGATAATGGATTGGACAAGCGTATTTTTTTTATAAATATGTGACCCCGCCCACAATGAAGGATGTATTACCAGGTTCCGGTATTTACCTCGTATTAGGTACGTTGGCTTGGCGACAGTCCCGCATCCGCCGAATTTCGGAATGCATGGAGAAAAACCTTATAGGAGATATAGAAAGAGAGATTAGTAGAAACATTGGTATATAAAGGTTTCTAGGTTTCATTATATTTTCCTTTTCTTATTTATATTTATCAGCCAAATATCTAGCATAGTGAACTAAATTTCTAGCTACATCTAATTCAAGATTAAATATATTAGGTACCCCTGGTCTCCAATTCACCTCAAATAACCACAATTTTTGATCCTTATCAATCCCTACATCAATTCCTAACTCATCAAATAGTATATCCTTATATAAAGAATTAAAATGGTTAGAAAAAGTTACTGCAAATCGTTCTAAATACCTTTTAATATTATACCAATCGTTATCAAACTCCGCTTTTAAAAAAACATCTAAATAAGTACTATAACCACCCTTAGCCATATTTGATACAATACTTCCTAATGGACCTATTCTCGGGAATATAGAAGTAACAACCCACCTGCCTTCCCCATTTCTTTGAACATGCAATCGAAAATCATAAACATGACCAGATTTCATTTGACATGAAATAAACTGTTGAATTATGTAACCTTGCTCTTGAATCTTATCAGATATAAAGCTCCGTAATTGTTTTTTATTAATAGATGAAATTTGTTCTGACTCATTCATACTGTAATTCATCCCATTTTTTTCAATGAAAATAATACCACTACCTTGATGTCCAGAAATTGGTTTAATAATAAGTTTTTCATAACGATTAATCATGTCAAAAAACTTATTAACATCATTTAATTCATAAAAAGGAATAAGATATTGCTTAAATTTTTTCGCTCTATTTATTCTGTTATATACACTTAATTTATTTCCAATTGAATGACTTGTAAAAGGAACTTTTTCATGTAGATAATCATAGATTTGCTGATTTTTATCACTAACATGAACACTTGCATTGTAAATAACATCTGGAAAAGAAAATTCTTGTTCAATCCACTTACCATTTTCATAAGTTTTACCTAAAATCTTCTTCGTTTCTATATTTACTTTTCCTAAAGTAAAATAAAAAAATTCCACACCTTCAGCTTTAGCTACAGCAGCATAAGTATATGCTTTCTTTACGTCATTCGGATCTTTCCGATGATGAAGCATACCAATTATAGTCATGTTAGTTCTTCTTCCCTTCTTTCTAAAGATTTTTTCAAAACAAATATCAAATTCATTATATATATATTCATGTTCTTCCTCATTCAACCATTTTTCGAAAAATCCAGAACAAGCTAAACCTCATTTTAATATTCTACCTATAGAAATAATAAACCTGAGATTTTATAAAATGATAAAGGTTAAGGTGACATAAAATGGATACTATCGTTTTCATTGAAACAAATAAATCTGGATCAAGTAGGGAAGCAATCAAAGCAGCTGAAAAACTTAATTTCTTTACTGTTTTATTAACTAAAAAAACAAAATTTATTAATGAACGCACTATATTCCCTGATGTACATCAGATGATTTTCACTGATATAAATGATTATGATAATATAATTACAACAATTGAAAAATTAAATAAATCAGGAAAAAACATAAAAGGGATCTTTAGTTTTATTGACCCTTTTGTTTATGTGGCTGCACGTTTATCAGAAAGATTTTGCTCAAATATTGTATCTACTAAAGCTATCCATCATATGGAAAACAAAATATTAACTCGTAATGTACTTAAAGAATTACCAATCTCACTCAACTATTTAATTTACAAACCAACAGAATCATTATCATCTTTTCTTGAAAAAACTAAAGAGATAAATTTCCCTCTTATTGTAAAATCCCCTAAATCAACAGGATCCAAAGATGTATTATTAGTAAAAAATAAAGATCAATTAATCTTATCTATACAAAGTCTTTTAAAAAAACTACCTAATGAAGAAATTCTACTTGAAGAATATATAGATGGACCTCAGTACTTAGTTGAAATTTTAGTTCAAGATGGAAAAGTCCATATTATAGCAGTAATTGAACAAGAAATTACACTTTTTGAACGTTTTATTGTTACTGGTTATTCTTTACTAGGACAGGTAGACAAAAGACTATATAATAGTCTTTTCAATGCAGTTAATTCTGTTATTCAGGCCTTTAATATGAAAAATGGAGCGTGTCATCTAGAACTCCGGAGAATAAAAGATGTTTGGAAATTAATTGAGATAAATCCCAGAATATCAGGTGGAGCAATGAATGACATAATTGAAATTGGACATGGAATCAACTTAGTGCAAGAGACTATTCAGTTAATGTTAGGAAATAAACCTTCACTAAATAAAAAACATTATAAATATGTGTACGCTCATTACCTAACAGTTAAATCTAAAGGAAAACTAATTCGAGTTACAGGGAAAAACCGTAGTTCTAAATATCCTGGTGTAGAGAAAGTTTATATAAAACCTAAAAAAGGAACTATCTTAAAACCACCTACATCAATGGGACATCGATGTGGATACGTTTTAGCTGCAGCCTATTTTAAAACAGAAGCTAAAAAAATAGCTTTAGAAGCAGCTAAAGAAATTTCATTTGAAATCCAAAAATAATAAATACGACATATATACACCAACTGATGAAAATATACTAAAAATCATATTTCTTATAATTTTAATTTCTTTACTAAATAGACGACTCCAAAATGTTTTAATTTATATATGATAAAATATATCCATCGCCGATATGTCCAAACATGTAATTTTCATAGCAGCAAAATTACAAATATACTTTTACAACATGATTCAAAAATCAATGAAGGAATGTTTTAAGTGAAAGGACATATTCGAAAAAGAGGAACAAAGTGGTGTATTATTGTCGATATCGGAGCTGATTCAGAGACAGGAAAAAGAAGACAAAAGTGGTTTTCGTGATACATTTAAAGCCTATTTGAAAAAATCCGAATTAAAAAACATTAGATTTCATGATTTACGCCATACTCATGCAACGCTTCTTTTAAAACAAGGAGTACATCCAAAGATTGTAAGCGAACGATTGGATCATAAAGACGTTTTCATAACCTTAAATCGCTATTCACATTTTTCACCTAGTCTGCAAAAGGACGCTGTTAAAACATTTAGTGAAAGGCTATTCGGATGGTAATGTTTGCAAATATAAAAAATGAGGTTTCTCTTTTCTAGAGAAACCTCACCACATCAATGTTTTTGTTAAAATTTAAACTGACTCGTATACAAATCAAAGTAAAACCCACCATCTTCCATGAGAGTTTCATGATTTCCTCTCTCTAAAATACTTCCATCTTTTATTACAAGTATTTGATCTGCTTTTTCAATCGTTTTCAGCCGATGAGCGATTACAAAACTTGTTCGCCCTCTCATTAAATTATTTAATCCAGATTGAATTTGTAATTCTGTTCTCGTATCAATATTAGATGTTGCTTCGTCGAGAATTAATATATCTGCATCTGCTAAAATCGCTCGTGCAATCGCAAGGAGTTGTTTTTGTCCTTGACTTAAATTCGAACCTTCTGAAGCAATTTCCGTTTCATATTGATTCGGTAGATGTTTTATAAAAGAATGTGCTGATGCTGCTTTTGCTGCTGCAACTACTTCTTCATCACTTGCATCTAAACGTCCATATCGAATATTTTCCATAATCGTTCCTGCAAATAAATACGTATCCTGTAAAACAACCCCTATTTTACTCCGCAAAGAATTAATATCATAATCCTTTATATCTTTTTCATCAATGCTAATTTGCCCTTTTTGAATGTCATAAAAGCGAGTTAACAAATTAATAATTGTTGTTTTTCCTGATCCAGTTGGACCGACTAAAGCGATTGTCTCCCCAGGATTCGCCTCGAGACTCACATCTTTTAAAATCATGTTGTCCTGTGCATATCCAAATGAAACTTTCTCAAGCCTAACATGTCCTTGTAAATTTTGTACAAGTACTGCATCTTTTTTATTTTGAATTTCTGGTACTTCATCCATAATTTCAAAGACACGTTCTCCTCCAGCAACTGCCGCTTGAATCGTATTCATTAAAGTTGCAAATTGACTAAGTGGTCTTGAAAATTGTCGAGAATAATTAATAAAAGCTGCAATGACACCTACTGTTGTCATTCCGTTTAATACCATTACCGATCCAGTTCCAATTACAAGCCCCATTCCTAAGTTATTAATAAAGTTCATACTTGGAAAAATAAATGCTGAAAACGTTTCAGCCTTCGTTGCTGAAATTCTTAGCTGTTCGTTAATTTCATTAAAGTTATGTACGGTTTCTTTTTCTTTTCCGTATAACGTAGTTACGTCTGCACCTGTAATAGCTTCCTCAATAAATCCATTTAATTCTCCTAAATCCTTTTGACGCTTCGCAAAGTTTTTCCCACTATAAGCAACTAGTTTTTTCGTAACGAAAAACATAATAGGTACTGTAATTAAAGTTACAATCGCTAAAATCCAATCTAGTGAAAACATCGCAATTGTTACACCTATAAACGTTAACGCTGATGAAATGATTTGCACAACACTTTGTGTCAAAGCTTGATTTAAGTTATCAATATCATTTGTCACACGGCTCATTAAATCACCTTGAGAACGTACATCAAAGAATCGTAGAGAAAGTGCTTGGATTTTTTCAAAAATATCTTGTCGTATTTTTTGTATAGTCTTTAATGCAACATTAATCATTACAAATGTTTGTAACCATGTTAATAATACGGTTATCCCATATATTGCAATGAGTAGCATGCACATTCTGGCTGTCCCGCTTAAATCCTTCGGTACAATGTATTCATCAATGATGACCCCCATATAATATGGCCCAAGTAAACCTAGTAATGTCGTGATAAATACAAGAATAATAACGAACATAAGAGATGCTTTTTGATACCCCATATAGTTCCATACTCGCATTATAGTTCCTTTAGTATTCTTAGTTTTTCCCGTTTTCGGATTGTTACGTCCACCTTTATTTCCAAATTGTCCTTGAAAATTACGCACGCTCTTCCCCTCCTTCTTGCTGCAGGCTACCACCTTGGGAAAGATAAATTTCCTGATACACTTCACAAGTTGCCAATAAATCCTCATGCGTACCATTTCCAACTAATTCACCGTTATTCAAAACGAGGATTTTATCAGCATCTATAATAGAAGATATTTTTGATGCAATTAAAAATGTCGTTGTGCCACTATATCTTGTCCTTAATGCTTCCTGTATTACAGCTTCTGACTTCGCATCAACTGCCGATGTAGAATCGTCTAATACAAGAATAGATGGCTTTCTCACTAGGGCTCTTGCAATAGATATACGTTGTTTTTGACCACCAGATAGATTGGTTGCACCTTGTGTTAAGTTATATTCATAAGAGTCTTCCAGCTTATTGATAAACTCAGTCGCACAAGCAGATGAAGATGCTAATTCCAATTCATCATAAGTTGCATCTTCTTTGCCATAACGTAAATTCTCTTCTATACTGCCTGAAAAAAGAAGTGCCTTTTGTGGAACGAAGCCAATGGAAGCACGAAGTTTTTGCAAATCGTATGCTTTCACATTAACATCATCTATACATATTTCACCTTGATCAACATCGTAAAGTCGTGGCAATAGTTTCGCCAATGTAGATTTACCACTTCCGGTCGATCCAATAATCCCTATTTTTTCACCTTTACGTACAGTAAAGGAAATATCTTTTAAAACATATTCATTATTTTTCGTATAACTATAGCTAACATTTTTAAACTCTACATTACCACCCACTTGTTTTGGTTCATATACGTCGCCTTCAGTTGTAATATCAACTTCAGTATGTAAGACTTGTTGTACACGATCAGCTGATGGAAAAGCACGGGCAATTTGAATAAATACCATACTAATAGACATAAGTGACATTAAAATGATATTTAAATAGTTAATAAAAGCTAAAATGGCCCCTACTTGGAGTGTACCGTTAAAAACTTTCTCGCCACCAATCCATAAAGTTGCTACAATTCCGCTATTTACAACTAGCATAATAATTGGCATCATCAATGAAATAATTTGTATTGCACGAATATTTATTTCAGTTAAACTTGTATTAACTTTCTCAAACTGTGCGATTTCATATTTTTGTCTTACATATGCTTTTATAACACGTACACCGGATAAATTTTCTTGTAGCTTTGTGTTTACTTTATCTAATGCTTCTTGTACTCGCTTAAATGAACCGCTCGATTGACCTGCAATCAATACAATTGCAACTAATAATACGGGTACCACAACAAGTAAAATTGGAAATAGGTCTCTCGCTGTTACAAAGACTATAATGATACTTCCAATAAATAATAACGGTCCACGGACAAGTACACGTAACGTCATCGTCATTGCCGATTGAATAGATGTAATATCATTTGTCACGATTGTTAATAATTTACCTGTTCCAAATGAATCACGATTTTTGCTAGAAAATGTTTCTATTTTCGCAAACACATCTTTTCGTATGTCTGTAGCGAAATTAACAGCAGCTTTTGTAGAATACATCATACAACCAAGTCCTCCAATTAAACCGATTGCTGCTGCTCCTATCATAAGAAGCCCCATTTTTATTACATAATTCAAATCCCGATTTGCAATTCCAACATCAATAATATGTTGCATTATTGTCGGTTGAATTAAGTCCATCGCAACCTCAAGTACCATAAATAGCGGTCCAATAATAGCGAAGAACATGTATGGTTTTAAATACTGTAACAACTTGCGAAATGATTTCATACACAATCTCCTTTTTTCATGAAATTACCATCGAATAATTTATAGTCCTCCTTATTTGAGCGATATAGTCTGTAATTTCTCCATTAGTCCTATTATATTAGGCAAATTAATATTTAACATTATTAAATGATAAGTTTTAAATCATTTTTAGTCAATAAAATGGAACTTTAATCTACCAGGCATTTTCACTGCCAGTTGATGTGAATACTCTTTAACTTAATAAAAACCGCATTCTCATTTAGTAAGAATGCGGTTTTCCCATCTATATTTGTTCAATTTTAAAATCGAAAACCTCGGTCTCGAATCCATTATTTTCAGAAGGACTACACGTATAAAAACCAATTTTAACAGGCTCATTACCTATGTCCTCCATCAAATGAGCGATTCTTATTTGTTCCCATCGCTGACTCGTTTTCACATATATTGTATAATCGCCAAGTTTTCGAATAATTCGAAAACGTAATTGTTGCTTAGCAAACTCATTTGGATAGTCTTGCGTTGACCAATCAGAATAGCCATTATTCGTTACGACAGCACCTAAATGTGATGGGCCCTCAGGAATATATTCTAAAGATGTTTTTAACCAACACTTCTCAGAAATCATAACAAATAAACCCGCTTGATCGTATGTCGCATTTGGATTCATGCGCAATTGAACCTCAGCCTGAAAATCTGTCATTATCTCATCATAAAATACATGGCCATTCATTACTTCAAAACCATAATGGGTTTTCAGCCAAAAATCTGTTTCTTCTTTCGAATGGACAATGAATGTATCATTGTCTTCAAGTTTGTAAAATTTAGGTGCGTTCATTACAGTAAGTTGCTCAATATGATTTGGTATATATGATGTTTTCATAATTCCTCCATAAAAAAGCATTTAAATTAATATTTAAAACTCAGTTAATACCGGGAATTTATAACCTTTAAAATCTAATTCTTTATTACTTCGAACCATTAAATACTTACTAGTCTGTAATTCTGTATATTGTACATCATCAATTCCTAATTGATCTGGGTAGAAATAAAATTCAATCTCCGTAAATTCCCCAGAGATTTCCTCACATAATTCATCTAAAATCGGAATTACCGGCGCAAATACTCCAAATAATTTTAGTTTTTGATTTTCTACTGTAAAAACAATCAGCGCATCTAATTTCTCTGAATAATAAAGGTTTTCATTCCATGTTGAATCATACATATTTAAATAAAACGAAGAGCGGTAATTTAACGTTGAAAATTTATTAGAAAGCCTTTGGCCATTTTCAATAATCTCATGTATTAATTGTCTATCCTCTTCATTATAAAAATCTAACTTTTTAAGTTGAGAATCTTTGTAGCCTTTATTTTCGTATGATACTGTCATCAAATATTCTTGCACAATTTGAAAACCAAATGGTTTATATAGTTCCGGATTTTCAGTAAACAAGACCGCACACTCGCATTGCTCATCAATTTCCTCTATCATCTTACTAAACAATTGCTTCATTAATCCTCGTCTACGATAATTCGGATGTGTCATTACTGATTGAATACCCGTTGCATTTATTTTTTCACCATTAATTAAAAGCGGAAGTGAAAATGCCGCAACATTTGCAATCGCATTATCATCTTGTAAAAATGATAATGCTTTATATGTATAATCCCAATACCCTTTCTCTGAAAAATCCTGCAATGTTTGGCTCGTAATCCCAAACACTTCTTCAAATAAAGGAAATAACTGTTCTCTTCTCGGTTCTTCTAATAGAAAGTTTGCCATTTTTTCAACATTGCCCATGTTGTCCCTCCATACGTCGATTCCATTAATTTAGATATACTTATATGACCTACTCTCAAAAAATAGGCCTTTCAAATCAATATAGTATCATAAAACTTTTAAAAATGGTTTAATTTATTTTATGTTTTGATTATTAAAAAACAAGTCGAATAAACTAGTATTAAGATTTTTGAATAATATCATGTTTATTATATAACAAATGGTGCTTCCTACTTATCTTTCCGATAATAGAAATACACCATTTTATGCAAATATAATTCACCTATTCTTTGGTTCCCTCAAGTCGCTCCTTCGTACTAATTTCTTCTCCCTTCACTCGCTTTTCAAACGTCTTTCTCCAACTAGTAGACAGTGCATTTACTTCTAAAATCCTTTTTAATCCTTCAGAGTTTTGTTTTTCTTTATGCATTATGCGATTCGCAAACGAAACTGACACACCTTTTGGATCAGGCTTCAACAATTTCAAAGTATCTACCGGTAATATCCATCCTTCTTTTAATACTCGAAAATAAAAACCTGTGTATCCTGTATCTTGAAAATATAATGGTAGCTTTGGAATATTATATTTCTTTGCTAATTTAAAACAAGGTTGTCTTGGCTGCGTTACTTGTACAATCGCTTCTCCGAGGTGAAACGTGTCACCAATACAAACATCTTCTTCACACATTCCGCTTACTGTTATATTTTCACCGAAAGCCCCATATACAAGTTCCTGATTCAATTCTTTTTCCCAGTACGGATAGTGATCACCAGTATAAACACAAACCGCTTTATCTACCCCTCCATGATGAACTAAATCCGCCTGTCCATCTCCATTAAGCTTTAAAAATGATAAAAAAACAGGTTCCTTTACTTGCTTTTTATTTATCCCTGTTTGAATTAACTTCCCACCATACATAACCTCTTTTGGTAGTCCTATATTTAAAGATAGGATTTCATATACTTTAGTCATTCAAATTCCTCCTCTTACTTGCGGCACAACTTTTCAAAAGACTCATTTATTATTTCAAACCCTCTATCTATTTCTTCGTTTGAGATAACTAGAGGTGGTAAAAAGCGTAGTACATTATCAAATATCCCCGCTCCAATACTTATAAGCCCATTCTTCCAAAAATCTTCAATTAGCTTTACTGTTAGTTGTTTTGCAGGTTCTTTCGTTATGCGATTCGTTACAAGTTCTATTGCAACCATCGCACCGATTCCACGAACATCACCAATCACTTCGTACTTTAATTGCATTTGATATAGATGTAACATTATTCTATTTCCAATTTGCTGAGCCCTTTCAACTAGATTTTCTTCTTCCATTATTTCAAATACAGCAAGCCCAGCTGCACAAGATAACGGACTACCTGCAAAAGTTCCACCAATTTGTCCTCTCCCAGGAATGTCCATCAACTCCGCACGACCGACAATAGCACTTAATGGTAAACCGCCAGCAATTGATTTTGACAAAGTCATTATGTCAGGCTCTATATGAAAATGTTCTGTTGCAAACCATTTCCCTGTTCGGCCAAATCCAGTTTGCACTTCATCCATTATCATTAAAATACCGTATTGATTACAAATTTCTCGTAATCGTTTTACAAATGTAATAGAAGGAACAATAAACCCACCTTCTCCTTGTACTGGTTCCATTACGATTGCTGCTACTTTTTCAGGTGATACTTCTTCTAAAAACTTTTCAAACTGATAGATGACTTGAGAATCCACTTCTTCAGTAGAAACTCCTTCTTCAGCTCTGTAATAGTACGGATACGGCAATATATGCATGTCTGAAACGAACGGACCAAATCCTGCTTTATATGGAGTTTCTTTGGTCGATAGAGACATTGTCATTAATGTTCTCCCATGAAATCCTCGTTCAAACGAAATTACTTTACTCCTCCCTGTTACTTTACGTGCGATCTTTACAGCATTTTCAATCGCTTCCGCACCACTATTGGCAAACATCGTTTTTTTCTTACTTGTACCTGGCACTTTCTCATTAATTTTCTCCGCTAAAGTAATATAATTTTCATATGGAGTTACATGAAAACAAGGATGTATAAATGATTCTGCTTGTTTTTGTACCGCTCTTACAACTTTCGGATGACAATGTCCAACATTTTGCATACCAATTCCACCAGCAAAATCAATAAACTGATTTCCATCTACATCTGTTATTATCGCTCCCCTTGCTTCTTTTACATATAAAGGCGTTAAATGATATATTCCTGTCGGTACAGCCTCCTCATACCTTTTTTGAAGTACTTGTGAATAACTGCCCGGTAATACACTAGATTTCAACAATTCTTCTTCACCTCATCTAATTTTTTAATCAATCCATTTCTGATAAAGTGATTATATATCCCACAAAACCATTGTTCAATTCAATTATTTATATAATAATGATAGGTATATCCTATGATTAAACTTGAGGTGATTTCAATCGAATTACGACAATTAGAATACTTTTTAGCTGTTTCGAAAGAATTACATTTCACAAGAGCAGCCGAGAAATTAAATATTTCACAACCTTCACTAAGCCAACAAATACGTGCATTAGAACATGAAGTAGGCATGCCACTTTTCGATCGAATTGGTAAAAAAATATCTTTAACTGAAGCAGGCAGAGTTTTATTATCGCACAGTAAAACAATCTTTCACGAAGTCGAACAAGCTCGTTCTGCCATTCAAGATTTAAATGGATTACATCATGGTTCCTTAACAATAGGATCTTTGTTAACCGTAGTAAATTATTTACTACCACCAGCTATATTAGATTTCAATAAGCAATATCCAAATATCGAACTCTCTGTGTTGGGGCTTCGTACAGGAGAAATTCGTGAAAAATTATTACAAAATGAATTAGATATTGGTATTACATTTCTCCCGGTGCAAGATAAAGAGATTGTTTCTATCCCACTATATAAAAGTGAACTTACATTAGTTGTGCCAACCAGCCATTCTTTAACTGAACGTAAGTATGTATCTATTGAAGAATTACAGGACTATCCTTTAATTCTTCTACCTAAAAATTTCTATTTAACAGAACTAATTACATCTCATTGCCAAAACTTTAACTTTAAACCAAAGCCAATTTTAGAAATTAGTACAATGGAATCTTTAATTCAAATGGTCGCACAAGGTATGGGGATTACCGTGTTACCAAAACCGTATATAGACTTTTTGCAAAATGAGCACATACAAGCTATTAAAATTGAAAACCCCACTCCAACAATAGATATAGGACTTATTTATAGAAGAGATAAATATATGTGCGCTGCTACCCGGAAATTTATTGAGCAACTCAAAATAACAGTACATTCTTTACAAAAATAAGCATAAAAAGAGATTATCCTATGCAGCCGTTACACAACGACCTATTAGAATAATCTCTTTTTATTATGATATAAACATTACATTTTATGGTTTCTTTTCTAATAACCTATTATTCATTATAAGTGCTAAATTATTATCGTATTATTAAGCTACACATCAGCGATATTTTATGTCTATTTCGTATAGGTGTTAGCAAGTCCGTTTGCAAACTTGTTAGCACATTTTTATAAAAATTATATAATGCTTCACAAAGTAGGAATCCGTTTCGATCAATCTTTTTTCAAAATGGATTCCTTTTTGTCTCTTATCAATATTCAAATGTTACAGTAGTACCATTAAAACCATCAAAACAATTAGAGCAATTAGAGCAACCACCACAACCAAAACAACTAAAGCAACCGAAGCAACCAAAACAACGGAATCCACCACAACGACCACCGCCACAACCACCACAACGACCACCGCCACAGCCGCCACAGCGACGAGCATCATCTGTAATATAGTAATATGGATATTGGTTTTGCTGGTCCCAATACACAATATTTCCAGGCTGATAATCATTAAGGCTTAACGCTTGTAGTTCTTGTTGAAAATTATTCATCTTCATGACCTCCGTTTATAAACTAAAACCCCATCGATACTTTCCTATATTTCTGTTCGTTAAATCTAAGTAGAAATAGCGCTATAAAGTGACACTTTAATCAGTGGGGAGTGTTCATCCCCCACTGATTATTAGCCCGACTCCCACCTAGCTTCTTTGCTCCAGTCGAATTTTGAGGTGGGAGTTTTACTGCCCACAAATAGCGGGTTAAACTAAGTTCAATACGTACACCTACAAAATATGACCTATCACTAGATGATGTACCTTGTTCATATGCCTATTTTTAGGTTGTTTTTACTATGGGCTCATTTTTACAAATGGAAATTATAAAATATGAATTTAAACAATAACATTTAGATTTATGTTATCATTTTCTAGTTCTATAGTCGTATATTCCATAATTTTGTTTGGTCATCTTCGTATTTCCAATATGCACTCCCATCATTATTTTTCTTCGCTTCAATAACTGCTAAATCAGAGCTAATTTTATAAGTATTTATAATTAGTGCTTTCTGCTAAGAAAAGTCTATTTTTATGAATGGCAAATCAGCGATGTTTTATGTCTATTCCGCATACGTGTTAGCACTTTTTTATATGAGAAATTCCCTATGATGTGTAGTATTGATATTGAAAATAACGAGGTATTAATTAGTTCCATTTTTTTTTATAACGAAAAAGAAAATGAGTATTTTGCTATAGAAGATGTAGTGAAAAAGGTTGAGATGCCAATTTCAATTAATATTTATCTCACAATTAATGGAGAGCCTAGATTTTTAAAATTCTCTGCAAATAAAATTGATATTTATAGAAACACTATAAAAACTAACTTACATTAAATTCAAATTGAAGTTAGGAGAATACTCATTAAGTAAAAAATGGGAAACCATTATAATTAACGGTTTCCCATATATCCTCCTATTTTCAATGTTTATATAAATTTATACTAAATAATCCCCTTTTCCACCAATGTCTCTGCGATTTGAACTGAGTTCCAAGCCGCACCTTTTAATAAATTATCAGAAACAATCCAAAGATGAAATCCTTTTGGCGTATCCGGATCTTTGCGTATTCTACCTACAAATGTATCTCTTTTACCCTCTGCATATAATGGCGTTGGATAAATTTGTTCACTAGGATTATCTTGTAAAATAACACCTGGTGCATTCAGTAGTACTTCTTTAATTTCTGCAACGGTCGCTTCTTTTTCAAGTTCAATATAAACTGATTCAGAATGCCCCGATACAACTGGAACTCTGACGCAAGTAGCTGCCATTTTCAGATTTGGATCTTCTAAAATTTTCTTCGTCTCTTGAATCATCTTTACTTCTTCGAATGTGAAATCATTGTCTGTAAATATATCCACTTGCGGCAATACATTAAATGCAATTGGATAATGTTTTTTATCTTTTTTCACTGGTAATATAGTGCTCTTCACTTCTTCACCTGTAAGCATTGACTTAGCTTGTTCTTTTAATTCATGAATCGCATGAATTCCTGAGCCTGATACGGCTTGATACGTTGAAACAATAATTCGTTCTAAACCAAATGATTTTCGAATTGGCTGAAGAGCTGTTACCATCTGTAGTGCTGAGCAATTCGGAACTGCAATGATCCTTTTATGTTCCCTTAAAGTATGTGCATTTACTTCTGGAACGACAAGTGGTACATCGTGTGCCATTCGGTATTCACTTGTGTTGTCAATTACGATTGCACCACTAGAAACTGCATGATTTACATATTGTCTAGAAACTTCTCCCCCAGCGCTAAAAAAGGCAATGTCTACACCTTCAAAACTAGTTGATTTTGCCTCTTGTATTTTAATCTCTCGTCCTTTAAATTGTACTATCTTACCAGCAGATCGTTTTGACGAGAGTAATGTAATTTCTTCTATATTAAATTTCGTTACTCTCTCTAACAATGCAATGATTTTTTTCCCTACTGCGCCTGTAGCTCCAACTACAGCTACATGATAGCTCTTTTCACTCATTTTTTCTCCTCCATTTTCAATTGAATGAATTTCTCCACAACTTAATTTTAAAAGAAATTTAATGATTTGAAAAATTGAAATACATGATATAATCATTCACAAATCATGATAATAAAAGAGGTATCATTTATGGAAATGAGACATGTTAAAACATTTTGTGCCATTGTTAAATATGGTAGCTTTTCTAAAGCTGCTCATGCATTAGGTTATGCGCAATCTACTGTGACAGCCCATATTAAAGCATTAGAGAACGATTTAAACATTCCCCTATTCGATCGATTAGGAAAAAAAATACTTCTTACAAAAGCAGGTCATCAATTTCATCCGTATGCATTAGAATTACTTACTATTTATGATAAAGCGCAAGAAATCCCTCAAAACAGTGACCATTTAGAAGGAACATTGGCTATTACATCTAATGAATCATTGGCAGTGTATCGGTTACCACAATTATTACGTACTTACAAACAGGAAAATCCGAAAGTAAATATCGTACTTGAGACAAATACCAATGAGCAAGCATTGAAAAAATTACATGAAGGAGAAACCGATGTTATCTTCATAATTGGAGAAAGTATAGAGCATAATGATTTTATTACGTGCAATTTATGTAATGAAACATTTGGATGGATTTTCCCTGCTCATTTCCCTTCAAACACTGATCCACTCCTTTTATTACAAGATACTCAATTTATATTTACAGAACAAACCTGTGGCTATAGACCAATGGTAGATCGTTTTTTACGTCAAAGCGGAAGAAATCCTAATAAAACATTTGAGACTTCCAATGTTGAAGTCATTAAACAATCCGTTATGTGTGAGTTAGGAATTTCTATTCTCCCTTACATCGTTGTACAAGAAAGTAATCAAAAAGAACAACTCTGTTTTCAGCCCATCGAAACTCCAGCCGTCATTCAAAGCCACGTAATCTATCATAAATCTAGATGGATATCCCCAGTTTTGCAATCGTTTCTTACATTATTAGAGAGAATAGAAAAGTAAGCGAGTAATAACAAAAATGAGTAACTGCTCTAAAAAGCAATTACTCATTTTTGTTAAAACATTTGTGTTCATAACAATACAGGTGTTTCAAAATCAATATGTATATTATTTATTAGCTTGTACCTCACCTGCAATTAATTTACTACCTGAATATGTACCTTTTTGTATAAAAACTTGATTAATTAATTCTTTTTGCTCCTTTTCTGACATTACTCCTTTCCCTTCTCCTAAATTCCCACTTTGTAATTTCCAAATCTTGTTGTGGTCTACATCAACCTTTTCATATTTTCCTTGTTTCCATCGTTCTAAAATATCCACATATGTACTTTTTTGTGCAACATCATTACTATTTATAATTTCAAGTAAACTTTCAATACGTTCTTGTGTAATAAAAATATAGCCCCATTTTTGATCAGCTTTCGTTTTTTGATGTGCCATTTCATGTAGTGCTGTCTGTATGTTCTCATCTGTCCATTTGAAGTTTTTATTAAAACCACTATTCGGCAATGAGTGATTTCCATTTTCTAACATCTTTGCATCTTCGGCTTTTACATTACTATCAGCTAGCACTTCTACTGCCGGAGCGGCTGGTGATGCCTTTTTCGCAGCTGGTTTACTATTATTCAGATAATACAGCATACCATACGTTACACCTACCCCGATTACCGCCATACCAGCTATAATTCCTATGATTTTAAATAATGTTTTCATCTTGCTTGTTTCCTCCCAAATATCTCTGTTCTTACTACCTCATTATTTCTTATATAAAACAGTTCCTTCATTCAAAATAGTTCATCCCATCCCCTATCATATTATTTATATATATTTCCTTATATTGTATTTCTTTTTTTGTGAAATTGAAAGATTATTCTGTTAAAAAATAAAGATATTCTACAAAATTTCCCTTTATATTTATATTTATATTTATATGGAAACAAAAAAACAACGAGCGCCTTCTAAAACACTCGTTGTTTTTACTTTATGCATGATTTTCTTTTAACCACTTCGTAATAGCATCTAACCTCGAAACATCAAAACGTCTTTCTTCACATACTTTTAAGCTGTTTAAACTTTTCACAATTTCTAATTCATTCGACTTTATACTTTTTGCTTCAATCAATTTACAGTACCCGTCTGTGACTGTATTGAGATTTTCATGATAACGCTGAAATGCTTTAGATATATGTAAATGTTTTTCAAAGTTTCTTCTTTTTTTCGTCCCATCAGACTCTTTCCGTTTTCTAAGCTCTTCATCACTTGTATATAAATAAAAATATTGATCCGGAAAACCAATTTCTCTATTTATCATCTTTTCTTTATAAAAGTTTTCTATTAAAGATAACGGCTGATTAAATATATCAAAATGAAAACACCAATTATAACTAAGTGGCTGATATATATCCCCATCGAGTATTACTAATTCATATTGCTGCGACTTCTGCACTGCTATATTCCAGCGCTCTACTTGTTTTTCAAAATACCATGTTCTATGTTCATTTTTTGGTCTTTCAAATAAAAAATTCACTTCAGGTATAATGAATGCTCCATAATTGTTTTCTAGTTCACGGCATGTGCTACTCTGACCAACAGCACTCGCTCCCTCAAACGCTATAATCCCCATAGTTTCTCCCACTTTCATTAACTAAAATCTCGTTGTTTCGCTCTTCTCCCCCATAACTGTCTCCATAAAACGATTGAAGCGATAGAAAGCATTATTGTTGTAATGATACTACCTTCAATACCAAATGAGCCTCCATGAAGGAATTCATTGCCATTTGTTACAGGTTTAAATAGTGGTGTTGAATATATCGTCATGCCACTAACTGCAAAACCATAGACATTATATTGTGCCCAATTCCAAATGGAATGCCATGCACAAATCCCCCAAAGACTACTGTCCTTTAATACGTAAAAAGCTGCAAATACACCAACTAATATTATATTCGATATTGAAAGGATTGTAATACCAGGATTAAGTAAATGCAGAAAACCAAATAAAAAGGACGTCACTATAATCCCAACCCATATACGACTTCTAACAGAAATAACTGGAAATAACCAGCCTCGTACAATAATTTCTTCCGTTGCACCTTGTATTAAAAAAGCAATTAAAGATCCTACAATACCAAATATGGCGGTTGCCGTAATTTGTTGCATTTGTAGTTTTACAATCCCTGTTAATATAAGCACAATTACTGGTATTGAAATGAAGACAAATCCTATTAACGCACCTCTCAAATACTTTCTCATCCATTGCACTTGCCAAAAACCAATGGATGAAAATGACCTTTTCTCTACAAACCTAATCCATAAAAAAATAAAAAATATAGCCCCACCAAACGTTAATATCATCTCAATATTATTATAAATTGCCTTTACAAATGATGTATCCGCTTTCGGTAAAAACAGCATAAACAACATGAAAAATTCACCTAAAGTTAAAAATACAATTGCAAGTATAACAGCGAAAATAGGATGAACTTTTCTTCTTCCTTCTTTTGCTGCTTCAATTATTTTAAATTGTTTATTTAGCAATATTCTATCCTCCTTATTATTGTAATCATCTGTATTCTTAAAATATATATCGTTTCCATTAAACATATTTTTTAAAATAAATGATTTCTGTTTGGAATAAATTCAGATTAGGAATAATATATAAATAAAAGAGATGTCTTCGTGCCTTTTACCAGTATCGCCCAATTCATTCACTGATATTACCAGCACTTGCTATTTCCCACCATTTGTTGTAGGATAGTAATTAAGGTCAATTTAGCACTATATTTTCTTTGCATATTATCAAGTATCAATCAGGAATGTTTTGTACTCCTTATGGATTTTTGATAATATGTGAACTTTTATTTTCAATCGAATAAGGCCGATCATATTGTAATCTTTTTAAATTTTAGGAGGCATTACCATGACATTAACAGGTAAAGTAAAATGGTTTAACAGCGAAAAAGGTTTCGGTTTCATCGAAGTTGCAGACGGTAGCGACGTATTCGTTCACTTCTCAGCTATCACTGGCGACGGCTTCAAATCTCTTGACGAAGGTCAAGAAGTTAGCTTCGAAGTTGAAGACGGTAACCGTGGACCTCAAGCTAAAAACGTTGTAAAGCTATAATTCAATCAATAAAAAGGTTGTTACCAGCTCGGTTAACAACCTTTTTAATATATAACTAAAAATTTTTACATAAAAGGAGTGGTTACATGTATCGCAATCGAAAGAACGATGTAGCAGAAGTACCACCAGAACAAACCCCTGTTTGGGAATGTGAATCAGAGGATTGTTTAGGATGGATGAGAAAGAACTTTTCATTTGAAGAAGAGCCTAAATGCCCTTTATGTAAAAGTAGTATGAAAAGCGGAGAACGTTTATTACCTAAAATAGGTTGATTTTTACAAGCCCCTCTTATTTTAAATAAGAGGGGCTTTTTTATTAATAATGAATATCCTCTACATCTGTTCGTACAATAGAATACATTAATGCATCGTGTTGTTTATTTCCTTGATGAATGTATCCACGTAACAGCCCTTCTTGTTGAAAACCTAATTTAGATAACATATTACACGAAGTTATATTTTCAGGATATGTAATAGCTCCAATTCTAAATAAGCCTAAATCTCGAAATCCATAAGTAATAATTTCTCGAGCAGCTTCAGAAGCATAACCATTCCCCCAATAACGAGGATGCAAATCATATCCAATCTCTGAGCGTTTACTCCAAATTTGTAAATTATTTAATCCAATTGTTCCTACTAAATTATTTGTGTCTTTTAATACAATCCCCCAACGCATTGCTTTTTTCTCAAAGTAATTTTTTGAAAAAGATTCAATCATACGTGAAGCTTGTCCAAACTCAGTAAAAGAATTCATACCGTAATAACACGTTACCTCATCTAATGAGAATATTTCATATATTTTTTGACAATAAGATTGTTCTATTTCAACTAAGCGCAAGCGTTCTGTTTCTAACATAGGAAATACCATAGGATCACTCCTTTCTCTCTACTCATTTATTATAGCAGAAAAAGTATTTATAATTAGGAAAGTCCTTAATGTCCCACAAATCAAATATTTCTAGCGATGTTTATCCTCTTAATAATATATAACTTCGTTGTATTTATTAATTCCCCTCTAAAAACCACCCCTAATTTACACCCTCTCATGTTAAAATATAGAAAAACAGTAAATATTTCTTACGGAGGTGCTTAAACTTTATGTATATTTTCATTGGCTTATCCCTCTTGCTCATTTTACTCATTTTTTTATTCGCAAAAAAATTCACACCAAACTCATTTATGATGACAAGTTTTAAAGGAAATAGCTTTAAGACATTTTCAGTTGGTATATTAATCGCTGCCACACTCTCTCTTTCATACGGAATGTATCACGCAGCAACATATCAACCTAGATATTTAGATATTAAATTGCAAAATCAAAATTTCACTGTTTTTGGTAATGTTGGTGAGTTTGGTTATTTCTCAGAAGAATTACTAAAAAAAGATGCAGAAGTTGAACTGTATTTTGTCTCTTGGGAAACAATACAATTAAATAATCCAGAAATAATAGTAGACTACCCTTCAGGCAAACAGGAAACATGGAAGCCTAATATAACATTAATTCCTACAAATAAATTAAAAGAAAAACATAGTATTAAAGAACTTTATCGGCTCTCACCGTATTCCTTTGAAGAATCTGGAAAAATAACATTAACTATTAAAGAGAATAAAGCCAATCATAAAAAGATTGTAATTAATGTTAAATAATTACAAATAAAATGTCCCTCCATTATGTTGGAGGGACATTTTATTTACATATGTATTCAATATTATTATTTTGACTGTTCATTCAATGTCGTAATTATTTCATTGGCAGTATTCTTTCCGTTTCCAATACAAGCACCAATTCCTACACCGTAATATGAAGCACCAGCTAAGTATACATTAGGATAAAGCACGGCCAATTTTTCTTGTAATGATTGAACAGCTTGATTATGTTCTAAATGATATTTCGGCATTAAATCTTTCCAATTTGTAACTTCAATTACTTCCGGTTCACCTTTAATTCCGAGGCTCTTTTCAATATCATATAAAGCAACTCGTACTAATTCTTCTTCACTATAACTTTTGATCGTTTCATATACTGGATTAGTGCTCTTATAAAACATTCTTACTAATAGCTTTTGTTTACCAGATGTATGTTTCCACTTCCTGCTTGTCCATGTGCAAGCATCACAATGTAAATCACTGTTTTCCGTTACGATAAAACCTGTGCCGTCAGCCGGTAGTTGTTCATCTAGTATGTCAAAACCTAAGTAAATACTTATAAGCGATGAATTTTTAAATTTATTAAAATGCTCATTTAACTCATTAGACTGTAATAACGTTTGTGCGATATCATGTGGAGCTGCTAAAACGACATAATCAGCTTGTATTGTCTCATGATTTGCAAAAGAAACCTCATACCGATCCCCTTTTTTACTTATCACTGTTGTTACAGCACCTTTATTAATGACAGTCTCCGTCAGCACTTCTTCTAAGCGATTAATAATCGTAGATAGTCCACTTTTAAATGATACAAACTTTTTATTTCCTGCTGACTGAAATTGTTTTTTATTCTCTTCAAAACCTTTAATAATACTTCCATATTTATTTTTATACTCAAGTAAATATGGTAACGTAGATGCCATTGTAAGCTCATTCAATTTACCAGAATATACACCTGACAGCACAGGTGCAATTTGTCTTTCCACTAATTCTTTCCCTAAAAAGCTTTCTAAAAATACAGCAAGTGATGTATCCTTTGTAAACTCCTTATTTTTCGTAATAAAATCTTTTAAAGCAACGATTTTCCCTTTTTTTGAGACTAGCGTACTGCTAAATAATGATTCAACACTCATAGGAATCCCAAATATAGTGTCAGCAGGAATTGGATGTAATATGTTATCAGAGTATATGTAAGAAATACCTGTTTCGTTATATACCATTTCATTTTCTAAATTTAAATCTTTTACAAGCGGCAAAACATGTTCATTACGAGCTACAATAGAATCTGCTCCAGATTCCATAATAAAATCATTTTCTTCCACACTGTGGATTTTACCACCTAAATACTCTTCTTTCTCAATAAGGATTAAATTTAAATCTATATTATAATCCTTCTTTAATTCTTCTAAATAAAACATAGTAGAAAGTCCAGTAATACCTCCACCGATGACAACGACTGTTTTCATATTTGCTGCGCCCCTAACCGATACAATTAATAATTCCTTTATTATTATAACCAAAAATTATCATAGTCGACTAGCAGCTTGCGCATTCTGTAAGAAATTAGACAATATATATGAATATATTTTAGGCTGATCATTATGCACTAAATGAGCTGCAAACGGAATAACAGCAATATGTATATTGTTGTTTAATTGTTTAAACGTTGTAGCGGCTGTAACTTCATCTGCTGAATCTCCCCCAACAATACACTGTGTAGGTACTTGAAGATTAGCTACATCACCTGTTTCATGAAATGGGTACCACTCCTTAACTTGCCACGATTTCAGCAACCCTTTCCAATCACTTTTTACATGAATTTGATTCATATAAGTTACAACTTCTTCATTTTCCATCAACTGTTGATGACACTTTACTTCATACTCCTGAGACTCTTCCCAATTATCTCGCTCAATAGGAAAGATACCTGAAAAAGTTAATGTCCTCACTTTATCTGGATATTTTTTTGCAAATAATAAAGCGGCTATCCCCCCTAGTGAAACACCCGCTATATGACAACTATTAATTTGCAAATGTTCTAGTGTATCATTCAAATCATCAGCAGAGCAAAGAAAATAATTATCTAATGTACCTCCTGATTCTCCATGTCCCCTCAAATCAGGACGAATTACTTTATATTGTTTTTCTGTAAAAAATTCTACCTGTTCTTCAAACTCTACTAAACCTGTCATACCACCAGAATGTAAAAGCACAATTGGTTCCCCTTCACCTGAAATATGCGTATGTAGTATCATTTATCCCCCTCCTTTAAAACTGAATATTCTATTTATTGATAGTATATCGAATATATTTCTAAATTACCAATTAAAAAAGAACTATAACATATTCAACTCACGTCATAGTTCTTTCTATTTTAAAAACATAAACCAGTTTATTAATTTGTCAATTTCTTGGCTGAGTGCTATTACTTTTTCATGTTGAAGTCCATAATTTGAGACTAGATTCAATAATTCTTCTTTTTTCAATTCAATTATTTTTTCTAACTTCACTAATTCCATGTCGTCTTTATTCGCTCCAATTTCAAAATATATGTATTTTAGTATAGCCTACTTACATAATAAGTAAAAGTCTCATGCTAATGTAAAATCTTACATATTTGAAAAAACAACATACTACTAACAAAAAAAGAGACTTAAACTAAGCCTATTATTACAGGTCATTATAATTTTCTACCATTTTTTATAAATATGTTAGTTTATGAATGTGTACCATTTACTATTAATTTAAAGTTAGACACTTTTACTCATTAATAATACAACAGAATTTCTCAAATGTTTTATCTTTATATTCTGGAATCCTTGTTAAGTGATCAAAATAACTATATGAAAATTTAAATATGTGTCCAAAATCCCAATTAAATTCGCTGTAGTCTTTAAGCCAGAATGCATTATCTAGCGGAAGTGTATCAACTTGTTTTGCTTTTGTAAGAGGTAAACGATCTACAGTAGAATTCAATATTATTTGGGCATTCGGCATTAAATTGCGACTTTTTCTAAGTACATAAACTAGCTTTAATAGTGGTTTTATTCCTCGTTGAAATAATTCTATATGCCCTAAGTCATATAATATATTAATCGCATGTGAGAAGGTAAGTATATGACCAATTAAATCGTGATGTGATTCTGCCTTATATATAACACTGAATTCAGATAATTCATTTAAAATAAATCCAGATAATTGCTTCGGGTTTTTAATTTCGCTTTGAATCTCCTCATTATTTATAATGAGTTGCTTTACTTCTTTAGTTGTAAAACCAATCCAAGATCTACCGGGAATTGTTTTTTGAAACGATAATATAAGGTTTGCTATATTATTAATATCTTGCTCACTCCCCCAATGACTTAACTCCTTAATGGCTAGTAAACTTAAAGAAGCGTAAATTACATTATGACCAACCCAATGGAGTTCATCAATCGTTTGTTCCAAAGATTTAATTATCGTTTCTTCAGCACTTTGATAATCGACACCTTGTTTATTATCAATTGTTTCGCCTAACCTTTGCTTATGGAGCATCATTTTCGCTTGAGAATAAATGTTACAGGCAGTTTTTTCATCAATGTTATTGTTTTTCGTAAAAAAATAACTAGCAATGGCAGCTGCTCCGAAATGTGCATGCCAAATATCATTTGTTTCTTTTTTACATTGAGATATAATTGAAAGCCCATCTTTTAATACACTTATATTTTCCATCTCTCTTATCCCCTCTAAACCCTAATAAAAATGGTTTTTTAGCATCTACAAAGTCGGCAAAAAGCCAGGTGAAAACTCTTGAAAGGTTTCCTCCTTTACAGTTATAAATTAAAATTGCCCCTGTCGCTCAACAAGAATTAAATTTGCTTCTAATAATATTTTGAGATGATACTTATTCATCCCTAATGCAGTCTCAATCTTCCACAATTTTGTTTGTTTTGATTATGAAATAAATAACGAACAATCTCTCGTTTTACTCCTGCCAAAGCCTTAAAAATTTTCACTCTTTTTTTATCTGAATTATTTGGTTTGATAGTCATGGAACTATCTTATTTTTTTGTCAAATCTCTCATCTTCTTAAACATACAATGTGAAAATCAAATGTGTATGTATTTATAGATAGTTGTTTTATTATACACGCGAATCTTTATGTAATTGATACTTTCTATTATGTTACCACTTAGTATGTATCCTTAAGCTACTTCCTTAGCTTAAGGAAGGTGTTAATACAAATAAGATGTGATTCATTTCATCACTTTTATTCAAAAATCTATGTTTCACGTTCGGTGGAATACGCACAACATCTCCTTCTTCTAAAAAATATTCATTCCCTTCCAATTCCACATACACTTCCCCTTTCATTACAACTGCAATTTCTTCCTTATCTTCGTGGGAATAGTGACTTTCTGTTGTATTTGCATATCCGTTTAAATCCATCATTAACATTTCAATGCGAGCTTTCATAAAATCTGGTGTTAACACATCATAAACAATATGATCATTATTTTCTCGATATACTTTTTTCCGATCTTTCTTCTTAGAAATAAGTGAGTCTGTATCAATATCATTAATAAAAAGAGTAAACAGCGGTACATTTAATGCTTTCGCTATTAATTCCAATACATTTAAAGAAGGATTGGCATGTCCTCTTTCAATTTGACTAATAAGTGAAGTACTGATTCCTGCATAATCAGCAAATTCACGAATTGTCATATTATTTTTCTTACGATAACTTAAAACAGTTTGACCTAGCCGATAATGAATCATTGTTACAACTTCCTTTCGTCCATCATAATACATCTTTTGTCCCTTTTGTGCTGACATACTAAACAGTGGCAATTAATCCTTCCTTATTTCATCTTAGGCTTATATACTAGCTTTTGTACATTATATTATATACAGTTCATTATAATAAACAACCAATCGGAGGGACAAACTTTGAAATCACCTATTCTTTCATATTTCATCTTATTTTTTGGCGTGTTCGCTTTATCTACTTCAGCTATCTTCGTAAAAATAGCCGATGCCCCTGCAGCAATCACTGCTTTTTATCGATTATTGTTTGCTACGGTAATTCTTTTACCGTTTCTAATATTTAATACAAACAATCGAAGCGAACTTCGCTCATTATCAAAAAAGCAATGGGGATTTGGACTCTTATCTGGATTATTTCTAGCAGCTCATTATGTACTATGGTTTGAATCATTACAGTATACTTCCATAGCAAGTTCTACAGTTATCGTAACGTTGCAACCTTTATTTTCAATGGTCGGTGGTTATTTTTTATTTAAGGAACGGTTTACGAAAGGTGCGATTATAGGCTGCCTTATTGCAATTTCAGGAAGTATCGTGATTGGGTGGCAAGATTTTCAAATTAGTGGTGAGGCTTTATACGGCGATATTTTAGCTTTTATTGCTGCTGGCGTCATAACAGCTTACTTTTTCATCAGTCAATATGTTCGTAAAGACCTATCCCTAATACCGTACTCGGTAATTAGTTATGGCAGTAGTTCACTCTTTCTCGGTATATTTGCTTACACACAGCAGTCATCTTTCTTCAATTACACTGCACAAACATGGTGGTCCTTTATAGGTCTTGCATTCATTGCAACGATTTTAGGACAAACAATTTTCAATTGGTTATTAAAATGGATGAGCGCTACTGTTATCTCGATGAGTATTTTAGGAGAGACAATTGGAACTTGTATTTTAGCCTATTTCATTTTAGATGAAACAATTTCTTTACAGCAAGGACTAGGAATTCTACTTATTTTCATTGGATTAGCAATATTTTTATTACAACCGAAACAATTGAATCACAATTTATAAAGTGAAACTTTAATCAGCGGGGATTTTATTCATCCCCCACTGATTATTAGCCTTCACCAATCGGGCGTTTACGGGCAGCCCGACTCCCACATAACTTCTTTGCTCCAGCCAAATTTTGAGGTGGGAGTTTTACTGCCCACAAATAGCGGGATAAACAAGAAAAGCATGACATTAGTTTGCCATGCTTTTCTTGTTTATTTATTATTGCGGAGATTGTTCCACTTGCTTTTGCTTTAGCCTTTGCTCCAATACATGAATCATGAAGAGGAAATGCTCTGCCTCTCTTGTAACATGATCAGCAAGCAATGGATTTATGACATTTCGGATTTGACATGTTTGAATTAACTCTAATCCTGCTTTTTTGAAATCCCTTAACTCAACAGTGGCATTTTCACTATCTTTATTCATTTTTCCTATAATCGGGTATGTCGGTTCTTTTTGATATAACATCGATTCAACATCTCTAGCTTGGTTAAGCAAAATTTCGAAATCATCACCGAATTTCAACGCTGTATGAACAAGATTTCTTTCCGATTGATCCAGTAATGATCCAATAAAACGTGAGTGTTCCATCATAATACGCAGCCAGAAAACATTCTCACTAATAATCGCATCTTGAATAGGATCCATTTTCCCTTCGTTAAACTTTTGAAGTGTCCGCATAAAATATTCTGCTTCTCGTGCAACATGATCCACTAAAAGTGGGAAATTAAACCCTTTCACTTTACAATTGATGATTAAAATTAGTAAGTTTCTTTTATAATTACGAAAAGCATACACTAACTGAATGCTCTCTTCATTTAATTGCCTTACCGCTTGAACAGTTTGTGGAATAGTAAATGCTTTTTGCAGCTGCCTATCAAACTGATTATAAAACTGTTCTACTTGCTGAATTAAATTTTTATCGTTACGATTAAACCCCTCACCAAGAAACAAAGCATGCTCTTTCATAATACGTAACCAAAATCTATTTTCAGTTATAGATCGTTCAATAAATAATTGTTCTGTTAATGATTCAGATGGAGCTGCTTTCAATTCCGGTGGCAACAGCATAGCTCGCTGTGGGTCCATAATAAAATGTCCAGGAATAGGTTGGTCTGTCGACATTACAATCACTCCTTGTTCCTTGAATGCTCAATTATACTGTGTATGAAAATAAATAAAATTCAAATATACTTATGCAATCGTTTTTTCAAGGTTTTTGAAATTTCCACATATGCATTCCCCTTGCACATAGAAATAGATTCTATTAAGTCATATGCTTTCCGGATTAAGATGATTCCTAATGCTTCATCCTTTAAAACATCCTTTAAATAAAAGTTGCTCTTTATTTTTAATAAACTAAAAAAGCATGGTGTCCTTTTGCCATACTTTTTTCAAAACAAATCGATATTTCTGTTCAATTTACACCCCTATTTATTATGTACAATCAAACCATTTGGTCTAAAACGACTCATCATGATTTCGTTAACAAAATTCCCATGAGCCTTCAAATTCCCAACCTTTACACCCTCTTCGATAAATCCAAATTTTTCATATAATACTTTGGCTCTAGGATTCGTTTCTAATACACCAAGTTCCACTCGTTCTAACATTAGCCAATTATCAGCTAAATCAAGCATTTTTGTAAGAAGTGCTTTTCCAATTCCTTTATTGTGATACTCACTATCTACTCCGATGAATAAATCACCCGAGTGAGATCTTCGCCCTGGACTTTGGGTTAAACCGACAAATCCAACAACTTCTCCATCATATTCTGCTACAAATTCAAATTGATTCTGTGCTAAATTTCGAATTCTATTCTCCATTGCATCTACACGCATACTAGGTAAGAAAACCATATAAGGTAAAACATCATCTTGTATGCATATACGATGAATTGCTCTAGCATCTTGTATTTCTACTGCTCTAACGTTAATCTCCATCTTTCTCCCCTCCATTCAAATATTCATATTCTAATATCCCATATTAAAATCCTGCCAACCCTTATTTCTTTGTGTTATTTTTATATAATTATTTCGATATAATATTCGCTTTTTGAACATCATCTCTTATATTCCCTCTCGTTCAAAATGAAAAAATCACTTAGAATATGCTAAGTGATTTTTTATTTAATTTTTCACCCTATTATACAACTCAAGCAGTTCTTCTACTGAAATACCATTTATTTTCATACCGGTAATATCACAATTTTCTATTTCAATATTTTTCAGATTACTACTACGTATTGTAGTACTTTCCAAATCACATCTATCAAATGAAATAGGATCTTTATCCTCTCCAAGGCTTGTATCTCTAAATTGAACTCCACCTAAAGTCACAAAATTAAATTTACTGCCAGAAATATTTAAATCTGCATATGAGGAATTTCTAAAATTAATATTTCTAAAGGTTGATTGACTTATATTACAATTACTCATATTCATATGCATTATATTACTACCAACAAATGCACTATTTTTTAAATTTACTTGATAATATTCTGTATTAACCAAATTACAGTTTTCGTATTGACCATTTTTCATATCTTTATTTTTAATTAGGTTCTCTCCAACTGCATCTACATTTTTTCTTTTTACATAGCAATACTCATCTTCAGATTTAAAAATTATTTCATAGTCCATTTTTTTATAAAAATGATGATTATTAATTTGTCTACTAGATGTTTCAAGATCCCAAATCCTTATGTTCGGAAATTTTTCTTCTATTAACTTAATAACCCGCGATCCAATTCCTTTTCCTTGAAGAAAAGGCTCTACAAAAATACGATCGATTCTTCCGTACGATTTACCAGAGATCGTAACTATAATTCCCCCGATTACTTTTTCATCCATTATCACTTTGTAAGTATCCAATTCTTCAATTGAATATTTCATCATTTCAACTGAAGAATATCCTGGCGGTTGAATGTTATAATCAATTACATCACCTTGGCCGTATAACCATCGCTTTGCTTCTTCATCAAATGTTCTTTTCATTATTTCTGTTAACTTTTCAGCATCTAAAATTGTAGCTTTTTCTATAGATATTATTGTCATTTTTGTTTTCCCCTTCATTGTTATAAACCGATAACTTTTGTGAACGATATAGTTATTAATTTACTTTTGTCTTTAATATTTTTCCCATTATTGCATATGGGGCATCACTTTTACTTGGGTGAAATGGCTCTAATACATCCACCCAATCCAATCTTTTATATAAAGAACGCGCTTTTTCATTGTTTATTTGTGTTGTTAAAATACTCGTTCTATTTGAAATCCCTTCTAATAGTTCATTATGTAATTTCATTCCAAGACCTTCATTTCGATATTGTGGGTGAACTGCTAACTCTACAAATTCAAAACAATCTTGTAACCATTCGTCTGCTTGTTCTAGATTTAACGCTTCTCTCATTAATTGATTATAGTACTGCCCTTCTAATGAGCGATAACCATAAGTAAAACCAACTACCTCATTTTCATCATTTATTGCTACTATACCTTTAAAATCTGCATATTCTATATGTCTTTTCATTCTCTCAATCATTTCAGTAAAATTTGTTTTCTCAAATGCTTTACAATACAATTTTGCCATATTATTAATTAGGATTTCATCTTTTTCAATACGTATGAATTTCACTTTACCTTCCCCCTATTAAAACATTTGAACCCTTAAATAATTATAAAATAAAGAAATTTAAAACTAATCACTCTCTTTACTATTAAACTACAAATCAACCTATATTTTCCACTGTTACTTAATATGAATGAATAAAAAGAAGAGAACATGTAATATACATATGTTCTCTTCTTTTTATTTTAACGCTTATTCATTTTCAATTTTATATAATTAATAATTAGATATTACTTAAGCCACTCGTTACAAGTATTAGCTAGCTCCTGTAAATCCTCTATAAATCGACTCGCATGATATCCATCACAAACCGCATGATGTACTTGCAATGAAACAGGTAGCATAACCCTGCTTCCATCATTGAAATATTTCCCACAAGTAATAATTGGTAATAAAGAATCACCATCATTATTAATATTTAAATTAAATCCTGTAAAACTAGTCCAAGGTATACCAGAAATCGGAAAAATATTTGGCGGAATATTTTCTTTCGTGAAGAAACCATGAACATTAGCATAACATCTCATATCCTCTTCATAGTTTTTATAGAAAATGTGGAAATCGCTAGAATAATCCGTCCATATACTTGAAAAAGATTTATCATCTTTATGAAAGATTGTATAACTAGGTATCATTTCCTCCCAATACCCTAAAACTCCTTCATCATTAAAACATGTTCGAAATTCTGTATGTTTATTTATCACTCTAGAAATTACATAAATAGAAGTCGGATAAAATTTAATTTCCTTTTGATGTATTTCCTCTAGCATCATCGTAATATCAACATTCGCTGTCATACTAAACGAACACTTTAATTTTAAATAATGTTCAAAATACTGCTCTCTATTCCAATTTTCTCTGTCAATTACATGAAACTTCATTTTAATAGCCTCCTAAAATTTTATTTTTATTTTAGAAGGCTAACTTTCTTGTTTTCACCACACTTGTTCACTCCTTACAGTTTAAATTTAATACTAAGCTTTTTATTTAACTATATAACATCTGCAGAAATTCGTTCACATATTTCTGGAAATCCATCCACATACTATTAATAAATCAAATGACGTTTGGAGGATTCAAACATGAATGACAAAAATGTAAATAAAAAAGAAAATGTTATCGAAAACACTACATCTATTCAAAATAATAATACTGCAAATCTTAATATCGAAGAACAAGCAATGAACGGCTTATATGGAATGCCCGAAACAACCATTGAAGATGCTGATCACGTTGTAACTGATGATTTGACTTCAAAAAATTAATGAACTACATAGAAAAGAGCCAAGGAAAATATCCTTGGCTCTTCTCTATTATATATCCAATTTTTTTACTTTTTCTCTCTTTTCAGAAAGTTTCCCTGGCCAAAAAGCAAAGCGGCCTAAAACGACTGTAATCGCAGGTACAAGCAGTGGTCTTACAATAAATGTATCTAGCAATACACCGATTGCTGTCACAATACCGAATTGAACTAAAACTTGAATTGGCAATGTACCTAATACTGCAAATGTTCCTGCTAAAATTAAACCTGCGGATGTAATTACACTACCTGTTTGTATAACACCATTTTTAACTGATTCTAAATGATTTTGTTTCTTTTTATTCTTCCATATTTCTGAAACCATAAAGATATTATAATCTTCCCCTAAGGCAACTAAAAATACGAATGCATATAACGGTATCGCACCTTGTATCGCGGGAGCTCCCATACCGAAATGCAGTAAAATCCAGCCTGCTCCTAATGCAGAGAAGAAAGATAAAACGACAGTTACAATTAAGTAAATCATCGCAACGATTGAACGTAAATACACGAGTAAAAGTAAAGCGATGATACTAATCATAACCGGAATAATAACCGCTTCATCCCGTTCAGTAATTTGCTTTGTATCATATAAGGAAGCTGTTTCTCCGCCAATCCATAAATGATTCTCAGCTTGACTAATTCCTTCATCTTTTAATACCTTTTCTACACTATTTTTCAATTTAGGGATTTGATCTAATGCTTCAATTGAGTATGGGTTTTCCACTAAAGAAACTTCATACATTTGCAATTGATTATTTTCTTTTCCCTTCATTGGCTCTTTCACTTTATTAACAAAAGATAATTTCTCTATTTCTTGTTTAATAGGTAAATCTTTTCCCTTTGAATCAACTACAATCTTTACTGGCGCTAATTCTCCAGCTGAAAAATGATCCGTAATTAATGTAAATCCTTCGCGTGATGGCATATCTTTCGGGAATGATTCTAATAAGTCGTACGTGTATTGAATACGCGGTACAAATGAAGCCAAGCCTCCTAATAAAAATACGGTTAGCATAATAATTGTCCACGGTTTACGTACAACAATATCCCCAAGTTTTTGACTAAAGAACCCTTTAGTATTTTTTACTTTTACTACTTTCTTTTTCTTTCTTGCAAACTCTTCATTCATTTCAGCTGTTCTCGGTATGAACGGGAAAAATGCAACTCTACCGAAAATTAATAATAATGCTGGAAGAATCGTTAAAGCAGCGATTCCCATAATGAAAACAGCCACACTAAATGGAACTGCGAATCGATGAAAAGCTCCATAATGAGCAAGTAATAACGTTCCTAACCCTAATACTACAGTAAGTGCACTCATTATAATTGCTCCACCTGATGCTTTTATCGCAAGTTGCAATGCTTTATACTTACTTTCTTCTTCTAGCAAGTACTCTTTATATCTTGAAATAAGAAATAAACAATAGTCCGTTCCTGCTCCAAACAGTAAGACAGTCATAATCGATATAGCCTGTGCATCTACTTTAATCCATCCATTGTCTGCTAAAAAGCCCAGTGTCGGACTGATAATTCCGTATGCAAAACCAACAACGAGTAAAGGTAAAATTGCTAAAATTGGTGAACGGTACAGTAAAATTAATAAAACCAATACTAGTAGTACAGTAGCAACTAATAATTTCACATCAGCTTGACTAAATAAACTTACCGCATCCGTTTGAATACCTACAGGTCCAGATAATCGAACATGTAAACCAGAGTCGGTAATTTTTTGTTTGAACGGATCTTCATCCACTTTACTATTCACTATTTTTCGTAACTCTTCTAAATTACCTTTTAATATATCCGTTCCAGCAGATTTATTAAAAAATATTGGTGTGACAAATGATGTACCATCTTTTGATCCACTTTTTGATAATACTTGCTCTGGAATTGTATCAAATGGTGGTAACAATGATTGTTCTTTTAAAGGGTCCGTTTTTAACTCTTTATAAACGTCCTGTATTAATTTGTAGTCTTTTGTCTCTAATCCACCATCCCGATGCCATACAACTAACAACGGGTTTCCTGCATTATTAGGAAATTCTTTTTTCATAAGTGCTTCAGCTTGCTGTGACATAGCTGTTTCAGGTAAATTTTTCGGATTCGGTTCTTTCGTACTGTTTACTTGTGGTAACGTAAATGAAAGTACTAATGTAATAAGAATCCATACCGATAAAGTTATCCATTGCGTATTCTTCCCTGCTACAAGCCTCCCTAACATATGTAACGGGTGCTTTTTCATAAAACCCCACCTTCCTTTTTTCCTCCAATATTAATTATATATACTGGTCGGTTAATTAATCAAGAATGATTAAAAAATTATGTTATAATTATCTCAATAATAAATGTCAGGAGCGAATGTATTTGGATCAAAAACAACGTCCTCTCGGAAGGCCTCGTCAAAATAAAAATACAAAGTCTACAAAAGAAATCATTTTAGAAGTTGCAACTAGGTTATTTCTCACTCAAAGTTATCAAGTTGTTTCAATGGATGAGGTCGCGAAAGAATGTGGAGTTACAAAAGCAACTGTCTACTATTACTACTCAACAAAAGCTGATCTATTTACCGCTACTATGATTCAAATGATGGTGCGCATAAGAGAAAATATGGATCAAATACTCTCTACGAATAAAACTTTGGAAGAAAGATTATTGAACTTTGCTACAGTATACTTACACGCAACGATGGATATTGATATGAATAATTTTATGAAAGATGCAAAACTTTCTTTATCTGAAGAGCAATTAAAGGAATTAAAAAATGCCGAGGATAACATGTATGAAGTGTTGGAAAAAGCGCTAGATAACGCAATTCTCCTTGGAGAAATTCCTAAAGGAAATCCTAAATTTGCTGCCCATGCTTTCGTCGCTTTATTATCAATCGGGAATTTTAAAGATGAGAATCACAATCCTACTCTTGCAAATATAGATGAATTAGCAAAAGAAATCGTTTCGTTTTATTGGAATGGATTAAGTCATCAAAATTAAATTGATTATATTTAATAAAGAGCACATTTGAAATTCCTTCAAACATGCTCTTTATTAATTTAAGGGTTTTATTTATATACTAGCAATTAAATTATACTTTAGCACTGATTAACAAAAAATTCTTATCTATAGCTCTTGAATTTGTGCATTTATATTCCCCTTACTTAATCCACCATGGTAACAAACTACAGAATCAATTTCTAGATTTAAATACTTCTTCAAAGAATTTTGCGCTTCTTTTATATCCAAAGTAGTTGGGGCATGAATTCCACCTAAAATTCCGTTTACGCTATACATTGAATCCCCAGCGATAAGAGTTTTACTTTGTCTCAAATATAAACTAATATGACCAGGAGTGTGCCCTGGGGTATGAATAATAAGAATACCACCGCAATATGGAAGTTCTTGACCGTCAACCAAAGTATCATCCACTTTTCCTTTCGGAGGATTCTGTACTTGTGCATCCTTCAACAAAGGTAACTCCCCCTCGATATACGGCTTATCTAGATCGTGAGCATAGACTTTTATATTACTTCCACAGTTTTGTAATAGTTCAGGAAGACTACCTATATGATCTATATCTTGATGCGTCAAAATCACGGCTTTTAGTTTATCAAACGATACTCCAACCTTCCCCATCTCTATTCGTATATCTTCAATTTGTCCAGGAAATCCAGTATCTATTAAAACTGCCATTTCATCATCCCATAAAAGAATTGGGTGAATAATATACTCTTGAAATTCAAGATGTAACATCTCTACCCCTTTAGCAATCTCCATAACATTATTTTCCTTTATAACGAAATTTTTGAAATCTAAAAATTGGCCTGATAAACAAGTAATTCTAAATTACAAAGCCCCGCTATCGTTTAATATGTTTCGTCATACCAATCGAAAATCCCTCAAATCCAATTGATTCATAGTAAGATTTTAAATCTTCAACACACATAAGTTGTGGAATAACTCGTTTTTGTTCACAGTGCCGGATTAATCGTTCCACTATTTCCTTTCCAACACCCATGGACTGATACTCTGGCATTACACATACACCGCAAATAATGCCTGATATTACTCGTCCCATCCCAATTAATTGTTGCTCTTTAAAAGCATATATCACATACCAACTTTGTTTACACATTTGCTCTAACTCATTAACCGATAATTCAAGAGAATTCCATCCTAAAGATTCATACATAGTTAATAATTCATTGAAATCTTTAGGGGGTTCAATTGTATACTTTAAAATAGTTTTCATGTAAATACTCCCTATTATCCTTTTTGTTTTTATGCCAAAAAATTTTTGACCGTCGTTAAACTAACTAGAACAATACTTCAATAAGAAAAAATGAAACTCCTTCTCTTTAAAAACATAAGGAACTTAATAAGATTGGTACCATATATATTTCTCTATTTAATATTTGTTTAATATATCAACTAATGGTGAGTATAAAATATATACATTTCAACCATCACCAAATACTGAATCTAAATTACAATTATAAGAAAAAGAAGGTATCTCATCTTTGTGAGATACCTTCTTTAATATCAATCTATCATTATATTATCAACCGAAAATCATACAGCTACATACGATAAGAACAAACAAAACTAATAAACTATTTGAGAAATAACCCATAGAATACTACCCCTTTATTTCATTATGTAAAAGATTTTACCATAAAATTATTTACAGCATAATATCTGAAAAAGACATTAGCTTCATTAGTTTTTTATGTATAAAGTAATATTTTATAATCTTTCTACTCACCGCTCATAAAAAACTTTAACTTTTCCTCTACTGCATCTCTCACGATTTAAATAACATTGATATTAGTAAATAAACAATTACTAATATCAATGTTATTATTTGATTTTAAGTAAAAATAGTAATAAAATAATTACTAAATTGATAAAGGACACGAAAAATAATGACTAATAAAGAATTAATAAACGAATACATGAATTTATTATTAAATATGTCAGGTACTTTCAAATTATTATCAGAGAAATCCACTGAATTTACACATTTAGAGCAACACATAATTGAGTATATTGCCCAGCAAAAAGTCGCTGTAAATTTAAAAATGATTGCTAGTTATTTAAACATACCTAAACAACAATTAAGTGTAACCGTTCGTAATTTAGAGCAAAACGGATACATTGTAAAAAAACAAGATACAGTAGATAAACGAGCTGTTTTAATTTCCTTAACAGATAAAGCTGAAAAAGTACATTATGAAAGATGGAAACAAATTTATAATAATTTCACTAATAATCTTGAAAAACTCAGTGAAGAAGATCAACGTGATTTAACTTACGGACTGTATAAAACAAATAAAATGCTATCAAAAATGCTAAATAACGACTAATCATATATATATGATATTTTTTTATTATTAAATGGAGGACGTTTCATGGTTAAAGAAATAGATTTACAATCAGTTCAAAGTACTATGCTTATTCCACTATGGGGACGAGCATATGGTAGTGAGAAAAACAAGGATATTTTAGATGATACGGAAGCTATTCGGATTATTAAAGAATGCGACTTTGATTTCTCTAAAATAGCAGATACATTTGGCGAATATGGATGTATCACTTACATTACCCGTGCAAGAAAAATAGACGATACTATTAAACAATTTATTAGAAAACATCCGAATGCTACTATAGTAAATATCGGTTCTGGACTAGACACTACTTTTTCAAGAATTGATAACGGTACCCTACAGTGGTATAACCTTGATTTGCCTGATGCGATCGCTTTCCGCAAAACATTAATTGAAGATACACCACGAAATATAAGCATTGCCAAATCATTTTTTGACACTTCTTGGTTCAACGATATAAAATATGATCCAAAAGACAGTATTCTTTTTATATCAGCAGGTGTGTTTTATTACTTTAAAGAAGAAGAACTGAAGGAGATATTTGTCGCTATGGCAAAACGTTTTCCTGGAGGAGAGTTATATTTTGATGCCGAATCAAAGTTCGCACTGACACTTTCGAATGCTACTGTAAAAAAATCTGGTAATAACGGCGCTATGATGTATTTTTACGTAAATAATCCAAAGACAATAGAAAAGTGGTCTTCTAACATAAAAATATTAAGCTGCTCCCCTTTCTTTAAACATATACCTACAAATAAAGATTGGGATGGAAGTACACGAATTATGATGCGGATTGTAAATTTAATAAAGATGTTGAAGTTCGTTCATATACGGTTTGAAAAATGATAAATCTATAGCTTATATATTAATCATATATAAAAGAAGACCTCGATTTTATTAAATTCATATAATAATCTATAGGATAGTTAGTCCATTATGAGGGCTAACTATCCTTTTTTATTTACATAATGAATGAAATAAGTAAACAATAAATATTTAGTTTAATCAGTATAATAAAGATATATAACTTGAAACGTTCGATTGGTTTTTGGGGGAGGGCATAGCCTCGGTGCGAAGGCAACACTCCGCTTTCGAGGACATGCTTCAGTTATAGTTTGTCACTATTTGAATTATAAATCAGTTATTTTATCTTTATCTGGATTCTTGCCCAAACTAATGACCTCTTCTCCTTTTCAATAGTTTCGAGTTAGGTCCGGGATTTCTAAAGGTCGCGTACGTTCCAAACAATCTCACCGCGCTCGTCCCACGTACTGTGATGCCTCTTAAATCCTATCTTTTCTAACACCCGGAAGGACGCAACATTCCAAGCGCCTACAGTCGACCAAAGTCTGTGGCGCCCCGTAGCAATCGCAGCGTCCAGCACAACAGATGCTGCCTCAGTCGCATAGCCTTTGCCATGAGCACTGCGGAACAACTCGTATGCGATCTCCGGCTCTTCCAGTGTGGAACGACCGATAATCAAGCCACAGTATCCGATGAAATCACCTTCGTCTCGTCGGCGAATAGTGAGAAGGGAAATGCCATTTTCGCCTGCTCTCTTACGCATCTCTATAAGCATGCTACGAACGGCGTCAAGGGTTGGCATATCCACACCACGTTCGCCAATTAATTTTCTCATCCAGACTGAATCGGATTCCTCCCACATACTCAGATCAAGTCGTTCAGTTTTCAGCTGGAACTCCATAGCTTTAAATAAAGCTGTCATAGTGGAAACCTCCTAGTTATGTCACTGCACTCATAATATAATGTACACCATCTTCCAACATGTACTGAATCACTTATTTTCTCTCCTTATCGCTCATTTACTACCACCTAAATGTATATGTTCTAATTATTAACACCTTTTTCCTTTAAATTCTTTAGGCCCTATCCTCATTTATAGTAATAGCTTTCTTATTCGAAAAAAATTTTTAAAAAATTCCTACCCCTACAATTAATAGACCTATACCAATTAATTTATTTATTTGTATAGGTACTCTCTCCATTCCAAACAATCCAAATGTATCAACACATAATGCAACAACTAATTGAGTAATAAGGCTAATGAGCACCGTATAAGCTGGACCTAAACTCTTTATTGCACCCATTATACAAATAATTAATCCGATACCAAACAATCCACTTATATAAAATAAATAATTTGCAGTATAAAAGTTAACGCTTATACTTTTCTCTGTAATGATATGAAATAAAACAGAACTTATGAGACCTATTCCAAGAACACATGCAGTTGTTAACCACTGTCCTACAATTTCATTCACTTTCGTATTAAAAACAGATTGTAAGCTAATTAATATTCCAGCTAATATAGCTAAACTAAATCCAATCATAACCCTTCTCTCCCTTTCATTACTCATATATATTATCTTTAGTAACTTCCTTCATTCTAGAAAAATCTTTAATTACAATAACTCCATTATTCTTTTCAATTAATTTTTCACTATAAAATTTTTGTAAAACTCGAATTACATGCCTATAACTTACACCTATAAAATCTGTAATACTTGATACAGAAGTTGAATCTAAATCCTCTTTATACATATTCCCATTACTATCCGTTGAAATCGAAAGTAAATAACTAGCTACACGTACTTCTACCGGATAAAGTAAATTTAGAGCTGTAAAACGAGTCGATATTTTTAACGTGTTCGCAATGTTTTCAAGCAAGAACTTCATAAATATAGGATCATGTAATAACTTATTTCTAATAACTGTATTAGAAATGGAGATTGCTACAACATCTGAACAAGCTTCAACAACATTATGTGCTTTGCTATTTTGTATTAATTCAATATCACCAACAATTGATAAAGCGAAGGATTAGTTTCTTTCCTTCTGGTGTAATCGTGTAAACTTTTACTTTTCCTTTAATAACAAAATATAAACGATGAATTTCATCATCTTTATCGCAAATAAGCTTGCCTTTTTCAAAATGATTTACTTGAAAATTGTCAGTACTTATTCCTGAAAAAATTTCAAGTATATTATAAGCTTTCAAATATTGAATAATTAAGTCTGATTTATTATCCACTTACAGTCCCTTCTTTCCTTACATATTAAACACAAAAATACCTAAAATCATTACTATTGTCCCCACAATATGGTATCTCTCCATTTGTATCTTTTTTATATGAAATAATCCTTTCATTTCAATAACAGTAGCTGTTAATAATTGAGCAACCATAAGTGTTCCAGCTGTTAATGTAACTCCCATTGAATATATTGCCATTGTTTCCGCACAAATAATCAACCCACCAAGTGCGCCAGCTGCTAAATATACTTTTTTTACACCCTTTAAATCCGTTACTTTCTCTTCTTTCTTTAACAAAAATATAGTTGTTGCAATAAGAAACCCAATTAAATGCGTCATAATACTCGTCGACCATATACCGATATCTGAACTAAGTTTCGCATTAAACGTACCTTGAAGTGTAATGAATACTCCTCCAAAAACTGAAAGTAAAATACCTTTCAAAAAAATCATCTCCTAATCTTCTATCTATGATTTAATTAAAAGCTACAATACTACAACGACAAAAGGACAAATGTCACATCAATATGAAAATAATTAGTAATGTACACGAAAAAACACATCTCAAAATATGTGAGATGTGTTTAAAATACTTCATCCGTATATAATATTTTAGTAATTAAAACTATGCTACATTAACAGCTTTATTCTTCAAAACAAACTTTCCAAATAAGAAACGTACAAGAGGTCCCATTATTATTAATTGAAGTGGGTACGCCATAATGAAATTTTTAATGAAAATCGAGAAATAAATTGAAGCGAATGAGTCACCATGTAACCCATTATGTAAATACATCATAGCCATTCCGTAAAATGACATAAAGAATACCATTCCGATTACCATTGTTGTTGCCATCGCAATAATCATGTTTACTTTTTTTGATTTATCAAATGGTAATGCAAATACAATCTTTTTCGCACACGGTCCTACGATACATATTTCAATTAATAGCGCAATAATAAATCCAATTATTAGTTCTAATGCGATCTCCTTAATATGAATTGGCCCTCCTGCTCCATTCATTAATAAATTGTAAAACGTCATAACGATAACCATCCCGAGGCACATCATCATACCAAATTGGAGGTTTTCCTTTCTTGTTGTTGGCAATTTTCATCATCCCTTCTCTTTGAGTCTTTGTCATTATATCGATATTGGAAACTCCTTCGTAAGTGAACATTTTGTGAACATTTTTAAAGCGTTTACGTGCATTTCTTCCACTCTTCACTCCAATCCTCCCACTCTATAACTTTTTACTTACAAAGGTTTTATATATTTTGATGTTGAATTATTAAATTTAATATTGAATTATATGATAATTACTACTAGGAGGATAACCATGAATAAAGCAGAATTTTACGCATATCACATCGTTACAAGGAAAACAATGAGTATCGGAAAAATCATTCACTTTGACAAAAATCAAACTAATACCCTCTATCACTTCTTTTTTGAAAGAGAACAATTAAATTCTAATGATGAAGACTCCATTCAAATTTTAAAAAGGCATTATATCAATGAAGAATTACATATAAATAATGAAGATGCTAAAGTAGTTCTGAATTATATAGATCAAACAATTAGAGCAGTTAGAGAAACGATTGTGGAAATGGTTAGGCTGCAAGAATTTCCTGAATACCCGTCAAGGTTGTCTTGCTTATATGCTGCCAAAAGCTATGAAGATGCTTTGAAATGGAAAGCTTTATTTGATTCTTATAATCGAGATGTTTTACAGATTGTTAAACTACGAGTGATCGGTAGTTCTTTTGAAGGTGACGGAAATCTTTTACCGAAAGAAGATGGTATTCCTTTCGCTCAAAAAATGGAACAAGCTAGAGAGTATTGGAAAGGAAACGTTAGAAATGAACTTCCTGAGTTACTGATTAATGGGAGAATTGAAGTGGTGGAAATTATTGATGATTTTTCATCAATCAAAATTTAATTCCTGGTTAAATATTAAAGAATGGAGATTAAAATGATGAAAAAAGTGTACTTCAATCATGATGGTGGTGTAGATGATTTAATATCACTATTTTTACTACTCCAGATGGAAAATGTAGAACTTACAGGTGTTTCAGTTATTCCTGCAGATTGTTATTTAGAACCAGCAATGTCTGCCAGTCGTAAAATTATAGATCGCTTCGGCAAAAATAATATTGAGGTAGCAGCGTCCAACTCTCGTGGAAAAAACCCATTTCCAAAAGAATGGCGGATGCATGCATTTTATGTAGATGCTTTACCAATTTTAAATGAGTTTGGGAAAGTTGTTACACCTGCATCAAAAAAACCTGCACATCATCATTTAATAGAGACTCTCCTACAAACTGAGGAGAAAACTACTTTGTTATTTACCGGCCCTCTTACCGACCTTGCCCGCGCATTATATGAAGCGCCTGTAATCGAAGAAAAAATTGAACGTCTCGTTTGGATGGGCGGCACATTTCTTACTGCAGGAAATGTTCATGAACCTGAACACGATGGAACAGCCGAATGGAATTCATTTTGGGATCCCGAGGCAGTAGCTCGCGTATGGGCAGCAAAAATAAAAGTTGATTTAGTTACGCTAGAAAGCACAAACCAGGTTCCGCTGACATTAGACGTACGCAAACGCTGGGCAAAAGACCGTAAATATATTGGTGTCGATTTCCTTGGTCAATGTTATGCGATGGTCCCCCCTCTCGTTCACTTTTCAACTAACTCTACCTACTATTTGTGGGATGTATTAACTGCTGCGTTTGTTGGGAAAGCTGATCTTGCAAAAACAAAAACGATTATTAGTATCGTTCATACATACGGACCCAGCCAAGGACGTACAGTGGAAACTGCTAACGGAAGACCAGTAAATGTCATTTATGATGTAAAACGTGATGCATTCTTTAAATATATTACTGAATTAGCTAAAAAAGCTGCTACTTGAAACCTCAATTTTACGAAAAATAACTTTTAAGATTACAATACATATATTCTGAGAAATCACTCCTAAAAGTTAGAAACCCAAACGAAAAGTATATTAAGAATGATATACTTTAATTAATATAACATGGGGTGATATGATGGATTACGAGTTACTAAAAGAAAGAATAGAAATAATAACTTCTAGAATTAAAGAAATAGGCGGTGAAGTTCAAGAAGTTTGTATAGATGAACCATCTTCTCTTGAAAAGATAATCCAAGTGGAAAAAAAACTTGGTGTTAAATTACCAAATAGTTTCAAAAAAGTACTTTTAGAGTTCTCAGGAAATTTTAGCTTACGCTGGTTTTTACCTGACGATATGGAGCTACCAAATGAATTTCGTGAAATTTTTTGCGGAACACCCCACTGGAGTTTAGAAAGTCTTTCTGAGTTTGAAAAAGAACGAAAAGACTGGATTGACACGGTTTTTCCAAATCCTGAAGATGAATATGATATAGTGTGGCATAATAAATTAGCATTTTGTGAAGTGGGCAATGGGGATTATTTAGCATTTGATATGCAAGATAATATAGATGCTCCGATAATTTACCTAAGTCACGAGGATGGAGAAGGACATGGATATAAGATTGCGAATAATTTCATTGAATTCATTGATAATTGGTCAAGAATAGCTTTTGTAGGATGCGAGGATTGGCAGTGGTTACCGTTCACAACCAGTCTTGAAAGTGGTGTAAACCCAGATGATGAGCCAGCAAAAAAATTTAGAAATTGGTTGGGACTAAATATTTAATTATTAAAAAGAGTATTGAATTAACTTTCAATACTCTTTTTGTACAGTTTAATTATATTCAAATCAGAATAAGCTTCAATCTGGTTTGAGTTAGGTTTTACAGATTAACCATTTCATAACCATTTACAAAGTACGTTATTGTTTCTAGCTCATCTTCATTTAATTCTCTATCTAGTTCTTGTTTATATGCTGCCTTTATCTTCTCTTCATCGCCTTTATGAGTTTCCGTATAAGTTCCTACTGTTTTTAATAAACGAATCTCTCGCAAAAATTCATTTCGATCTATAGCTTCCCCATGTGAAAGAATATAGGTCTCGGCATCAAATTTCTCTAACTCTTGTATCAGTTTAAACGTTCGTTTCGTCGTATAGTTCCACTTAGAAGAAAAAATATCTGCATAAATACAATCTCCTAAAAATAAAATCTTTTCTTCTTTAATATAAATGACAACAGAGTCATGTGAATGGTTCCCGCCCACATGCTCTAACACACATGTCACATCACCAAGGTCTAATTCAAGTTGTTTCTGAAAGGTTAAGGACGGCGGAAGAATTTGAATATTTCTTGGTTTTTCACTGAACTCTTTTTTTATACAGTCCGCACAAAATTCAATTTCTGTACCCTCTTTCACTCGTGCGTCCAATGCCTCATCCGACCACTCATAAGAAACAAGTGTGTTCATCTCTTTTTTTGTTTCAAAATGTGCGATAGACAATGCATTTTGTAATACAGGCAATCCAAAAATATGATCCCAGTGCCAATGCGTTAATGCTACAAAATCAGGATTTGAGATATTTTTCTCTTTTAGCATTTCTAAAAACAATTGTGTATGTGCTTCTGAATTACCTGCATCTATCATCAAAGTCTTTTCTTTTCCAACTACCATTCCTAAGATAGGTCTATCAGTCTCGGAAACAGGTGTCATATACCAAAATGCGTTTCCTATTTTTTTAATTTGCTGCATAACTATTGCCTCCATTTTATGACTGCGTAAAAATTTCCAGCCGAGAATTTCCTTTATTTTGATTACTAGTAAATAACAATGTCAGAAATGAAATCATTCTACATTTTTTATTATCTAGTGAAATACAAATACTAATTTTGATAAAGGCATCCTTTCTCAACATTTGTTACTTTTAATCAATTTTACGCTACGAATTTACATTTAAATTATATTACAATCTGTATAAATGAGATACAGTTTACAATATCGAAGGAGTGTTGAACCTTGAATACAAAGGAAACAATCATTCCCTATTTCGGTAATGTGTTAACAGATAAAGAGTTGATTAATCAATGAATTTAATGAGGAAGGCTACCATGTTATCAGCTGAATAAAAGCAGCAACTATACAGTTGCTGCTTCCAACATTTCTTTTTGTATTTCAACACGTTTGATTTGGTGAGGATCTTTAGAAAGAATTTTAAATGCATATCCTTCGCTATTTACTGTTTGCCCTTCCTGGATATCGTAATTCTGCATCAGAATCCAACCACCAATCGTGTCAACATCACTATCATTCATATGTAATCCTAGTAAATCATTTAATTCACTAATTAATACTTTACCTTCTACGACAACATGACCTTCCTTCATTTGTTGGATGGGAGGACGCTCATCTTCATCGTATTCATCACGGATTTCTCCTACAATCTCTTCCAGAATATCCTCAATGGTTACAATACCAGCCGTACCGCCGTATTCATCATATAACACAGCCAACGGAATACGTTTCTTTTGCATTTGTAGTAAAAGATTATGTATTGGTATGGTCTCAATTACTTCAATTACTGGACGCGTATACGATTGAATAGAACTGAATTCTTTTGCTTCCTTATTCATATAACGGATAAAGAAATCTTTCACATTCACCATACCAATGATTTCATCTTTATCTTCCCCAAATACTGGGTAACGTGTGTACTTTTCATCACGGATTATTTTCATATGGTCTGCTAAAGAATTATCTACATGTAGCCCTATGATTTCTGTACGAGGGACCATGATTTCTTTCGCAATACGATTATCAAATTCAAAAATATTATTTACATATTTGTATTCAGCTTGATTAATTTCTCCACGTTCATAACTTTCAGAAAGAATCAATCGTAATTCTTCTTCTGTATGTGCTACATCATGCTCTGATGCAGATTTTAAGCCGAACATTCCTGTTATCATCCTTGCAGAGCCATTTAACAAGCGAATAAACGGATACATGATTTTGTAGAACCAGATAAGCGGAGCCGAAAGTAATAAAGTAACCTTCTCAGCCTTTTGAATCGCAAATGTTTTTGGTGCTAACTCACCAACTACAACATGTAAGTACGTCATTATAGTAAAAGCAATTCCTAAAGATAATACACCTGCAATAGAAGGATTAATGTTCCACTTATCAAATAAAGGATGTAAAAGTCTCTCAATCGTTGGTTCACCTAGTGCCCCGAGGCCCATTGCTGTAACTGTAATCCCTAATTGACAAGCTGACAAATATTCATCCAAGTTTGATGTCACTTTCTTAGCTGCCAGCGCACCCTTCTTTCCTTCTAATACAAATTGATCAATCTTTGATCCTCTTACTTTTACAATAGCAAACTCAATTGCCACGAAAAATGCAGTACATGCGATTAAAACCGCTACCATGATTAAATTAAATATGTCCAACTAATTCCCTTAGCTTCCTTGAAACTAAAGGATTCACCTCCTGATATATTTTCTCTTTCCATACCTACAATTTCATACACATTAACATGAGATTGTATACAATCTACATTCTCAAAATGATGAGGGGTACTCTGAGAAAATCGAGGTCATTTAGCCACCTATCCGAGTCAACATCTGAGTCCAATATATTTCCACCGCCTTGATTAAATTATCTATATGTTAGCATGAGAAATAAATCCCAGTCAATGTTTACATTTGAAATACCCTGAAAATTAAACAAAGAACTTCTCTCCCCTGTTTCCTAAAATTTCTTAATGCGTGCACCAAACACTATAACATACCCTTCGCTTCCACTAACTATATTATTTTTTATTCATTATTTACATTCCTTCTCACAGCAAAAAACAAAGCTCAGTAATTTTTATCAGACTTTTCGAAAACATTTTGACACACATATTAGCCAATGCTAATATGAATAAAGAATAAACATATTAGTTATTACTAATACGAATGGAGAGGATACGATTGTGTAACTCAAATGACTTAGATATAAAAGCCAAATTTATTCGAGGCTTTGCTGATAAAACTAGACTTCAGATTCTTCAATGTATGTTAGATGGTGAAAAAACGGTATCCGAAATTGTAGAAATCACTAAAGGAAATCAGTCAAATATCTCACAACACCTAAACTGTTTAAAAGGATGCGGCATCATCCTAGGTAGACAAGAAGGAAAGTATGTCTACTATTCTTTACGCAGTACACAAATTGAACAGTTACTTACAATGTTCGATGTTGTCTTTCATGAGGTGCAAAATGAAGTAGCATCATGTGATAAAAACGATGGTTGTTTATCTCAAAAAGGAGAGAACTGATATGACAGATAAAAAGGAGAGCGAAAAACAAACAAATTGCTGTGAAAATTCTTCCATAGCATCCACAAAAGAAGAATTAGCAACGGAAACTGCATCTTGTTGCTCTTCCAAAAAAGAGATTCCTATTGTGCCAATTGTTAAAAACACTTCTTGTTGTAATGGTGAAACCAAAACTGAAAAAGAAAAAACTACAAAAGAAACATCGTCATGTTGCTCTTCTAAAACAGAGATTCCAATTATCCCTATTACTAAGGAAACCTCTTGCTGCAGTAGTAACAACAATTCTATTAAAACTGAAACTTGTTGTTCAGCTGAATTAGCCCTACAAAAAGAATCAATGACATCAAAATCTTCTTGCTGTAGTGATAGCTCATGTGAAGATCCATCACCTCTTCTTAATACTCAGAAAATATCAGGAGATGGCGTACAAACTTATCTTGTAGAAGGTATGGATTGCGGTGCATGCGCTTTAACAATCGAAAAGCATCTACACAACGTTTCTGGCGTAGAGGAAGTTCGAGTAAACTTCGCTACTGGAAAAATGCATATTCGTCATGACCGAAATGTGGATGACATTATAAAAGAAGTATCTAACGCAGGCTTTGAAGCCACTTTAGCTGGAGCTCGTAGAGGATCAACACCTGTTTCAAAATCAAAAAATACAACTTTGATTCTCTCAGGATTATTTTTAGCTTTAGGATTTGGAGGAAACTTTACAAACATATCCCCTCTTCTTATTACACTTCTCTATGCGGTGAGCATTGGTATTAGTGGTTATAAACCTGCTAAAAGTGCCTTTTATGCAATTAGAAGTAAATCACTCGATATGAACGTTCTCATGATATCAGCCGCTATTGGTGCTGCATTAATTGGTCAATGGCTAGAAGGCGCAACAGTTGTTTGGCTATTTGCATTAGGGGCAACGCTACAAAATAAATCTATTGAACGCACAAGAGAATCTATTCGTGGATTAATTGATTTAGCCCCATCAGAAGCTTGGGTAAAAATTGGAACTGAACTTATAAAAAAATCTGTTGATGATATTGCAGTGAATACAACGATTGTTGTAAAGCCAGGTGAAAAAATCCCATTAGACGGCACAGTTATAGGAGGTACTTCTACTGTAAACCAAGCGCCAATAACTGGTGAATCTATCCCAATCGATAAACAAATTGGCGATTCCGTATATGCAGGAACAATCAATGAAGAAGGTTCGATTGAGATTACAGTAACTAAACTTGTTGAGGATACTACATTATCTCGAATTATTCATCTTGTAGAGGAAGCACAGGAAAATAAAGCACCGACAGAAGCATTTGTAGATCGTTTCGCAAAAATCTATACACCTATCGTTTTTGTATTAGCAATTGGTGTCATGATTATCCCACCCCTTCTTGGTATGGGCGAATGGATGGAATGGATTTATAAAGGTTTAGAACTTCTTGTTGTTGCGTGTCCTTGCGCTTTAGTTATCTCAACTCCTGTTGCTATTGTATCTGCAATTGGAAATGCAGCAAGAAACGGTGTACTCATTAAAGGTGGTACAGCTTTAGAAATTGCAGGTTCTTTAAATGCTATTGCGTTTGATAAAACAGGAACATTGACTGAAGGAAAACCAAAAGTAATGCATGTACGAAGCGTAGATTGTACTGAAGATGAGTTATTATCCATCGCAGCAACAATTGAAGAATACTCTAATCATCCCATTGCAAAAGCCATTACAGCATATGCGAAAGAACACCAAACTTCTATTCAAAGTGGAACCGACTTGCGCGCCATTGTAGGAAAAGGTGCGCAAGTCACGATAGATGGCGAAACATACTACGCTGGAAATAAAGTATTATATGAAGATTTTGGAGTTTCGCTTCAAATGTGGAACGAACCAATTCAGGAAATGCAAAGAATTGGTCAAACCGTGATACTTGTCGGAACGAACAAAGTCATTTTAGGTATGATTTCAGTAGCAGATTCCATTCGTTCTACTACTTATGGAACAATTCAAGAATTAAAACGATCAGGTATTCAGGAAACTATTATGTTAACAGGAGACAATGAAGGAACAGCTGAACATATTGCACAGAAAGCAAAAATAGATCGTTATTTTGCTAACTTACTTCCAGAAGATAAAGTTCATTCTGTCAAACAACTTCAATCTGAAGGAAAAACAGTGGCTATGATTGGGGACGGCATAAATGATGCCCCTGCCCTCGCTACTGCAAACCTAGGGATTGCAATGGGCGGTGCAGGAACTGATACCGCAATGGAAACGGCAGATATTGTATTAATGGCAGATAATCTTGAAAAACTTCCTTATACAATGAAACTAAGTCGGAAAGCATTGCACATCATAAAACAAAATATTTGGTTCTCATTGATTATTAAATTTATCGCCCTTGCCTTTATCTTCCCAGGTTGGCTCACTCTTTGGATGGCTGTCCTAAGTGATACAGGCGCTGCACTTATTGTAATCCTTAACAGTATGCGTTTATTACGGAACAAATAATAAGATAAGAAGCTACTGAGTAGCTCCTTATCTTATATACAAATTGAATTAGGATGTAGAAATGTTATCATTTAGTGGGCGTTTACAAAAATAAGCGTTACTGCGAGAACAGCTGAGTTACTATGAACCTATGCCAACACACTCTATCTTTTCCTCATCTTCTGATTTAAAGGTCATCCTCTTCTTGTTTTTCAAAATCACTCCATGTCCAATTGGTCCAATCATTATTTACTTTCCCTACAGTTATCAAATTCACATTATTTAATTCAATCGCTTTAGCTAAAATTTGAAAGAATATGCTCTCACTCGGTTTTTGATCATCACTAATATTAGGATGTTCCCATTCTTCTGTTTGATAAAATAGATTTGGTTTAAATTCTGCATTGATTTCATCTAATATGTCCGAGGGCTGTATCCAGAATTTCTCCTTATATATAGAAGTTAAAAAACGAATAAGTTTGGTAGGATGAAATGAATCTGTTTCAATTCCTAAACGCTTATACTCTTCTACCATTGGTGTTAAAGTAATATGTTCTCCTTTCAAAAGTAGCTCCATATGAAAAGGATCTACAAGGAAACAATCTTCATCATCGTACCAATACTCTTCATTTACCAGCGTTAAGATTTCATCGAAACATGAAAAGAATCCTTTTTGTTTGCAATCTTATTCCCCATTTCACATCTTCTGTTAAATTCGATATATAGATTATAACGAATTGATAGATTTTTCTCCATAATCAAACACTATCATTTGGACTAATCTGCCTCGCCTGTTAGTAAGCTAAAAACAAGGGTATAGAATCGGAGTGTGATAATATGGAACGTTTATGGATTCCAATAATCGTTACGTTTTTTTCGTTCGGCGGATTACTATTAGGAGGTGCTGTTGGAGTAGCAACACGCCAACTAATTGAAGAAAAGATGCATCGCTTATACGCATTATGTGGTGGGATTTTGCTTGGGCTTTTATCACTTGAAATTATTCCTGAAACATTTTCAAGCTATGAAATAATTGGGCCTATGCTCGGTATAGCTATCGGTATTTTAGTTATGAGCTTATTAGATAACTATTGTCATCATCCGATTATACATAAGAAAGATCAACAAGCATGGCAAACCTTCCTTTTTCTTTCTTTTGCTATATTCATTCATAATATGCCGAGTGGGTTTGCGTTAGGTACAGCGTTTATAAATCATAATGACTCTGCCATTCCTTTCTTACTTGCGCTTGTCATTCACCATATTCCAGAAGGATTAGCTTTAATTATTCCATTTCTTTTTACAAAACATAAATATATTTCATTTTTATTAACAACTTTATTACTTTCTCTCATCCTAGGGACCGGTACTGTTTTTGGCATTTTGATGGACGGGAAAGCTCTCCATTTACAAGGACTTATTATGGGAAGCGCAATTGGTTCTCTTGGCTATGTCACAATTCACGAAATGCTTTGGAAAGCAAAGAAACAGCTCTCTTTCCTTACATTTCTCATGTGGGCAACTAGTGGTTTTTTACTAATAACAGTGTTTACTTTATTCGCTGGTCATCATTAAAGCGAAAAAATTTATTATTTGTATATTTTTCCTTTTTCTCCAAAACATAATGTTATCTACCTATTATAAGGAGGAACGATTATGTTTGGAAAAACAGCCGGTGAAGCATTAGTGGATCTTTTAATTGACTGGGGTGTAGAACACATATATGGTATGCCTGGAGATTCCATTAATTCTATTATTGAAGCTTTAAGAAAAAAACAAGATAAAATTAAATTTATTCAAGTTCGCCATGAAGAAGCTGGTGCGTTAGCAGCGGCAGCCTATGCGAAATTAACAGGAAAACTTGGTGTTTGTATGGCTATTGCAGGACCTGGAGCGATTCATTTATTAAATGGTTTATACGATGCAAAACTCGATCAAGCTCCTGTACTAGCAATTTCAGGACAAGTAGAAAGCGATTTACTCGGAACGGATTTTTTCCAAGAAGTAAACTTAGAAAGAATGTTTGATGACGTTGCGGTTTATAACCAACGAATAATGTCAGCTGAACAGTTACCTGCTGTAGTGAATCAAGCGATTCGAATGGCATATACGAAAAAAGGTGTCTCTGTTCTTACAATTCCAGATGATGTTCCGAAATTTGAAATAAAAAATGGTGCACGTATTACAAACTCTTCCTTTACATTACCAGAAATATTTCCGCGAGAAGAAGATTTAGCTGTAGCGAAACTCGCACTTAATGAAGCGAAAAAACCTGTTATTTTAGCCGGGAAAGGAGCTAAACATGCGAGAGAGTCTTTACTTGCATTTGCAGAACATATCGGTGCTCCAATCGTACTTACATTACCAGCTAAAGGGATTGTTCCTGATGAACACCCTCTTTGTATCGGTGGATTAGGATTAATCGGGACGAAACCTTCTTATGAAGCAATGAAGCATGCAGATACTTTAATTATGGTTGGTACTTCTTATCCGTTCACTGGTTTCTTACCCGAAAAAGCAAAAACACTTCATATTGATACAGACCCCGCACAAATTGGGAAACGTTATACGACAGATATCGGCTTAGCTGGTGATGCTGATAAAACATTAAAATGGTTAATTGAAAATGTAGAAAAACACGAGGACCATTCCTTCTTAGAGCATCATCAAGAAATGATGAAAAAGTGGGAAGAAAAATTACACAATCAAGAAGAAGATTCTTCGACTCCAATTAAACCACAGCGAGTTATGCACGCTCTGCAACAAGTAGCAGAAGATGACGCAATTCTTTCGGTCGATGTTGGAAATGTAACAGTATGGACAGCAAGGCACTTCCGCATGACAAACCAGCAATTTATCATTTCTAGTTGGCTTGCAACACTTGGCTGCGGTTTACCTGGTGCACTCGCTGGACAAATTGCTTTCCCGGATAAACAAGTGTTTGCAGTTTGTGGTGACGGCGGATTCGGAATGACAATGAATGACTTCGTAACAGCTGTTAAATATAAACTGCCAATCGTTGTCGTTGTATTAAACAATAATAAAATTGCTATGATTAAATTTGAACAAGAAGTTATGGGAAATATTGAATTTGGTACAGACTTAACGAATCCTGATTTCGCAAAATATGCTGAGGCGTGCGGTGGTATTGGATACCGTGTAGAACAGTTAGATGACTTACTTCCCGCCTTTGAAAATGCAGTAAAACAAAGTAAACCATGCATTATTGATGTAGTTGTAGATGTAAATGAAGCACCAATGCCAGCAAAAATCACATTTGGTCAAGCAGCCGGTTATACGAAACATATGATAAAAGAATTATTTGAAGAAGGTAAGATTGATTTACCACCACTTTAAAGAAAAAAAGATAGCTGAAAACAATTTGTCTTCAGCTATCTTTTTTTATTTTTGCACCTCACTATGAAATGAAAAATCATTCATGGTAGGCTGTATTTGTTTCTCTACTTTCACTTCTTCCTTCTTCCGATTCGCTCTTCTAACATTCCCTAGCTTAATCGCATCTTGCATACTATTACTAACTAGATTTCCCGCTAAAATTGTCATGCTATAAAAAGCAATTGGTATAAGTACAATCCATGTATGTGTGGTTAAATGACGGAAGTTTTGACCAATTAGGCCAGTCCATTCTTTTGTTACACTATCTGCTTCTGTACCAAAAATTATTGTTCCGCCAAAAAATAATTCTAACAAACCAAGATGCAAGAGGAGTAATAAAGTACTTACAAATTGCTGGGCTACTAATAAAAGAAATGATGGTAACATATGCGGCCATACATGGCGTTTCAACCTCTGCCACTTACTTCCGCCGAGCACAGTGGCCGCCAACATAAATTCTTCTTTCTTAATACGCTTGACTTCTTGCGCTACATACAACATAACTGTCGGTACTGCAAGACATGCAAGAACTATAATTTGAAACGCAACTCGCAAATGAAACGGAGCAGCTGCCTCTCCACTGTCGAACATTAAAACTCCCCTTAATATAAAATAGGAAATCATAACCATTGGTACAATGCTGAATGGGTCAAAAAAGGACGAAATAATTGGAAAAGAACGCCGACTATACATACCGAGAAGTAAGCCTATGCCCCCTCCAATAATTACTCGTAAAATCGCTATAATTAAACTCGCACCAACCGTCCATTTCGCTCCCTCTATTATTAGTTGAAAAAGATCGCGGCCTTTCGCATCACTTCCGAACCAAAATTTACTCGATGGTGAAAATGGAGCAACCTCTAATTCTCCTTTTGCGTTATACATCATCGTTAGTTCACGAATATTCCCATCGAAAAACAACGTATTACCAATACTAACAATCATAAGGACACTTAAAAAGGTTACACCAAACCAAAACCTTACATCTTTTTTAACAACTTGCCACATATTACGCACGCTCCTTTATAACATTTTGCAAAAGCGTATGTAATAAACGAAACAAGATAAAAATCGGTACATATAATATAATTAAACTTACTGTGAAAATTTCTATGTTCGAATGTTCTTTTACAAATACAAACATTCCATATGTGTTAAAAATCCATTCAATAATATATAAATTGGATAGCATAAATAAAATATTTGTTTTCGCATAATAAACTGTCGTCAATAAAACATTTCTTGAAATATGATGTGTCAAAATATGCCGTAAGCTTAACCCTTTACTCTTGGCAAACATACTATAATCTTTCTCTAATTCTTCTCTGAACCTTAATAACAAAAGTTTAATAAACAATAACGTTGTTGGTATTGTAAGACATATAATCGGTAACAAACGTACTCTTTCTTCCCCTAATCCAGCCAGTTTGATTGGCATAAACCCTGTTTTTTGAAAAATAATTACGACAAGAAGTTGCGATAATAAAATAAGTAAAATATCTGGTATGCTCTCAAGGGTAAGAAAAATCCCATTCCATATTCTTTGTTTCATATGAGTTCGCTGCAGTACAAAAACAACAAGTACATACGCTATACATAAAGAAAGTAAAAATGCTGAAAGAAATACTATCATCGTTTCAATATAATGGATCCAAATTTGCGGAAATAATTTTCTCGGCGCTTGAAAACCATATGTAATTTCAGTTGGGTGAAGTACTTTCTCACCAACATATATAATTGCATTCCAAAAACCGATTAAATCAATTTGTAATCCCTTAAATAACCGAGGGAGCGCACCTAGACAGATTATACATAAGATTGCAGCAAATAATTGTAAACAAGTAACCCCACACCACTTACCAATTCGAATGAACATAACTATTACCCCTTCTATTTAAATGAATATTCAGAAACTAAAACTATGTATAGTACCTATATCTTTTAATAAAATAACTCCTCTCTCGACAAAACATATCGATTCTCGTCATTTCTCTGAAGTTGTATTATATCTTTCGACTATTATCCAACATTTTCCTTCTTGATCGATTATATACTATAAAAAAGCACTTATTTTTAAAATAAGTGCTTTTTTATTTAATTTCATTTTACGAATGTATCACACAACCACTCATAAAACTTTTCCTTCTCTTCAAATTGAGGGTAATGTGCTGAGTTTTCAAAAGCTATAAATTCTTTTTGATTCGCTTCAATCCTATCAAAATACTGTTTAGCTGCATGAAATGAAGTATTATAGTCATATTTACCCATAAGAAAATAAAGCGGTAACTTCAGTTTAGTTACTTTAGTAGGTAATGGATTCTTTAAATCTTTTTCTAATAAAACTGTTTGAGAATAGGATAATCCATAGTTATAACGAATTACGTCAAACAAGTTATATTCATTACTGAATAACATCCCTATGTTATCACCATCTGGATTTTCAATAAGTCTTGAAGTTCCACCATATTTCGCAACATAATTTCGCGGGGTATATGTATCGCCATTTTTAATTTGTTCAGTTAACCCTTTTAAATGTGAAACCTCATCCGCATTCCCAGCATTTTGTGCCTGTTCAATAACGTAGTTTAAACTATCCATCTCACTTTCTACTGTATCGCTCATCTGTCCAATGCCAATATATGCTTCATATTTTTCAGGAGCTTTGTTGGCAGCCTGTATTCCAATATATGTACCATAAGAATGGCCTATTAAAATTACTTTTTCTTTGCCTAGACGTTTTGAAACGTAATCCGTCATAGCTAATAAATCCTCCACGAGTAGATCTGATGAAAGGTTAGAATAGTCTTCAAAGAAATGATACGATTTTCCACTTGCTCTTTGATCGTAATTGACAACCGTGAATTTCTCTTCCAATAAGTCTTGGTATTTTTGAGCATATGGTATTTCCGAAGAACCTGGTCCACCATGAACAAAGATAATAACTGGATTACTCTTATCTTTGCCTCGTATCATAATTTCATGACCAGTTCCATTTATCTCTACTTGTTCTAATGTACTTATACTGTTTTTGACCTTTATTTGTGAGGTCCATGTAGGAAATACCAACGCCATAATTATTAATAGTATAATAGTGACTGCAATACGTTTTACTATTTTTTTTATCTTCTTCATAAAACGTTTCCTTTCTTTTAAATTTATAAGAATATCAATATACATCAATTGCACTTTCCAATTTCATCTTGATTTTTTGTACATTCTTAATATCCCATACACTTCTTAACTTTCCGCTATATAAACCCTTAATATTTTCTTAATTTTCAATACATTAATCATAGGAAGGCTTGGTCACAATGTATTACAAATAAAAAGAGTCCTTGTTTTCAAAACAAGGACTCTTTTCTTAAACTATTTCGCTACTTCCTCTTTCGGCATTACCATACCTTTATAAAGTTGGACAGTAATCCAATAATAAATGAAATAAATTACTATGAAGATTCCTATTGGCATCCACACTTTTACAAACGGGTCAACTAATATAAAGCTGAATAAGTTAAGCCCTACTAACACGTGGGAAATTCCAATAATTGCTGGGAATATAAATAAATATGAGATTTCTTTATATATACTTTTTGTTAACATACTACGTCTCACACCGATTTTTCGTAGCATTTCATAACGGCGTACATCACGAGAAGCTCCTGTTAATATTTTGAACATAAGAGAACTTGCCATCATTGCTAAAAACGCAATTCCAAGGAAAAATCCCATAAACATTGTTCCGCTCATGAAACTGTTCATAAACTGATAAATTGTCATTTTCGTATATAATTCTACTTTTGTATCTGTTGTTTTTTCAATTTGTTCTTTTTGCCTCTTATCAATTTCTGTCAATAACGGTTTATATTTTTTCATATCATCTACTTTTGCTAATGTTACAGTATGTTCTGTTCCTTGAATTCCTTTGTAATGCTCTTCATCTGCAATTCTTACCGGTTTTCCGTTAAATTGATTATGTGTAATTTGTATCTCTCTTACAACCGCATCTTCCCAATCTTTTGGCATACGAGGAAGCTTATTCGCTACTTCAGGAGCTTCCAAAGCAGAATAGACAGGTTCAGTTAAAGGTGTAGCCACACGTTTACGAGCAGGTTCTTTTAAAGTCTTTGTATCAAAATGATCTGAAATAAGTGGTGGTTTTTCAGTTAAGTCGTTACGTAAATAATAAACCGCTTCTCCATCTACTTTATACTTATACTTGCTTTCTTCAACAATTTCCATTTCTTTTAATGCCGCTTTATCTTGTTCATTTGGATCATGAATTACGACATCATATACACGTGAGAAGTCTGTCATAATGCCTACATTCTTTTGAAACGCCATACCTGCTGTCATTGCACCTGCACCTAATGCAATTAACATCGCTACAGTGCCTAGTACCCTCGATAAACTAGTTACTCGAAAACGTAACTGTGCATAAGTAAAACTATTTAATCCCGTTTCATTTCGTTTTTTATTTCCCTTAATTTTTATTACAAAAAGTGGGAGCAACGAGCTAAAAATGAAATACGTTCCTACTGTCGTAACAATTGTCGCTATTATAAATCCTAGTTCAGCAAACATTTTTATATTCACCATAAAATAGTATCCTGTACTTACTAGCAATACACCTAGTACTGTCATAATAACAGTGCGAGTCTTACTTTTCTTCACCTCATCTTGCGTTTCATCTTCACGTATTAACTCTAATTCTGTTTTACGTAATAATCGGAAACTATTCATTAAACCAGTAATGAAAAATAATATTAAGAAGAAAATAGATGTAACTAATATAGCTGGTGTGTACACAGATGCGTAATTACCTTTTGCTGAAATTTCCATTCCATTCATTAAAAAATTTCCTGCTACACTAGCAAGTACTATTCCTACTAAAATACCGATAATAATACTGACAATCCCCATACCAAAAGTCTCAATAAATAATAATTGCGCTACTTTTTTCTTTTTCGCTCCAAGCATCATGTACATACCGAGTTCTTTTCTTCTTAATGTAAGTAAAAAAGAATTGGCATATATGATGTAAAAAACTGTAATGAAAGAAAGCAATATTGCACCAACCCAAAAGACGAGCCTAATACTACTAATGAGACTATTATCTTTTGTAAATTCACTATTCATCGCCATCGTTTGGAACATGTAAAAAATACTAATACTAATGACTAGACCAATAAGTAAAACCATATAATCCTTTAACATTTTTTTCATACTATGACGTGATAATTTGAATAACATAGTCTCGCCCCCCTTACTTCGACTCAGTTGCTGAGCCCATTTGGGCAAGCACACCTAAAATATCTTGATAGAAATTTTCTCGTGTTCCTTGACGTTTTAACTCTTTATAAAGAAGTCCATCCTGTATAAATAAAATACGTTCACAATAGCTCGCACTAAATGCATCGTGTGTTACCATCAAAATACTTACATTGTGATTTTCATGTAAATCTTGCATCGCTTCTAATAAACTTTTTGCATTTTTACTATCAAGTGCTCCTGTCGGTTCATCTGCTAATACGATTGCCGGATTATGTACTAAAGCTCGTGCTGCCGCTGTTCTTTGTTTTTGTCCACCAGAAACAGCAGTCGGATATTTTGTTAAAATTTCAGTAATCCCTAATTTCGTCGCAACCCCATTTACTTTTCCAGTAATCTCACTTGACGGTACGCCTTGCAGGGAAAGTGGTAAAGCGATATTTTCATAAATTGATAAATTTTCTAGTAGATTAAAGTCTTGAAAAATAAATCCTAGTTTTTGAGAACGAAAATCTGATAATGCATTCCCCTTCATAGAAGTAATATTTGTGTCAGCTATTGTTACACTACCACCTGTCGCTTGATCAAGTGTACTAATCACATTTAATAATGTCGTTTTACCAGATCCAGAAGGACCCATAATCCCTACAAACTCTCCTTCTTTAATACTTAATGAAACACCCCTTAATGCTTTTGACTGATTCTCATTTCTTTTCCCATACGTTTTTTCTACACCTTCTACAGTAACTACATTTGTTGACATCTCTTTCACTCCATCCCTTTTGTATAGTATAAATTTCCCATATATTTCTTATATTTTTCTCATAAAAATTCTTAAGAATTTTTAAATTTTCCAAATGCAGATTGAGATACATAAGAAATACAAACGATTTCTCTGCTTAATATTCTCACTTTTCTAAAATCCTTTCATTCGATTTCCCTTACATTTACCTTACATTTTTGTAAGGTTAAAAAAAACAAACCACTTCATAAGAGCATTTCTTTGGAATGAGAAATGCTTTTTATTGTTATCAAAATTTAAAAGATATTTCAATAAAAATAATAACACAATAAAAAACAATACATTTTTATTGCAAAACGATAAATCGCATGATAAAATCATGTTGTTATTACATAAGTGAGGTGCTTTTTATGAAACAAGTTACGACACTCTTTTTAAAGCTAGCTATTATTTTTATAGGATTCCCAGTTCTTGCATTGTGCATATTTTTGGTGCCTAAGATTGGGAATTTCGCTGGAGAATTGTATCCAGATATTGCTTATATGAAATCTCTCGTTTTAATCGATATGTACGCGGCAGCGATACCTTTTTACTTTGCTCTGTATCAAGCTTTTAAACTTTTAAGCTATATTGATAAGAACCAAGCGTTCTCGGAATTATCGGTAAAGGCTTTAAAGAATATAAAATACTGTGCCATCACGATCAGTACCTTGTACTTGCTAGGTATGCCACTCTACTATCTCATGGCGAAAAAAATTGATCCTCCAAGTTTCATACCAATCGGATTGACCATCATTTTCGCCTCTATGGTGATTGCCGTTTTTGCTGCTGTTCTCCAAAGGCTTTTACAAGAAGCTATTAATATAAAATCAGAAAATGATTTAACGGTCTGAGGTGGAGAATATGACAATTATTATTAATATTGATGTGATGTTAGCAAAACGAAAAATGAGCGTAACGGAGCTTTCGGAGAGGGTTGGGATTACGATGGCGAATCTTTCCATTCTGAAAAATGGGAAAGCAAAAGCGGTTCGTTTTTCAACATTGGAAGCGATATGTAAGACTTTAGATTGTCAACCGGGTGATATTTTGGAGTACAAAAGCGACGAATACACTCAATAAAAACAAATAACAACTTTCTTCAACCAATGGGATTAGATTGTGAAATTAAGATGAAGGGATAGCAATTAAGCTATCCCTTCTCTGCGTTTATTATTGTTATTTAATATATCTTTAATTACTTTAACTTCAGTATTACATATTAATGGTGTGTTTTATTATCAATCTCTATTTCCTATTTTTAATTTCCTCTTTCATACTTTCCACAAACGCATCTAGTTCAACAACTTCTGACTTCTCTTCACCATATTTCCGTACATTTACAGCTTCGCTTTCCATTTCCTTATCCCCAATAACAAGAACATACGGAACTTTTTGCATTTGCGCTTCTCTAATTTTATATCCTAACTTTTCATCTCGTATATCTCGTTCGACACGAATTCCGGCTTGTGCTAATTTATCTGCAATCCTATTTACATATTGTTCATGCACTGCATTTGAAACTGGAATTACTTTCACTTGAACTGGTGCCACCCATGCTGGGAACGCGCCTCCAAAGTGCTCAATTAATATTGCTAAAAAACGGTCTAAAGATCCTAAAACTGCTCGGTGAATGACAACTGGTCTTCTTTTTTCATTATTTTCATCTATATAATTTAAATCAAATTTTTCTGGCATTTGGAAATCAAGTTGGACTGTTCCGCACTGATGACTTCTATTTAAAGCATCTTTAATATGGAAATCAATTTTCGGACCGTAGAATGCACCGTCACCTTCATTTAATCTATATTTATAATTTAATGACTGTAATACATTTTCTAATGCCAATTCTGCTTGCTCCCATAATTTATCATCACCCATTGAATCTTCTGGACGAATAGAAAGCTCTACTTCATACTCGAAACCAAAAGTTTTATACACATAGTCAATTTGCGCCAACACTGATTTGATTTCATCTTCAATTTGTTCTGGTGTTACAAATAAATGAGCATCATCTTGGCAGAAAGTACGAACTCTTAATAATCCGTTTAAAGCGCCACTAAATTCATGTCGATGCACTTGACCGAACTCACACATACGAATCGGTAATTCCCGATAAGAATGTAATTTATTTTTAAACATAAGCATATGGCCTGGGCAATTCATCGGTTTTAACGCAAAACTTTTATGATCTACTTCTGAGAAATACATATTGTCTTTGTAATGTCCCCAGTGTCCTGACTTCTCCCATAATTCTTGATTCATCATAAATGGAGTACGCACTTCTTGATAATTGTACTCATTTTGAATTCCTCTTAAAAATGCTTCTAATTCATTGCGAATAATCTGTCCTTTTGGCAAGTAAAAAGGCATTCCCGGAGCCTCTTCCGAAAACATAAACAATTCAAGTTCACTACCTAATTTCCGATGATTTCTCTTTGCGGCCTCCTCAACAAAATGTAAATACTCTTCTAATTTTTGTTGAGAAGAGAAAGCAACACCATATATACGCTGAAGCACTTGATTGTTACTATCACCTCGCCAATATGCACCAGAAACATGAGTTAATTGAAATGCTTTCAAATAACCAGTAGATGGCAAATGTGGTCCTCTACATAAATCTACAAATTCACCTTGTTTATACAGTGTTACACTTTCTCCATTAGGAATTGCTTCTAAAAGCTCTAATTTCAAACTATCATTCATTTCTTGAAACAATTCTTTTGCTTCTTCTCGAGAAACCTCAACTCGCTCTATCTTTACATTTTCATTTATAATATTTTTCATTTCTTTTTCTATTTTCGGTAAATCTTCTACGTTTACACTACTTGGAAGATCCATGTCATAATAAAATCCATTTTCAATGACTGGCCCTACACCAAGGTTTACATCACCATAAATTCTTTTTACAGCTTGCGCTAATATATGTGCCGCAGAGTGTCTTGCAATTTTTACCCCTTCATCTGAATCCATAGTAATGATTTCAACTTTCGCACTTTCTTCAATGTTTCGTCGTAAATCAAAAGACTGATCATTAACTTTTCCTGCGACTGCTTTCTTTTTCAAGCTACTACTAATTGCCCCAGCAATTTCTTCTAAAGTAATGCCTTTCACAAATTCTTTAACGCTACCATCTGGAAATTTAATTTCGATCATCTGTTCTTTCATTTTTCATCTCTCCATTTCATAATAAAAAGCACACTCATCCCTAAAATAGGGACGAGTGTGCTTTTACCCGTGGTTCCACCCAGATTCCCATCGCAAATATACAATGGCTTCTTTTACGGTAACGTCGTTTACACGGCACTAGATACTTGATTTCCCCAGTGCAGCTCTAAGGTGGTAAGTTATTTTACTGCGTTAGGAAGTTCTCAGCTTTTCTTCCTTCTCTGTATAACCGTTTAAAATAACTCGTGTCCTTTTCTTCGCTTATTATGAAATTAAATATAAAAAAGCATATTCATCCCTAGTAAATAGGGACGAATATGCTTATATTCGTGGTTCCACCCAGATTCCCATCACAAAAAACATAATGGCTTCTTTTGCGATAACGTCGCTTACACGGCACTAGATACTTGATTTCCCCAGTGCAGCTCTAAGGTGGTAAGTTATTTTACTGCGTTAGGAAGTTCTCAGCTTTTCTTCCTTCTCTGTATAACCGTTTAAAATAACTCGTGTCCTTTTCTTCGCTTATTATGAAATTAAATATAAAAAAGCATATTCATCCCTAGTAAATAGGGACGAATATGCTTATATTCGTGGTTCCACCCAGATTCCCATCACAAAAAACATAATGGCTTCTTTTGCGATAACGTCGCTTACACGGCACTAGATACTTGATTTCCCCAGTGCAGCTCTAAGGTGGTAAGTTATTTTACTGCGTTAGGAAGTTCTCAGCTTTCCTTCCTTCTCTGTATAACCGTTTAAAATAACTCGTGTCCTTTTCTTTGCTTTTGTAACAAATACATTTATTGTTATTTAATATATCCTATTCATTTTATTTTTACAAGTGTTAAAAATATATCTTTTATTCAAAAAAAAGAAACCAAAAACATTTTTTGGTCTCCCCTTCTCTTTTTTACCAATCTTGTGGTTCGTAATTTAAGTCTGAAAATAGGCGTTTTTTCTCTTTTTTCGATAAATCTCTCCACTGTCCGACTGGTAAATTATTCAACTCAATATTCATAATTCTCGTACGTTTTAACGTGTATACTTGATAACCCAAAGCTTCACACATACGGCGAATTTGACGATTTAGCCCCTGTGTTAAAATAATTTCAAACTCATATTTTGATAACTGTGTTACTTCACAAGGAAGTGTTTTTGTATCTAAAATTTTAACACCTGCTGCCATTTTTTCTAAAAACTCCGGTGTAATCGGCTTATCTACTGAAACGATATATTCTTTCTCATGTTTGTTTTCAGCACGTAAAATCTCATTAACGATATCGCCATCATTCGTTAACAAAATTAAACCGTCTGAGTCTTTGTCGAGACGTCCGATGTGATTAATTCGTAAAGGATGATTCACTAAATCGATAATGTTACCTTTTACGGCTTTTTCACTTGTACATGTAATACCTACTGGTTTATTTAAAGCGATATACACATGGTCTCGAGCAATACGAAGTTGCTCTCCATTTACTCGTACGTCATCACCTGGATTTACTTGGTCACCAATTTTTGCAACCTTACCGTTAATAATTACTTTTCTCTCGTTAATTAACTTATCTGCTCCACGTCGAGACGCTTTTCCAGCTTCACTAATAAATTTATTGATACGCAAGTTAGGCACATCCTTTTCATAAAAAATTTCAAGCTCACACTGCTTCTACCGTACAATACAAAAGGGTAAGCCTCCTATTATAACTTAAATATATTAACATGAAAGGGTATATGACGTCTTCACTTAATTACATGTTTACAAGAAAATAAGTGGTCCTCTTTTCCTTTTCACCTCAAACTGTTTAGCAGTCAATAGATTAACCCTTGAATATAACATCATTTATTTACTTTTTTCATAGATAATATACCGATATAAGTTTGATTAATCATGCCTAAATAACTCACAATATGTGAAAAACAAAAAAGAACCCTTTTGAAAATAATCAAAATGGATCCTTCTTCAACTAAACGAATACTAGTTTTTATACAAAAGTGTTCAATAATTATAATCTTTGATAGAAAACATCGTTCAACAAACAAAATAATCTCGAACTCCCCTAATTTTTTACGCTTCACTATTTTCTTCACATACTCCAAAAAGAAGCCCTTGATTATCTATACAATAAGCAAAGTAACCCATATTAGGAATAGCAGTTTTAGGTACAACTACTTGTCCACCATTTTCAATAACTTTATTTATGTACTCATCAACTGAAGGTACTTCAATCGAATTAGTTGTCCTAGTAGCACCATCAGGTGATTTCATTAATCCACCATCGATACCAGGTCTATCACTCTCACCTGTAATTATGAACCAATAGTCATGTGGCCCAGGCATTTTTTCAAACTTCCATCCAAAACTATTTGTATAAAATTGAATAGCTTCTTCAGGGTTTGGGACTTGCAATTCAAATCTTAAAACTCTACTCATTTAAATATCTCCCCTCTTATTCTTGTACAAAGTAATTATACAAGAACTAATGTTCTGTATCAAATTTTTCGAAACTAGCTACTTTAATAAGTTCTAACTTTATTTAGAAGCGGCAACAGACCATTCTTCCTTCCGAATAACTCTCTTCCCATTTATATTTTCAACATACTCATTTACATTTGCTAACTGATATAACTCTGGGAAAATTTCTTTCATATAGAGTTCATGTGCTATTTCATCTTGCCAATACGTTAATACTATGTAACGATTTTCAGTCTTTAAAGACTTCCCAACAACTCCACCTAACATTCCTTTTGCATTTTCCATTCCTTTATTCCAAATTGTTTCTTGCGTATGTAAAAAATCCTTTTCTTTTCCTTCTTTCACATCGCAAATTGCAACTCTTACAAATGACCCTTGTGCAGTTACGTCTTTCAAAGGAGTTTCTGTTATATCATACAACGTTTGAAACATTTCAATATTACAGGAAGTATATGTGCCTTCTTGATTACTATTTAAAAAAATTGTATCATGAGCATCATTCATGAATGATTGATATGCATTTCTATCTTCCCATAAAGTATATACACATGCTTCCCCTTCATTCCACCCACCAAATTGTCCATAGAATCCGTCTAAATACTGTAAAACACGCCATTTTTCTTGCGCATCAGAAAACAATTGCCTTTTCTCTTCTTCCACCTTGCAAAATATTGTTTTTAATAGCATTTCTAATCCCCCTTATGATAAGATCCATTTCCCTCTTGTAACAATTTGTTTACATAATAAAATTATGTAAACAAATTGTATCTGCTGTTATACTCCATACACAAATAACCATTTTTAGTTACTCTAAATCTATCAAACCACCAAATTGATTTTATTTCAAATAATTCGGAATTTAAAGGGAGTGTAATCCTAGATTACATCTCACTATTAACTCATTTACTATTTCAAAATAAAAAATGATTGCATTTCACTAATTGTATATCTATAATGTTTTTATTGATTCTATACATAATCAATGCGTTTACGTTTTTAATTTTATAATTCGGATGAACCATTCAGGAGAAGGTCTATTGATCTACCGACGGGGCAAAAGGTTGCTGAACCAACTTTGAAACTCTCAGGTCTTGTTTACAAGTAGAACTGCATGGGGACGAATCTCTGGAGAGACTCCCTCTCGCTTAATATAGCGCGGAGGAAAACGAGCACCGAAGGAGCAAATCCGCTAATCTAGCGGATAATCTCTCAGGTAAAAGGACAGAGACAAGCGAAAGAAAATGCCGATTTGTATCGGTTTATTTTTCTATCCCTTGTTTCTCCAGAGACCATTTCATTTCCTTGAAGTGGTTTTTATTTTTTCTAAAAAAGGAGAATACAGATGGAGACAGTAAGTAAAGTATTAGAACAAATTAATCAGTATGTGTGGGGGTTACCAACTTTGTTGCTACTCGTTGGAACTGGTATCATTCTCACAGTGCGCTTAAAAGGTTTACAGTTTAGTAAACTAATATACGCTCACAAGCTAGCTTTTAAAAAATCGGAGGATACATCATCTTCTGGAGATATTAGTCACTTCCAAGCACTGATGACAGCTATGGCTGCAACGATTGGTATGGGAAATATAGCAGGTGTCGCAACTGCTGTGACAATCGGTGGACCCGGCGCAATCTTTTGGATGTGGATTACTGCTTTATTTGGAATGGCAACAAAGTATGCCGAAGCAATCCTTGCGGTGAAATACCGTGTTAGTAATGAAAATGGTGAATACTCCGGTGGACCAATGTATTATTTAGAACGTGGTTTAGGAAAAAAATGGCTGGCTGTTTTATTCGCTATATTCGGCACAGCTGCTTCTTTCGGTATCGGTAATATGGTTCAATCTAATTCAGTTGCAGAGGCAATGCGAATCAATTTTGCTTTCCCTCCTGCATTAACTGGTATACTCATGTCATTCTTAATCGCCATCGTTATTTTGGGCGGTGTAAAAAAGATTGGTAGAGTTACTGGATATATCGTTCCTATTAAAGCATTCTTTTATATAATCGCTGGCCTTATTATTATTTTCTATCACTTTGATCAAATTCCAGAAGCATTTTCACTTATTTTTTCTGGTGCATTTCAAGGTACTGCAGCTGCTGGTGGTTTTATCGGAGCAACAGTTGCATCTGCAATTCAAATCGGAATGGCACGTGGTGTATTTGCTAACGAGGCTGGTTTAGGAAGTGCTCCTATTGCTGCGGCTGCTGCCAAAACAGATTCACCTGCAAAACAAGCTTTAGTTTCTATGACTGGTACTTTTCTAGATACATTTATTGTATGTACAATTACTGGGCTAGTATTAATTACTACAGGCGCATGGAAATCAGGTAAAACTGGTGTTGAGGCTACAACATTAGCATTCCAATCCGTATTTGGTACTGCTGGTAGTATGATTCTCGGTATCGCCATTATATTATTCGCCTACTCTACTATTTTAGGTTGGTCGTATTACGGAGAGAAGTGTGTTGCTTATTTATTCGGGCAAGGTGCTGTACGATATTATAAAGCAATCTTTATCGTTATGATTGCAATAGGTGCTAATTTAAAGCTAGGTGTCGTATGGACATTTGCCGATATTGCAAATGGACTTATGGCGATTCCAAACTTAATTGGTCTAATCGGATTAAGTGGTATTGTTGTCGCTGAAACGAATCGCTTTTTACAAGCAGAGAAATTGAAAGAAAGCAATAAAAAACAGGCAAGTTAATCACTAAAAAAGGAATGGCTCATTTATAATAAGCCATTCCTTTTTTCTCTATTTCAATTCCTTTCCCTCCTGAACCATATGTAAATAAAGTACAAAATCCATCATTGTAGATGAATAACCAAGTTGACGGATCATTGCTGTTATATTCCCTCTATGATATGTACCATGATTTACGACGTGTTGCACTAACTCTAAAATGGAAGTGTCTAATGCACCTGCATATGGGTTCTCAATAACAAATACAGTATTTACGTCTTGTATTCTACTTAAAAATTCTTTATATTGATTTGCCATGTTTTCAAACATTTTTTCTAATTCATGTAACGATTTAGTTTCGATTTGTTTTCGTAATTTTTCTCGGTCTTGTATTACTTCATTCATACTTTTACCATGCAATATGTGTAACCACACTTGATCTGTAATATAAATATGTACAAAAGTATCCTTAATTGATGGGAATACACTCTGTATCTGTTCATTAAAAATTGTCTCATAGTTTGGTAACTCTTTTAGTCGGTTGAATAATCGTGTATTAGCCCAAGCATGGTAATCAAACTGTTTTAACATGTAATCTTTCAATCTAAATCTCCTCCTTATTGTATGAAACGAATGTTTTGCTTCTTCATTTCCGATTCTCTATCAGCTTTTACAATCCCTTTTTCTTTAACTTCATGTTTATTTATAGTTTTATATTTTACATATGTATAAAATTCCGTTTTAAATGGAAACGATGTAATTTGAATTGTTTCTTCATCCACCCATTCAGCTTGAATAGGCTTCTCCCCCTTACTATTAAACATTTCTGTTCCTTCAAAACCCTCTTTAAATAAATCAATTTCATCTTTCTTTTTTACACCAGGTTTATTCATACATACATATAAAGAAAGTTCATCACAAAACTTTAATAATCTATAATGTTTATCAAACATCGCATATTGTTCTTTTGTTAACGTTTTCAAAATTCTTTTTTGTCGTTCCAATTCATTTTTATAAAAAGACATCATCTCTTCATCTTCCTCATTTAATGAAAATGATAAAAAGTGCTTACTACAAAGTAGCGCCCCGTATGGATTTGACTCTTCAATTGCATTCAAACCAATCGTATAAAAAACAAAGCGTAATGAACTTGGACAATCCATAAATGTATATGGAATATTTTTAGTATCATTCAAAATTGGTACTTTATCAAGCTCTATCCATCCTCTATCATGCTCATATATAGCATCAATTGTCTCTTTTAAGTATATTTTATCTTCAAAAAAATCTTCTATTATATGTCTTGCAATTTCACCAGCTAAAAAACCATGATCATGTTGACGAATTAATATACTTTCTTTCTCATTCTTTTCACGAAAAATCATCCGTATATTCCCCCTCATCCTCATATTACAGCTTGTTGTATGCATCAATTCTTAATTAATCCCTAAATATTAGCAGGGATTCAGTTTCTTTCAACGAAATTAACATAAATATACAGCATTCTTTCTAATCACAAAGTTAGCTTTATCTTTACTAACCATTATACTAAAACATTCATTCTAAAAAATTTTTTATGAGGTGAAAACATGAACAAAACAGAATTAGTTAAAAATGTAGCACAATCAGCTGATATTTCTCAAAAAGATGCTTCTGCAGCTGTACAATCCGTATTTGACACAATTGCTAATGCATTACAATCTGGCGATAAAGTGCAACTAATCGGCTTTGGAACTTTTGAAGTGCGTGAAAGATCTGCTCGTACAGGGCGTAATCCGCAAACTGGAGAAGAAATTCAGATTGCTGCTGGTAAAGTTCCAGCATTTAAAGCAGGAAAAGAATTAAAAGAAGCTGTTAAATAAACAAGAAACCAGCCATTTTATAGGCTGGTTTCTTGTTTATTGTTTAGTTCTTATTTAAGCAGTTCCTTTATATTCTCTGCATGATACACTTCACAAATATAAAATACACATTTGCAGTTACTTACAATTTGATATTTTCTAGTTGGATAAACATTCGCCGCAACAGAACATCCATCAAACAATTCGATAATATTTCCAGATGGCTGATATCCTTCATATAATACATTTCTTCTTACTTCCATCTTTTCTATAAGGTTTTCAACAGGAATATTTCCACTCTCTAATTCACTCTTTATTGTATCCGGTAAAAACGAAGTGTCTGCAAAAATTAGATTTTCAGATAACACCTTACCTTTATAACTAACATTAGATACGCGATAAAGAAATGTTCCGTTTTTATCAAAGAAATTCTGTGCTTCTTTCGGAATGTATTGTCTATCGAGCGCTTCCTGTTCAAGTACATCAAATTGAACTGTATCTTTTACAAGTTTTTCTAAAGCTAGAATAGATGACGTATTTCTAGAAAACAACATATCTTTAATTGCCTGTACATTATAAGTTAATTCAGTTTTTCTATTTTCCGCTACTAACATGAGGAACACCTCTTCTATAAGAAATTTTATTAAAAATTAACGATGATTTAATAGCAATCCCGCGTCTAACTGCATAATTTCAGTTACTTCTTTACTAAATATTGCAATGGAAGCCATATAATCTAAACTAGGTCTTACATCTTCCATCATTGTATTTTCTGCTAACTCTTGTCTATCTTTAAAAATCAACAATTTTGGAGGGTCATTTGGAGCTGATACTGTAATTTCTACTGGTGGGATCAATAGTCCTTCACCTGTCGCTTTCAGCACTGCTTCTTTTCGAGTCCAATATGTTAAAAACCCTTCTAGTCGCTGCTCATCAGGTAACTTCATAACTTGTGCTATTTCAATGTCTGTTAATACGCCCTCTGCCATTTTCATAACATCTACATTTGGATTCATTTGCTCAACATCAACACCAACAGGTGCAGATTTAGTAAATGCAACAACAACCCACTCACCCGAATGTGAGACTGATATTTGCGGCATACCTTCTGGTAACTGTGGTCTGCCATGTTGTAATTTACATACTGGGCACATTCGATCAATTGGCACTTGGACTGGCGACATAGAAAGTACCTTTCCAAGTACTAATCTACTAATTACACACCCTATTATAAAACGCGCACGGTCTGCCGAATGATGATATGAATTTGCTTTCTCTCGCTCTACATCATTTAGTAAATTGTAATGCCATGATTGTAAATCTGAAATTCTTGCCCACCATATTTGACAACTATTCTCATTAAGAGTTGGTACAGAATCTACAACTTTACTCTCTATCATGTAAACTCTCTCCTTTTAAATGCCAATATTACTTTATTTCAAAAGAGTATTAGCATGCTGCAACTCATTCATTTACAACTTCTTTCTCTTTTTGTAATACAGATAACAGCTTTTTATTCTTCTTTGACATTACCTCTTTATCAGAAATACGTAAAGAAAATAGTAATGCTATGAGTAAAAATATTGCTGATCCAATTAATGCTGCTTGATATGGTAAGAAATCTGACTGTGCATTATTCTGTACGTTATTACTTCCAAAACCAGATAGTATACTAGCTAAAACAGCAACTCCTATTGCTGATCCTAATCGGTTTTGCACATTGAATATAGTAGTTGCTCTACCCATAGAAGGTGGTGCAATATTGTTAAAAGCAGAAAATTGAACCGCACCGACAGATTGGCCTAAGAAAATACCAATGCCAAACAATAGTGCCCGAATTTGCCATGGATTCGTATCATGATTTACAAAACTTAATAAAATAAAGATAACCGCCGTACTTACTAATCCAATAGAGATTACCTTTCGAGCTCCTAATTTCTTATATGACCATGGTACAATCTGCGAAGAAATCATTAATCCAATCGCCTCTGGGAATGTAGTAAGACCCGACTCCAGCGCGGAAACTCCTATTACATTTTGATACATAAGCGGAAAAATAAATAACATTCCTAGTAAACCAGCTGATGAAAACAACGAAATAAGACTCATTTTTCTAAAGACCGGTTCTTTTAATAAGCGTAAATCTAACATCGGTTGCTTTACTTTAAGTTCTACAATAATAAACAATGTAAGTAATACAATCCCAGCTATCCCAATACTAATTATTTCTGGAGAAACCCAACCTTTTGACGGGCCTTGACTGAGTGCATAGATGAGCATCGCAAAACCTGGTGCTGAAAGAACAAAACCGAGAGAATCAAAACGACCAGCCGATTTTTCAATATGCTCTGCTAAAAATAGAAGTCCAAATAGCAACGCAATGATGCCAAACGGCAGATTAATATAAAATGCCCAGCGCCAAGACATTTGATCTACAAAGAAACCACCAATAATTGGTCCGATCGCTGGTGCTACAGCAATTGGAAGTACAATAAATCGAGAAATTTTTGGTCTTTCCTCTGGTGAAAATGTTCGGAATAACATCGCCATCCCGACTGGTGTTAAAAGTCCGCCACCAGCACCTTGAATGATACGAAAAATGTTTAATGAAGTAATATCATTAGCAATTCCACATAGTGCAGATGCAATTGTAAAAACGAAAAGGGCAGTTAAAAATACTTTTTTCGTACCAAAGCGATCTCCTAACCAACCAGAAATCGGAAGGAAAATAGCTAAGCTAACTAAATACCCAACATTTACAGTCCCCATTGCAGATGGGGGCACTTGCAGTTCTTTGCTTATCGTTTGCAGTGCTACATTCACAATCGTTGCATCCATCGCAGCCATAAACATCGCTGTTATATAAACGATGCTTACAACTACTTTTGGATTTATTTTTACTTTCATTATTGTTTTCCTACTAATATTTTTTCGCTAATTTGATTTTTTTTCGGCTCTAAATCATTCCAGTTAACTTCAACGTATTCTAAGCAAACTTGTCTGCTAGCTTCTTCATGTACGACATTCCATCCAATTGGTACATCGAGAAAGGCAGGCCAGAGAGAATACTGGCCCTCCTCATTCATTAATACTTTATATGTGTAATTATCATTTTCAAATGGATTCGTCATACTTTACTTACCCCTTTCTTATTCTGCAAATATTTCGCTAGCACTTGTCCAATTTCTGTAAGTGGACCTGGCTGACATAAATCTTTATGTCTACAATCAATGTCATGCTGCACGATTTCCCCGTCTAAATAATTTAGCCACGTATTTGGAGAAATAGGATCAAACCAGTCTGGTATAACAGTAGATCTAAAGAATAAAATATCCCCGTTATAAACTTTTGGCACATATTTCCCTAACAACCCTACTGAATTTACATATGTTTCTTTCAAGTTTAAAATAGTCTCTTCCTCAAGACTTGCTAATGCACTTCCATCTTTGCGAAGTATTGCAACCGCACTTTCCATAGTAAGTGGTTTACCATCCATGTTATCTGGATCATATCCACCTAAAGCAAGTAATGCGATTAACGCTTCTTCTTCAGTAGGTGCTTCCGTATTCGGTAAGAAGTGACCAGGATACGAATCAAGCATAACGAGTAATTCTACTTCTTCCCCTTCATTTTGAAGTTGCGCCGCCATAGCATGAACAACATTTCCTCCAAGCGACCATCCGAGTAAACGATATGGTCCGTGAGGCTGTATTTCACGAACGTGTTTTAAATAATCCGCCGCCATCTCCTCTAAGCTTTTTGGAAGTTCTTCATTTTCAGCGATACCACGTGCTTGTACACCATAGATTGGATAATCTGTTCCTAAAGATTTCATAAGTCCTGCATAGCACCAACTTAATCCACCTGCTGGATGTACACAAAATAGTGGTAATTGATCTCCGCTTGCTCGTAATGGAAGCAACACATCAAGTGCACTTTGACCATTCCCCATTTCAAGTCTTTCAGCAAGCCCTGCAACAGTAGGTGCTGCAAATAAAGTTCCGATATTTAGTTCAACTCCAAGTGCCTCTTTAATGCGACTCATCAGCTGCACTGCAAGAAGTGAATGACCACCAAGATCAAAGAATCCATCATCAATTCCAATTTGAGACACACTTAAAACTTCTGTAAACAAGTCACATAACATTTCTTCTTGCGGTGTTCTCGGTCCGCGGCTAGAAGATGATGCAATAAATTCTGGAGCTGGCAATGCCTTTCTATCTAATTTACCGTTTGGGGTTAAAGGTAACTCATTTACTACTACAAAAGCGTATGGAACCATATAATCTGGCAAACTACCTCCAACATACTGACGCATTTCATTCGTATCGATCGTTTCATTATTTGATGCGACGATATAAGAAACTAATCGTTTATCCCCTGGTTGATCTTCCCGTACAATAACAGCTACTTGTTCAACTTTAGGATGTTTCATTATTACCGCTTCTATTTCCCCTAATTCAATTCGGAATCCACGAATTTTAATTTGATGATCTGCACGTCCTATATAATCTAACGTCCCATCTTGACGCCAGCGCGCTAGGTCTCCTGTACGATACATTCTTGTACCTGGCTTACCAAATGGATCTGCGATAAAACGTTCAGCAGTTAATCCTGCTCTTCCTAAATATCCATGAGCGAGCCCTGCACCTGCAACATATATTTCTCCAACTACTCCAGGTGGCATCGGTTGTAAATAGTTATCTAATACGTATACTTTAAGATCCGGTATACTGCACCCGATTAAACTATTTGCTCGTAAAGATACGATACTTTCATCTAATTCAATATAACTAACATGTACCGTCGTCTCCGTTATTCCGTACATATTAATAAGCTTCGGTGCGTTATAAGGATGACGACTATACCAATCTTCTAATCGACTTAGTTCAAGTGCTTCTCCGCCAAAAACAACATATCGTAAAGATAATTTTTGACCAACCTCTTCATTTTCACGATCTGCTTGCATCAATTGATAGAACGCTGATGGAGTTTGGTTTAAAACAGTAACCTTTTCCTTAACAAGAAGCTGTAAAAATTCTTTCGGCGAGCGACTTACAGTATGTGGTACTACAACTAAACGCCCTCCATATAATAAAGGTCCCCAAATTTCCCAAACCGAGAAATCAAAAGCGTATGAATGGAACATCGTCCACACATCGTCTGCGTCAAATTGGAACCAATGATCAGTTGCGCCTAAAAGTCTTACTACATTTTGATGAGGTATCATAACCCCTTTCGGTCTACCTGTTGAGCCTGACGTATAAATAACGTAAGCAATATGTGAAGGAGATAACGGCTTCATGCGCTCCATTTCATCTATATTGTCTTCACTATATTTCTCAATTTCTTCTATTACGTTCACATCATCAACTAAAATCTTTAGTGCCTCATCACATTCAATTTCCACATCTGAATTTGTTAAAACACATGATGGTTTCGCATCGTGTAGCATAAATGAGATACGATCTGACGGATAATCCGGATCTAACGGAAGGTATCCCGCACCAGCTTTAAGAACAGCAAGTAAGCTTACAACCATATTTAAAGATCTCGGCATCGCTAAAGCAACAAGTTGATCAGGACCGATTCCTTTCGCTATTAACAAACGAGCTATTTTATTCGCTTTTCTATTTAACTCTTCATAAGTTAGCTTTTCATCTTCAAAGACAACAGCAATAGAATTTTGATTTACATGAGCCTGCTTTTCAAATAATTGTGGCAATGTCATTTCAGGTACAATTTGAAAACCACCATTCCACTTTTCTAAAACTGTATTTCGCTCTGCTAAAGTTAATATTTCTAATCTACCAATTGATTGATCCGGATGTTTCTCTGCATCATCTAATAATAGAATGAATCGTTCTATTAGTTTTTGAACCGTTTCACGTTTATATAAATCGGTACTAAACTCTAACAATCCGTGTAAGCCGTTTGGAGTACCATCAACTCTGTTACTCTCGCTAATTTCAAATGTTAAATCAAATTTTGCAGAACCAACACTTTGAATTTCAAGGCTCGCTTCTAAATCCGGTACATTAAACGTTGCTTCTGGCGTATTTTGGAAAGCTAACATAACTTGAAACAGCGGATGACTATTTCGAGTTCGTACTGGGTTTAACACTTCAACAAGTCGTTCAAATGGAACATCTTGATTTTCATAAGCTGCAAGGTTTACCTGTTTCACTCTATTTAATAATTCTTTAAAACTTGGATCTCCTGATGTATTTGTGCGTAACACTAATGTATTTACAAATAAACCAACTATATCCGTGAGTACATCGTCGTTTCTTCCAGCAATCGGACTACCTAATGGTATATCAGTTCCAGCACCTAATCTTGTAAATAAGGCACTTAGTCCTGCTTGCAACACCATAAACAAACTAACTCCATTTTTACGAGCGAGCTCCACTAACCTACTATGCATACCTTCATCTAAATGAAAATGAATTGTTTCCCCGCGATAACTAGTTTCAATTGGGCGCTGGTAATCTGTAGGTAACTCCATTTGATCTGGTAAACCTTTTAACTCTTCTTTCCAAAAATCTAATTGTGTTGAAATAATACTGTCTGGTTTTGTTTCATCACCTAATAGCTGTTGTTGCCATAGTGAATAATCTGCGTATTGAACTGGAAGGGTTTCTAGTTGAACACTATCACCTTGACATCGTGCTTTATAAGCCGCTGTAAAGTCTCTCGTTAACGCTTGTAATGACCATCCATCTCCTACAATATGATGCAAAAGAATTAGTAAAACATGTTCGTTTTCACTCACTTTAAAAAGTTGCAAACGAATTGCTGGTTCGGTATCAAGATTAAAGCTATATCTTACAGCTTCAGACAGTGTACTTTTTAATTCATCCTTACATGTATTTGTTATAATCATTTTTAAATTCAATTTATCCATTTCTAGAATTCTTTGATATGAACTGCCAAGTGAATTCGGGAAAATCGTTCTAAGTGTTTCATGTTTCTCAACTACATCATAAAAGGCACCTTGCAGTGCTTCCTCATTCAATTTTCCAGACATACGAATGACTAACGGAATATTATAAGTAGGACTTGGACCTTCTAAACAATTTAAGAACCATAACCTGCGCTGTGCAAATGAAAGTGGAACTTCATTTGGCCTACTTACTTTCTTAATAGCTGGTCTTGCGCTTTTTGCACGATCCAACTGGTTCGCTAATTCAGCGACAGTTGGTGATTCAAATAGCTTTCCGATTCCTAATTCTACACTTAACGTTTCACGAATTCTTGCCATTAAACGAGATGCAAGAAGCGAATGGCCACCCATTTCAAAGAAATTATCATCTATACTAATTCGCGAAACACCAAGTACCTCAGCAAATAAATCACATAATATTTCTTCTTTCGGATTTCTAGCAACTCTCTCATTGTTCATTCCATTAAAATCAGGAGCAGGTAATTTCTTTCTATCAACCTTACTATTTGGTGTTAATGGTAATTCTTCTAGCACAACAAATGCCGATGGCACCATATAATTCGCTAAACTTTCTGAAACATAAGAACGAATTTCCGAAAGATTAATTGGTTCCTTCTCTTCGGCAACGATATACGCAATGATTCGTTTATCATTTGGACGATCTTCTCGTACCATTACCACTGCTTGTTGTATATTTTCATGTCGTTGTAATACCGTTTCAATTTCAGCTAATTCAATTCGGAAACCGCGAATTTTAATTTGATGATCCGCGCGACTAATGTACTCTAACACACCATCCTTACGCCACTTCACAAGATCACCTGTGCGGTACATACGTGCTCCATCTTTTCCATAAGGATTTGCAACAAACCGTTCAGCCGTTAACGCTGGTTTTCCTAAATATCCGTTCGCAAGTCCTTCTCCTGCAATATATAATTCACCGATAACTCCAGGTGGAACAGGCTGTAACCCTGCATCCAAAACGTACACTTCTGTATTCCAAATTGGTCTTCCAATAGGAGGTATACCATTTTCACTGTCATCAATATTTATGAAAGTAGACCAAATAGTCGTTTCAGTTGGTCCATATAAGTTAGTTATAGAGCAACCTAATTCTTTTAATTTATTTGCTAAATGTGCCGGAAGAGCTTCACCGCCAACGAGTACGTTTAGCCTTTGTAACCTCTCTGGATATTCAGTTATTAAAGCCTGCCAGAGCGTCGGTGTAGCTTGCATAATTGTCGCTCTTTCTTCTTGTAACAATGTCGTTAACGCAGAAGGCTCTTGGATTACCTCTTTTTGTGCAATTGTTAAACTTGCACCACTAATAAGAGGTAAATAAATTTCTAGAGCAGAAATATCAAACGCAAACGTTGTAACTGCTAATAAATGATCGTTTTCATTTAATGAAAACATATCTTTCATAGCTAATAAGAAGTTACTTAAACCTTTCATAGGAACAATTACACCTTTTGGATTTCCAGTTGATCCTGAAGTGTAAATTGTATAAGCTTGGTTTAAAAGTGATTCATCATTTTTAAATGGTAAATTCATATGAGAATATGTTTTTAACGCTATTTTCGTTTCTTCGCTATCTAATATGATTTTTTTAATATCATTTTCTATAACTAAAGTAGATGAAACAGATGAATGTGTTATGATACAAACTGGATTTGCATCATTTACTATATAATGAATTCGCTCGGCTGGGTATTCTGGATCTATCGGTAAATACGCTGCACCAGCCTTTAGAACTGCTAGCATACTAACTACCATTTCTATTGATCTTGGAAATACTAAGGCTACAAACTGATTTACTTCTATTCCTTCTTCTAATAAATAGTGTGCTAGTTCATTCGCTCGTTCATTTAGCTCTTTATACGTAAGTTTTATCCCGTTACAAGTAACTGCTATTTTATTTGGATTTTTTTGTACTTGTTTTTCAAATAATATAGGTAGATTAATTAGCTCTTCAGCTTTCTTCGTTTCATTCCATTCCAATAAAATTTTATGATTTTCTTCAGGAAGAGTAATGTTTATTTTTCCAATCGGCTCGTCTTTATGATAATTATTTATCACTAATTCTAATAGATTCATAAATCTTTCTTTATGCAATGCTAGTTCCGCGCCGTTATATACTTCCGGATTCGCATCAAAATGAATCATTAACTCATTTTCATCGAAGCGCTTATATACATTAATCGATAAGTCATCGACAGGTCCTGCTGATAAATTATGTGTAATACCACGATTTCCAGCAAAGTTAAGCCCGTAATCAAAAGGCATAACATTCACTAACGGCCCAAACAACCTTTGATTTTCACCTAGTAACTTTAAGTCTCTTCTTAATTCCTCATGACGATATTTATGATGACGACGTACGTCTCGAATTTCTTTAGAAACTTGCTGTATTAATTCTACAAAAGTTATATTTGGAGTTAACTTTAGACGAAGTGGAACTAAATTCATTACCATGCTAGGTGTATGAATAGATACAGAACCAAGACGCCCCATCATCGGTAAACCTAAAACAATATCATTTGCACCTGTTAATTTATGCATATAAATACTTGTTACAGCTACAACAAATTCGGGCCAACTCGTTAACGAAATATTAATATCTTCTAGTAAAGTTTTCGTACTAGCATTTGATAAATAAGCAGTTTCTCGTAAAAATCCATTTGATGTTCTCGGCGCTCGTTCTGCTAAACTTATAACTTCCGGTTCATCTGCAAACTTTTCTAGCCAAAAAGTACGATTTTCCTGAAATTGTTTAGATTCACGATACTCATTATCTTCTTGTACAATTTTGGCAAGAGAACCAAATGGCTTTTCATTCTTATTTGTTTCTTCTATAAGTGATGTATACTCATTCGCTACCTTTTGGCTAAGAAGTGAAAATCCATAGCCATCCATCACAATGTGATGGATGCGCTGATACCAAAAGAAACGATTATTTTCAACTTGAATAAGTGCTTCAGTAAATAATTTATCTTCTTTTAAATCTATCGGTACAGATAAATCATTTTTCATCCATACTTTAGCAGCTTCTTCAGGATTTCCCTCTTTACGAACGTCAATAAAATGCATATGAAACGTTGACGATTCCTCAATAACTTGCCATGGGCCAATTTCATCCTCTTCGAAACGAACATGAAGTGCTTCTGCTTCTTTTACCACTTTACGTACAGCTAACTCGAAAATTTCATGATTAATATTTCCGTTTATTTCTATATATTCCCCAGTATTATAAATCGGATTAAGCGGATCTAATTGTTGCGCAAACCACATACCAGACTGCGCAGATGATAACGAATGGCGAATCTTTTGACTATTAGGCATTCTTTACTACCCCTTTATTATGTAGTCTATTTGTTACAGCACTTGTGCTGCTTGTGAAGATAGTAAACGGTACCAATCATCAACAGTTGGACGTTCTGCTAAATCTGCAAAAGTGATTTCTTTCCCTTCGCGGCGCCACTTCTCTACTAAACTCATAATTCTGACCGAATCAAGTCCTCTATTTAATAAGTCTTCATCAACTTCAATACTCTCTACTGGCTCACGGAGTAGTTGTGCAACTAGTTCATGTACTTTCTGTAAAGTGATTCCTTCACTCTCATCGCTTTTTACACTTTGTAAATCTTTTAATAGTAAGTTTGTTGATGTCGTTACTGCACATCTATTAGATGCATACTGCAATGCTTGTTTATGATGCTCTAGCGAAAAATCAGCAACTGCATCTGCTACAAAAAATGGCTCTATACCATCCATAAATGCTTCACAAGCTGTTAAAAGGCAGCCAATATGCGCATAAATACCGCAAATAATAAGTTGATCTCTTCCCTGCTCATTTAAAATTTCTAATAGATTCGTCTTTTTAAATGCACTATATCTCCATTTGGTTAGGAATATATCATCCTCATCTGGAGTAAGCTCATCGACAATTTTCTTTTTATCTGGTCCAGCAGGAATACCGTCACCCCAAAAGTCTTGTAATAACCCTCGTTGTTCTAACGTTTGTCCACCAGGTTGTGCTGTATAAACAACTGGTATACCAAGTTCCTTGCATCTTTCTCTTATCACCTTAATATTTGAAATTAGTTCTACTTTTGGCGATTCTTTATCGCTATATGCATCAAGAAAATATTCTTGCATGTCATGGATTAGAAGAACCGCACGTTTCGGATCTGGCGTCCAATTCACTTTATTTTTTGGTAGTTCTGATTCAATTGGCATTTTATATACTGAAATAGATGGGATAGCCATCTAATCACTTCCTTCCGATTTTTATTATTGTTTTACTGTAATAAGTTTTTCAGCAATGACTTTACGTAATTCTTTTTTGCTTACTTTTCCAACACCTGTTTGTGGGAATGATTCAATAAATTCAATTCGATCTGGAATCTTATAAGCTGCTATACCACGTTCTCTTAAGAACATTTTTAATTCGTTTGCAGTTAGGACTTGTCCACGAGCGATAACAAAAGCGCAAGTGCGTTCTCCTAAATAATCGTCAGGCATAGATACAATTGCTACATCATGTACTGCATCATGTGCTAATAGATGATTTTCAACCTCTTCCGCAGCAACCTTCTCACCGCCACGATTAATTTGATCTTTATCTCTTCCTTCTACAATGATGTAACCTTGTTCATTTACTTTCACAAGATCTCCTGTACGATAAAATCCATCCTTTGTAAATGATCGTGCATTATGCTCTTCCGCTTTATAATAACCACGAATTGTATATGGCCCTCTTGTTAATAAACTTCCTACTTCACCGGGTTTTACATCGTTATCATTTTCATCAACAACCCTTACTTCATCGAATGTAGACATCGGTCTACCTTGCGTATGAATAATGATTTCTTCAGGATCATTTAATCTTGTGTAATTTACTAACCCTTCTGCCATACCGAACACTTGCTGTAACGTACATCCAAATGTAGGGCGAATACGCTTCGCAACTTCGGCACTAAATTTCGCACCTCCTACTTGAATAACTTGCAGGCTCGATAAATCGTCGTTACGGGAAGATGCTGCATCAAGCCAAATCATTGCTAATGGTGGAACGAGCGCTGTAATCGTAACTTTTTCTTTTTCTATAAGAGCAAATGCCTCATCTGGACTACCTCCAGTTGCCAATACTACTTTTCCACCCGCATAAAAAGTTCCAAATGTCCCTGGAGAACTCATCGGGTAATTGTGTGCTACTGGAAGAACTGCCATATAGACACTTTCTGCATTTAAATTACAAATGTCAGCGCTAACACGTAAACTATAAATATAGTCATCATGTGTTCTAGGAATTAATTTAGAAAGTCCTGTCGTCCCTCCTGATAATTGGAGAAACGCAACATCACTTGGCTGAACTTCTGGTAACGGAATCGGATCCATATAAAGATCAGTTATGTTCACGAATTCTTCTTCTTCCCCCACTACGATTACATGTTGTAAAGCGGGAACTTTCTCTTTCACTTCTCTTGCTAGTTTTCGGTAATCAAAGCCGAGAGCCTTATCTGAAATAATGTAAGCACTCGCCTCACCGAACTCGCAAAAATAACTAATTTCACTACTGCGATGAGAAGGTAGTGCAAAAACAGGAAGTGCTCCAATGCGAAATAGCGCAAAGCATATTTCGAAAAACTCTATAATATTAGGTAACTGGATTACAACTCGGTCCTCTTTCTTTATTCCTAAATTCAGTAAACCTGAAGCTAAGCGATCTACCTTTTTATCAAGTTCACTATACGTTATATGCGTATTACTACTTACAACCGCAATTTGATCCCCATATTTTTCAGCACGTTCTTTTAACATCGAACCAAATGTTTCTCCAAGCCAACACCCTTCTTCTCGATAGCGATTGGCAAATTCTTTTGGCCATTCCGTATAACCTATTAACATTCTTTCTTCCCCCTATTTTTCATTCAGCGAATTATCTCTTAACCCTAAAGCCTTCAACATTGTTTGGAACTTAGCTGATGTTTCTGCTAACTCATCTTCTGGCTTTGATTCAGCAACAACTCCAGCACCTGCATATAAGCGAAGTGTATTCTCTTGCACTTCAGCACAACGAATTGTAACAATCCATTCGCCATCTCCATCTAAATCGCTCCACCCTAACATTCCTGTAAAGAATTCACGGTCAAATGGCTCAATTTTTTGAATAGCCTCTCTCGCTTCTTCCATTGGAGTTCCGCAAACTGCTGGCGTAGGATGAAGAGCAATTGCTAATTCTAAAGAAGACGTATTTGGGTCCTTTAGTTCACCTTTCACTTCCGTAGACAAATGCCACATTGCTTCACTATGAATAACTGAGGGTTTTTCTGGAACATGTAATATATGACAGTAAGGGCGAAGCGCAGCGGCAACCGCTTCAACTACTACCGCATGTTCATGTAAATCTTTTGGAGAAGAAAGTAATTCTTCTGCCCTTCTTTTATCTTCTACTGGATCCTCACTTCGTGGTCTTGAGCCAGCCAACGGATTAGAAATTACTTGCATACCATGACGTGAAACAAGTAATTCAGGACTTGCTCCAATTAACGTCTTACTGTACTCGTTTTCATCTTTCGGCAAATTAACAGCAAATGTGTAGCCGTGCTTATTATGTTCCGCTAATTCACGAAGTAGTTTTTGTTGATCAATTTTCTCGGAAGACTTAACATCCAATGATCTAGATATAACGATTTTCCTTAAATCTCCGTCCTGAATTTTTGCTATTCCTTGCTTCACACCATCCATATAAACTTCAGGAGCTGGAACCGGTGTCATTTCAAATGTCAGTTTCTCATTTCGTTTTATCTCATTTGTCGTCTCTAACTGTAAACGCTCAGTAATTCTACTATGTTCTGGTACGATAAGTTGAACTTCTTTTCTACGATCAAAGGGCAAAGCACCAACAGCGATAGGATTCGGATTTCCGGCTTGTTTTGCATTACTTAATACCGCTTGTACAAGTTCTGGAAAGCTTTCAATTTCACGATGTTTTACTGTAGTAAACTCTCCTTCTGCTAATATTGTTCGAGTTGGTGAAGCGAAAAAGAATGAAGATTCTGTCTTATAATCTTCTAAAAGTTTTTCTGACAGTTCCTTTACGGCTGTAAGTTCATTCATAGTATAATAACCTCCTGAATTTTTTATTAAACTCCTAATGTAGCTCCGCCATCGACACATAAATTGTGCATTGTAATATGACTCGCTTTATCAGAAGCTAAAAACAATACTGCTTCAGCAATTTCTGAAGGTTGTGCAATTTTTTGTAACGGAATACCGAGTCTATATGTATTTTGAGAACCAGCAATTATATTTTCAGCTCCATTCTCATCAGCCCATAGTAATCTTTGCATTTCAGTTTCAGTAGAACCAGGAGAAACTAAGTTGCAGCGAATATTGTATGCTGCAAGCTCTAACCCTAAACACTTCATAAACATTGTCGTTGCGGCTTTTGATGCAGCGTACGCAGCCATTTCCATTCTCGGAGTATTTGCCGCATTTGAACCAACTGTAACAATTGCCCCTGACTTTCTTTGCATCATATGTTTACTTACTGCTCGAGACATATAGAAAACTCCTGTAGAATTTACAGAGAAGGTTTTATTCCAATCTTCATCACTTAAAGAGTGAATTGGTCCCATACGTAATATCCCTGCAACATTTATTAATATATCTATTGGTGCTATATCATTTTCAATACCGTTTACCATATCTTCAACAGCGGTACTATCACTCACATCTAAATGAAATATTTTCATACGTGTTTCATTTAATTCATTTTCATTTAAGAGTACGTTTAACCCCTCTTCATTTTGATCAACCGCAATAACTGTAGCTCCTCTTTCTAAAAACATTTTGGCAACAACACTGCCTATACCTTGAGCTGCACCTGTTACTAAAACCGTTTTTCCATCAAATTCCCCTAAGTTCATTTCCTCTATCCTTTCATTTGAAAATTAATCTAATTAAACAAATAGCAATAATGATAACGATTATCACTATCAATGTAAAAAATAATACACTTACTAAACTAATTGGTCAAGTGTACTTTTCATCAAAATATTATTCATTGATAATGTTTTTCATTTAATATTCTTACATCGAAATGATAATCTTTCTCAACAAACTTGTCAACCTATTTTTATTTTTCAGATAAAATATTTTAGTACTTCTCAATACAATTACATCTAAAAGCATTAATAAGTACTTACATTAAAAAATTTAATTCGTACTCCTCTTTTTAAAATTGAAGAAGATAAACTTTAGATACCTTCATTTACAAAGCCTTACCAAAAACTCAAGTATATATTTTCTCAACATTTTTCTGAAAATATCAAGAAAGTATATCTTGCAATTACCGATGCATGTCGTGTTTATAATTTAAGATTTAATAAGTATTTCGAATATAATATATCAATTTATGATATTCCAATATAATCCAAACGGATACTTTACTCATTTTTTTGCCTCTAGAAAATTCCACATGTTGTAATTCATAAAAAAGCACCCTATTAAATAGGGTGCTTTTTAGTAAACATAGTGTTAAAGAAGATTTATATACTTACGCTACACTGCGATACTCTTCTTCTTTTTCTTTTTTCTGCTTAGGCACTTGGATTAAAAGTGCGATAATAAATGATACGACACATAATACGCCGATCACCATGAAAGTTGGTTTGAATCCACCTAGAACTGCACCGATAAAGGAACCAGCGAGCGCTCCAAATCCAAATCCTTGATACACAATTCCGTAGTTCTTACTATGGTTTTTCATACCGTAGAAATCACCAACGATAGCTGGGAAAATAGTGATATTTCCACCAAAGCAAAACGCTACACTTGCTACACATACGAAGTAGATACCATAATTTAAATCTACGAAACTTAAAACCAAGACTGACGCTGCCATAACAACAAATGTACCAGTAACGATTTTTAAACGGCCGATTTTATCTGATAACGGTCCTAAAATAATACGACCTAATGTATTGAAGATTGCAACCATAGCCACCGCATTAGCTGCTGTCGCTGCGCTAAGCCCTACAAGTTGAACACCAATGTCTTTTACCATACCAATTAAGTATAAGCCACTCATACATGATGTAAATAACATAATAAATAATAAGTATACTTGTTTTGTGCCCAACATTTCTTTCGTTGTATATTCCTGAGTTTTTGTTTCATGAACTGCTCCTTGATCTGCAGCTTGATGGATTAAACAAGCGCCAAGGACAATCATAGCTGTAACAATTAAACCCCAGTATATAAACGCTTGTGATACACCAACTGATTCAATTAACTGTGCGTTAATATATTTAAAAATTAAGCTACCTGAACCATATGCAGAGACAGAAATACCAGCAATTAAACCTTTACGCTTTGGAAACCACTTTATTAAATTGGATAATGAAGTGATATATGCTGTACCATCTGCATAACCTACAACAACCCCTGCTAGTACATAAAGCAATATTAATGAGGAAGCTTGTGAACTAAGTATTAATCCAATTCCTAATGCTAGTCCAGCTATCATAATAAGTTTACGAAGTCCCCATTTTTCTTGCAATTTACTCGCAAACAAAGTTGAAAACGCTAAAGACAGGCTAGTAATTGAGAAAGTTATAGCAACAGCGTTAAGACTCCAACCGTATTTACTCACTAAGGGCTGATTGAATAAACTCCATGTATATATCGTACCAAGCCCCATTTGTACTATGACTGTTCCAAGGACAACAAGCCATGGATTAACCGATGATTTTTTCATACCATCTCTCCTCCTCTTTCTATTTCAATGCTATTCGCTAAATATGCTTTTTTTATTTTTATTTTCGCCACCTCATTCGACTTAACAACTTCATTGTATAGGATGTTTTCGCTTATGTAAGCACTTACAAGATGGAGCGTCAAAAATATGGAATCAGTTACAGAAAACGAAGGGTGAAATACAAAAAACTACTTGTTAAATACGTAGTAGTTTTTATAATGTTTTACATCAATACGACTTATGTGTGTTTTCATATCCTCTTTTATACAAAGTTATGCGCCCTGTTACACCATGGCTGGACTTCAAAATTTTGATTATCCTATATAAACAAAAAAACACCATATTCTTTTTAACTCCCCAGCTTTATAACATGTTGCGTCTATATTTCTTAATACAAATCATTTAATAGTCTTGTAATCTGGCTTCTCGTTACAATGCTTGTAATCAAAAATCCCACCATTTCCACTTCCGTATATCTTGTTTTTCTAACGAAACATACAAAAGTACAACGTTTTTTACAATTTTCTACATAAAAACAGAAAATATATAATTCATTTACATAATTTTGCACTTTAATTTTTATTAAACAACAAATATTTTATTGATAAATAAAACTAAACATTCACTAATATATCTATACGTGGTTTAATATATATAATAAACAAACATTTCTGACTTTTATAAGGAGGTACTATGAAAGCAAACGTAGGCGATACTATACTATTTCAACGAAATAACTTAAAGATCACAGCATCTGTACTAAAACTATACACTGAATCGGTCTTAGTTGAAGTCACAGATGTAAGCGGTGGTACTTTTGAATTTGACCGAACAATTGTAAATCATAAAAACTATAAAATTTTAAATGCAAATAAATAAAACAATACAATACAAAATAGCCCCTGCTTAACAGCGGAGGCTATTTTGTATAATAACAATTCATTAATTTACATATCCTAAAACACTAACAATCTTGCTTGCTTTTAAATTATTAATATAATAATAAATTTCTAACCCTCTTCTCTCAGCTCTTAGCACTTTACCTTTCATTTTTGATAAATGCTGCGAAACAGTCGATTGAGGAATATTTAATATTTCTGTTAATTGTGTTACATTACAAGTTTTGCGTGCACTTAATTCATTTACAATTTGTAATCGTATTGGATGCGCCATTATTTTTAAAATATCCACATCTTCTTCAGTTACTAAACTTTTTTTTATCTCGCTCGTATATGTTGTCATAAGACATTCCCCTTTTATTTGAATTCCTTTTTATTAAAATCTGCTTCTAAATAAAATATTATCTCTAAATATACAATTAAGACCCTTATATAGAAATAATAGGATTTTGATTATTTAAAAACAGCAATACTATACAATTTCATCTATTTGGTACATATACATAATACAATTTCAATTTGTGCTCTATGTGAAGTTAGCATAAATTTATAATGAAGATTTTTCAAACAATTCACATCTAACTATATACTTCCTCATAACACTATCCAGTGATTTTAACATATTTTAGGCGTTTGTATATACTATTGCAAAACACATTAATATTGAGGGGGACTTTATATGCCAACACCGTCACAAGAACAAGTTGAAGAAGCTCGTGAAACATATGTCAGTCGTATTATTTTAGTTGGTGGTTCAGCTTTATTTTTAACAGGTGGTGTTATATCTGCAATTTCAGCCTTTAAAAGTTATAATCGTTTGGCAAATACGCCACCTTCTTCAAATGATTCATAATTGCATCATTCATTCCTTTAAATAATAAAGATGCCGCCTCTACTATAGAGACGGCTTTATATAAAAACATTATTAAATTCATTTGAACTTAATTGAAAAAACGTTATAACAATTTGGTACAATGTTCAAAGTAAGGATAGATACTTTCAATTTGACAAGCTTATTTCACCACAAACCTCGTCTGACTACACCCATCCTTCTGCTTCGTTACTTCTAATACAGCTGGCATTGCATTTTTCAGTTCTTGAACGTGTGAAATTACACCGATAAAGCGACCTGATTTTTGCAAGTCGATTAGGGCGTCAACTGCTTTCGTTAATGACTCTTCATCTAATGAGCCGAATCCTTCATCGATAAACATCGTTTCGATGGAAATACCACCCTCATACGCTTGAATTACATCTGCCATTCCAAGTGCTAAGCAAAGTGATGCGTTAAATTTCTCACCGCCAGATAATGTTTTTACATCTCGGGTTTGACCTGTATATGCATCATATACATCTAATCCTAATCCACTTTGTCGATTCCTCTTTTCAACTCGTTCGCTTCGTTTTAAATAAAATTGTCCATTTGATAATTTACGTAGTCGTTCGTTCGCAATTTGAACAATTTGTTCTAAATACTCAATTAAGATGTAACGTTCAAAGGATATACGACTATCGTTATCCCCTTTCATTACTTCATATAAATCAACAAGTTCTTGGAATGCTTTTTCTTCCTCATGAATTTGTTCATCAATTCGTTTAATATTTTCATGTAAATCCGTAATATATGATACGGCGTTTTGAGCACGTTGTCGTTTTTCTTTAATAATATCAAGGCTAATTTCCAATTCTTTCACTTGCTCATCTAATGAAGAAATGTCCATATACTCTTTATCTTTTAAGTCTGCTTTTAATTCTTCAATTTGTTTTGTAAGTACTTCTAGAGATGAGTAATAACTTTGGATTTCTTGTTGTAACTTATCCATCTCAGCATCATTTAATTTGGATTCTTTATATGTTAATTGATCTGTAAATCCGCTTTGTTCTAGCTCTTTCATAAAGCGTGTGAACGTCTCTTCTTTCTTCTCTTTTGCACTATTAAATTGATTAGAAGCATTATCATGTTCTGCTTGAATACGTATATTTTCATTTTGCCAATGTTGATACGCCTCTTGTACTTTCTCCCATTCATCTTCCATTAACCTAAGTTCTTGCAGAGCTTGGTCAAACTGTACTTTCCAAGCTTGTACCGTTTGCAAGCTTTCCGGAATATTTTGCTTATCATGTTCATATGACGTACGAAGCTGCATACACTCCATTTCAGTACGGTGCTGCACAGTTTCTACTTCACGCTTTTGTTTCTGGAGTTCTTCTACTTTTTCTTCTACGCTTTTTATATTCACAGCAATTTGCTTACGCGTTTCTTCACTTGCTTTTAACGCATTAACTTCTGCTGCTAATTGCTTTCCTTTTTGAACGAGCGCACTATATGTTTCTACTAATTCTTCTGAGCGATAGCCTCGCTTTAGCACTTCTTCTATCACTTGTTCATATTGAACTCGATAGAAATTCCACTTTTCTTCTAATTGAACATGTAATTTTTCCGCAATAGTTTTCTTTTCTCTTAGCTCATTTAACTCTTTTTCATCAATTGCATTACTTTGCTCTGTAGCTTTTTTCGGGTGGTCCATACTACCACATACTGGACAAGATTCACCATCATGTAAATGAAGAGCTAATATACCAGCTTGTTCACTTAACCAGCGGCGTTCCATATTTTCATATGTACTAACTGCCTGTTGCATCTTATGAAACGCACTTTCTTTTTCTAGCTCGTATTTTTGTTTTTCTTGCCATACATCATATGCCTGCTTTAATACTTTTGCATCTTCTCGCATATTCGTTAGTTCTTCTACTTTAGCTACATATTGTTCAAGCGCTGCTTCTAATTGCTGTAATTCGCCAGACATTCTTTGTTTTTCATTTTTATACGCTTCTAGTTGTTCATCTAACTTTTGCATACCTTCTTTTAATTTTCCTATGTGAATTTCAGCATTTTGCAAATTTAACTTTTTCTCAGCTAATGATGCAATAATTGGCTGTAACTCTTCTAGTCTTTGAACTTGTTTTTTAGCATTTTCTCGCTCGGATGCCTTATTCTTTAATGCTTCATATTTCTCCTGAGCAAGTGCAAAACTGTTCATTATATGCTCTTTTTTTGCGATTATCTGTTTTAACAAACTTTCAGACTGCTGTTCATATTGCATCGCTTCCTCATGCCATTGCTCAAATGGTAATAATCGCTTCGCCTGTTCCGCATGTTTAAAAGATTTTTCTTTCATTTCGATTACGGCACGGTTTTCTTGTAAAATACTGTACTTCTCATTCTTTTGTTCTAAATCTTTGAATTTCTCATTTACAGCTTTTGCTGCATGAAAACGTGCCTCTGCTTCTTTTAATTGTTTCGTTTTGTCATTTTGTTCTAAGTGTAATTGCTCAACCTCTGCATTGTACCAATTTGTTTCTTGTTCTAATGCCTCTACTACTTGATGTGTATTTACATGCTCTTGCTCCACTAATGTCTCTAATAATGCCCCATCACGTATTGGTAATTTAAATACATTACGGAAATATAGCTCACGTTCTTTTTGTTTTTCTTGTAAGACGTCTTTCCATTGTTTACGCTTTTGATCTAATATCTCACGCATTAATTTATAACGATCTGTTTTAAAAATGCGGCGTAGTATTTCTTCTTTATTTTCCGTTTCAGATGTTAATAATTTTCGGAACTCTCCTTGCGGTAACATGACAATTTGGCTAAATTGATGTTTACTTAATCCAATTAAATCTTCAACTTTTTTATTTACATCCGTTACATGAAAACGATCGACACATGGAACTTTCTCCTCATCAATTACTTCATATAATTCGACTGCATGTCCTGTAATTGTTTTATTTCCTTGTTTTTTATGGCCCAGTTGTCGTTTAATTTCATAACTTTTTCCTTTTAATTGAAAAGTTAATTCCACACTTGTATAAACATCATCATCAGCAAATTGGCTACGAAGCATGTTAGTATCACTGCGCTCTTCTCCACTAGCTTCTCCATATAATACATAACAAATTGCATCAAAAATCGTTGTCTTTCCAGCTCCTGTATTTCCAGAAATAGCGAAAATACGATGCTCACCAAGATCTTTAAAATCGATTACTTCTTTCTGTTTATATGGACCAAACGCGGTCATTATAAGCTGAATCGGTCTCATCCTCGCTCACCTTCCCGTTCTTGCACTGTTTGCAAAACATCTAAAAATAGACGTTCTTTCTCTTCTGATAGATCTAGCCCTTTCATTTCTTTATAAAATGCTTTTAAAAGAGATAAATCATCCGTTTTATGTCTTGAAACAGTTACTTCATTTTCATCTGTGAACTCTCGTCTTTGAATAGATCTTTCAACATGCATTGCATTTGGGTATACAGAACGTATTTTTTCCATTGGCTGCAAGACAGGATTTTCATCTAATAATTTCACAAATACATAATCTTCACTCACTGGATGAAGCAATAAATCGTCTATTTTCGCTTCTACTGTACGCATTTTACGACGTGGTGTAAGTAAACGTTTTTCAATTGTTGTTTCACCTTTTTCATCCAGTTCCACAATATAATATCCTTTTTTATGCTTTTCTTCAGAAATAGAATATGCAAGTGGTGAACCTGAATAACGAATTGTCTCATTACGTACAAAATGCGCTTGATGTAAATGGCCAAGCGCCGTGTAATGAAATTTATCAAAATAATGGCTATTTACATATTCAGCACCACCAATTGAAAGTGGTCGTTCCGCATCACTCGTATTTTCCTCTGCCTCTCCTGAAGAAGTTACAAATGCATGTCCTACAAATATGTGTCTCGCTTCTTTATCCATCGTTTCAGAGAGTTCGTTCATAAAAATACGCATCGCATCATCATGAGAACGAACATCTTCATTTTTCAATATATGTCTAACAATACTTGGATCTGCATACGGAACGAGATGGAAATGAACCTCTCCGTATTCATCATTTAAAACAACGGGATTGTATGGAAACTGGAATTGTCCAACAATATGTAATCCTTGTTTTTTCATTAAATTACTACCAAAATGTATGCGGTCCGGACTATCGTGGTTTCCTGCAACTGCGATTATTGGTGTTTGTAAATCAATAACTATCTTTTGTAATACATCATTTAATAAGTCTACTGCTTCTGTAGGTGGAATTGCTCGGTCATATAAATCTCCTGCAATAATTACAGCATCCGGTTTTTCCTCTTCAACAGCTTGTACAAACTGATCTAACACAATTTTTTGATCTTCAGTCATATATACACCATGAACAAGCTTACCTAAATGCCAATCCGCTGTATGAAAAAACTTCATATTACCCTTCTCCTTTTAGTTTACTGATTGTAGTGAAACAAGCTGATAGTTTAGTGTAGTTTTTCCGTTCTCCCATTCTAACTTTTGGACAATTGCACTACCGATTCTTTCTTCGTTTGATTTATATAAAGGCAATATTTCTTGAATAGTAAATAGATGATAACCATCTAAAATTAATTGAAATAAATTATCTTCTATATGTAATCTTACTTCTTTTTCATTTGAAATAATTTTTGTATGCATCTCAAATTTCATGCTAGATACAACCCCTTTTTTCTAATCTCTACATTTTAATAGTATAGTGGTCATGCAAGATTGACAAGTAAATACACCGGGATGCACATACTTTTTTAATTATAAATATTTTATGTTTTTTTATATGAAATACGGTATGTGAAATTATTAATCTACAAAAATAAAAATGCCCTTTCAGGCATCCTTATTTTTGTAAGTACTCTTTCATAACGTAGTACAATACAGTTATTAAGACAATCGCTACAAAAAACGCAAATACGGCCACAACATACCCATCTTTATTTAATAAAAAGCATATGGAAATAGATATTATAAAAATCGGAAACACGAGACGTACCTTAGCCTTCACTTCTTCTGTCGTATCTGTATGATGAAAATACTGTGTAATTCCTACCATAAGAGATGACAAAATAATAACCGACAATAGTAAAGGTCCTGGCATTCCGATCTCTCCTTTCTCTATTTCTAATTATATACAAACCCCGCGCTCTTTAAAAGTTAGATAATTCAGCCTTTTAACTTTTTCTACATCCACTCTTTAATTTACACCACGTATACTAACTCAATATAAGTTATACATATAATAGCGCCTTCAACACGACATTTTCAAATAATAGCACTTACAGTAATGTTGTAATATTCCTCTTCATTCTCTGAAATCCTGCAAATATAACTCGTCAAAATATGCGATAAGTACTAACACTAAGCACCTAATTTAGACAAAAATTATAGAGGACATTTCAGCATGTATCAAGAAATAAGAATAGAAAGATAAGTAAGGGAGGATTTATAATGACTGAACACGTTTTATTTTCTGTTAGCGAAAACGGCGTTGCATCTATTACTTTAAACCGTCCAAAAGCACTTAATTCTTTATCCTATGACATGTTACAACCAATTGGGCAAAAACTTAAAGAATGGGAGCAAGATGAGCGTATTGAACTCATCGTTTTAAAAGGAGCTGGGACGAAAGGTTTTTGTGCAGGTGGTGATATTAAAACGCTATACGAAGCACGTTCTAACGAAGTTGCATTACAACATGCAGAGCAGTTTTTTGAAGAAGAATATGAAATTGATACATTTATTTATCAATACAAAAAACCAATTATCGCTTGTTTAGATGGAATTGTAATGGGCGGTGGTGTCGGTCTGACAAATGGAGCGACGTATCGAATTGTAACAGAGCGTACGAAGTGGGCAATGCCTGAAATGAACATCGGTTTCTTCCCGGATGTCGGTGCTGCTTATTTCTTAAATAAAGCGCCTGGATATACTGGTCGATATGTTGCTTTAACGGCATCTATTTTAAAAGCTCCTGATGTATTATATATTAACGCTGCTGATTACTTTATGACATCAGATTCATTACCAAATTTCCTTACCGCACTTGAAAATGTAAATTGGAAAAAAGAAGATGTACATACTCATTTAAAAGAAGTTATTCGTACATTTGCAACTGCTCCAAACTTAGATGGCAATCTTTCTTCTTCAGTAGAAGAAATTAATTCGCATTTTGCATTCGATACAATTGAGGGAATCATTCAATCGTTAGAGAAAGATCAAAGTCCATTTGCCCAAACAACGAAAGAAAAGCTATTATCCAAATCCCCTGTTTCATTAAAGGTAACATTAAAACAGTTTATTGATGGCCAAGAAAAGTCAGTTGAAGAATGTTTCGCGACAGATCTTATACTCGCTAAAAACTTCATGCGACATGAAGATTTCTTTGAAGGAGTACGCTCCGTTGTAGTTGATAAAGACCAAAATCCAAATTATAAATATAAACAATTAAGTGATGTTTCAGAAGAAGATGTAAATCGATTCTTTAACTTACTTAACGCTTAAGCAAAGAGGCCATATATTGTAGCACACTCTCAGCTACTCTATATGGCCTCTTCTTTTTAGTTAAATAATTTTAAATATAATTTAATTTTATTTAACTAAAATGTATGTTAAACTAACGTTAATCGAATTTTCTAAAAACAAAAAAGGAAGGCGGATAACATTATGGAAGATTTTTTTCTGTTTATTATTATGTCTATATGTCTTATTATTCTACCCGGTCCTGATACAGCAATGGCTACGAAAAACACATTGATTGCCGGCAAAATCGGCGGCGTAAAAACTGTTTTTGGTACTTGTGTTGCGCTTTTAATTCACACTTTAGCTGCTGTAATTGGTCTTTCAGCACTTATTGTAAAGTCTGCTCTTTTATTTTCTATTTTTAAATATGTTGGTGCTGTATATTTAGTCTATATTGGTATTAAAGCCCTTTTAGCAGTAAGAAACACAGAAGACTTAAATACAAATGACGTTCCAATAAATAATGACAATAAACATACTTCTTGCTTTCGCCAAGGGTTTCTTACAAATTTACTAAACCCTAAGATTGCAGTCTTCTTTTTAACTTTTTTACCACAGTTTTTAAATCCAAATCATAATACATTTATACAACTTCTCGTTATGGGACTTACTTATCTCATTTTAACCGTCATTTGGTTTGCTTTTTATATATTTTTAATTGATAAAATTAGTGCTTTTATGAAAAAACCGAAGACACAGCGTTATATTCAAGGGATTACAGGAATCGTCTTAATTGGGTTTGGTATTAAATTAGCCTTTGAAAGAAATAGTTAACACAATACAAACGAAAATACACTACTCGATTATGAGTAGTGTATTTTCGTTTGTATTATTTTTATAATGAGTGGGAATGCACCCCACTCATTATCATTTCACTTTATTAAAACCAGCGCTCAGTTACAACTTTTTTACGTGTATAAAATTGAACGCCATCCGTACCATTTGTACCAAGATCTCCAAAGAATGAAGCTTTGTTTCCTGCAAATGCGAAGAATGCCATTGGTGCTGGAACATTAACGTTTACACCAATCATACCAGCATCAATATTGTCTCGGAATGTTTGTGCATGTTTTCCATTTGATGTATAAATAACAGCACCATTCGCAAATTTCGATTGATTTGTCAGCTTAATACCTTCTTCTAAATCTTTTACTCTTACAATACTTAATACCGGAGCGAAAATTTCATCTTGCCAAATTTTCATTTCTTGATTTACACCATCAAAGATTGTTGCACCAACAAAGTAACCTTCTCCAACTTCTTCATTGATTTTACGGCCATCTACTAGTAAAGTTGCTCCATCTGCTACACCACTATTAATATAGCCTAAAACACGTTCTTTATGAGATTCACGGATTAATGGTCCAACATAATTATCTTCGTTGAAACCGTCACCTACTTTTAACTTCTTCGTTTCCGCTACTAATACATCAATGAATTCATCAGCAATTTCATCAACTACTGCTACTACTGAACATGCCATGCAGCGCTCTCCACTACTTGCGAACGCAGACCCAATTACACCTTGTACTGTTTTCTCAAGGTTGCAATCTGGCATAACAACCGCATGGTTTTTCGCACCTGCTAACGCTTGTACACGTTTACCATTTTTTGTACCAGTTTCATATACGTAGCGTGCCACTGGCTCAGAGCCAACAAACGAAACTGCTTGAATATCTTTATTTTCTAAAATACTATTTACAACATCTTTTCCGCCTTGTACTAAATTTAATACCCCTTTTGGAAAACCAGCTTCATAGAATAGCTCTACAAGTCGCTCAGCTAAAAGTGGCGTTCTTTCAGATGTTTTTAATACGAATGTATTACCGCAAGCAATTGCAAGTGGGAACATCCATAATGGAATCATCATCGGGAAGTTAAACGGTGTAATACCAGCAACAACTCCGATTGGGTAGCGCCAAATCGATCCATCAATTCCACTAGCAATATTCGGAAGGGCTTGTCCCATCATTAAATTTGGTGCTGATGTTGCAAGTTCTACCGCTTCAATACCACGCTGTACTTCACCAGTTGCATCCGTTAGCGTTTTACCGTTTTCTAGCGTAATGATTTTTGCAAGCTCTTCTTTATTTTCTTGTAACAGTTGTAGATATTTGTATAGTTGTCTTGAACGATTTGGAACTGGCACTTTAGACCATGTTTTGTATGCCGCTTTTGCCGCTTCAACAGCTTTTTCAACATCTTCTTTTAGAGAAAGTGGAACGTAAGCGATGATTTTTCCGGTTGCCGGATTCGGAACCGCTTCTACTTCCGTACCAGTAGATTCTACCCATTCGCCATTAATATGATTTTTCACTCGTTTAATTTCAGTTGTAATCATTATATTCTCTCCTTTTTTATCATGGTTTTTATAAGTGCACTATTTTTGATTAGAAATTAATTGTTCGCTAACTTTCTTATATAAAGCAGCCATATCGTTTTCACCATATCCTGCCTCACTCGCTTCTTCATATACGTTTAATAGCATCTCACTTACTGGTAAGTGAAGTTCGCTTTCTTTCGCTAAATCTACCGCAAATCCTAAATCTTTCTTTAATAAATTCACAGTAAAGCCTGGCTCATAATTTTCTGATGCAATGAAACTTTTATAATTACGCTCATAAATTCTACTCTGACCGTAACTTACATTTAAAATTTCAAACATTTTATCTAAATCCATATTGTTCTTTTTCGCTAATGTTAAAGCTTCACTCACACCAGCTGTATAAAAACCAATTAATAGATTATTAATTAATTTAACAGTTGTACCACTATCAATCTGCTCACTAACATGGAAAACATTCGCTCCAAGCACTTCCATGACAGATTCAGTTTTCTCATACACTTCTTTCGATCCACCAACCATAAACGTTAATGTACGGTTTTCTGCACCAATTACCCCACCGCTAACAGGTGCTGCTAAAAAGTCTACTTTCTTTTCCTTCGCCGATTCCTCTAATTGTTTGTTTAATTGTGGAGATACTGTACTTGTATCAATTAAAGCTACATTCGAGTGGCTATTTTCAAATAATCCTTCTTCCCCAAAATATACCGCTTCAACAGCACGAGGTGATGGTAAGCTTGTAAAAATCACATCGCATGTCTCTGCTAGTTTTGAGATTGATAGGCCGATAATTCCTCCTTCTTTTTCAAAGGAAGCTTCCGCCTCTTTATTCAAGTCCACTCCATATACTGTGTAGCTAGATTTAACTAAATTTTTAGACATTGGAAGACCCATGTTACCTAAACCGATAAAACCAATCTTTTTCATATCGCTTTCCTCCTATTTACACAATATATTTCCCGCGATTTATAATAACTTTCGCAATATCTCTCTTTTTCGTAAATAAGTTTGAGTATAAAGGCACTAATAATTGACGGATTTCAGCTAATATTTCTTGTCTATTTTGTTCTTCTGTGACAGCTGCTGAAAGAATGGAAATCGCGGATTCTTCTACTTTACGATATCCTTCTTCACAAATAACATCTGTTATCATTTGTTTCGTACGCTCTTTTTCCTCACCATTTTTACTAACTGCTTTCCTCGTACGTAAAAATGCTGATTCCATGACGTACACGTCCGTCAACATATTTGATAATACGCGTGAATATTCTTGCTCTTGCTCAATTTTTAAACCTGGAGTTTTAGAGAGCGTTTTCAAAGATTGTTTCAACAATTTTTTCGCTAATAAAATGTAACGATGGTTTCTTTCTACATTTGCCACATCAATTTCTACTTCAGCATCTTCTATTTGCTCGATTTGCTTCATTAACATTTTTGCAACTGTTAATCTATTAATTTCATTCGTTCCTTCAAAAATACGACTAATCCTAGCATCACGATATAATCGTTCTACTTCGTATTCTTGCATATAACCGTAACCACCATGAATTTGTACAGCTTCATCTACGATATAAGCAAGTGTTTCAGAAGCGTTTACTTTATTCAGTGCACATTCAATTGCAAATTGGGACATTTTTTTCATAAGATCTTCATCACTCTCATGAATTGCTTCATCAATTACACCCGCTGTACGGTAAGCTGCACTTTCTGCTCCATATGTAGAAATAATCATATTGGCAATTTTCTCTTGAATCATCGTAAAATCTACTAATTCCGTTTGGAACTGTTTTCGCTCTTTTCCATATTGAACCGATAAACCAATTGCTTGTTTTGCTGTTCCAATATTTCCAAAAGCCAGTTTTAGTCTAGCAAAGTTAAGGATATTAAGAGCTACGTGATGCCCTTTCCCAACTTCCCCTAAAACATTTTCAGCAGGGATGACAACATCTTCTAAAATAAGCGTCGCTGTTGAAGAACCTTTAATCCCCATTTTCTTTTCTTCTAGTCCAATGGATACACCTTCACATGTTCTTTCGACAATAAACGCTGTCATTCCTTTATTTGTCTTCGCAAAAACAACGTATACATCTGCCATATGAGCATTTGTAATCCACTGCTTCTCACCATTTAACTTCCAAGCAGTTCCATCTTCATTCAATACTGCACTCGTTTTTGCACTTAATGCATCAGAACCAGCATTTGGCTCAGTTAAAGCATAAGCCCCAATCCATTCTCCAGACGCAATTTTCGGCAAATATTTTTCTTTCTGTTCTTTCGTTCCATAATATATGTAAGGCAACGTACCTACACCGGCGTGTATATTAAAAGAAACGCTAAATGCACCAGCGTAACCCATTTTCTCTGCTACAAGACCTGAGACAGCCTTTCCTAACTCGAATCCGCCATAATCTTCTGGTACCTCAATGCCTAATAATCCAAGTTCCCCAGCTTTCTCAAATAATTGACGAGAAACTTTATAGTTATGTTGTTCAATATTCTCAATTTGCGGGACAATTTCTTGTTTAACGAATTGTTCTGTCGTTTTTGCAATTAAATCTTCATCCCCTGAAAAATCTTCTGGTGTAAAGAAAGTATTATTCACATCTTTATTGAGTGAAAAAAATTCATCCCATGGTAACTTCGTTTTCTCCATCTGAATCCCCCTATCATTTCGGCCTTCGTTGATTTTTGCATATGCTCGTCTACGATGAGTGGAATATCTTATTATTGAAAACAGAAGGCGATGATTTTTCACATCAAGCAGTTCGTTTTGCCAAAGATGTATTTTCATCGCCTAAATCCTTCTACCTATTGATCTTCAGATAATACTGTTTTTGCAATTCCAGTATCTAACTCTTCAAAGTCATGATATGAAATTGTTTCATATAATTCACTTCTCGTTTGCATATTAGAAAGTGCATCTTTTTGAGAACCCGTTTCCTTAATTAGCGTGAACACATTCTCATATGCTTTTGCAGCAACACGAAGTGAAGTTACAGGATAAATTACCATTTGGAAGCCCATATTCGCAAATTCCTCTGCACTATAATATGGTGTTTTTCCGAACTCAGTCATATTTGCTAGTAAAGGTGCATTCACTTTGCTAGTAAATAAACGGAATTCTTCTTCCGATTGAAGCGCTTCTGGGAATATTGCATCTGCCCCTGCTTTTACATATGCATTCGCTCTTTCAATCGCTGCATCTAATCCTTCCACGCCGCGAGCATCTGTGCGTGCTACAATATATAAACTTGGCGCAACTTCTTTAATCGCTTTAATTTTTTGAACTAATTCTTCTGTAGTAACAAGTTTCTTACCATTTAAATGTCCACATTTCTTTGGTAATTGTTGATCTTCAATCTGAACAGCCGCAACTTTCGCTTCCACCATTTCTACAGCTGTCCTCGCTACGTTTAGTACTCCACCAAATCCTGTATCAATATCAACAAGAACTGGTAAATCTGTAGCTCTAACTAGATCCCTTGCTCTCTCTGCTACTTCAGTAGACGTCACGATTCCTAAATCTGGTAGTCCTTTACTTGCAGTGTAAGCAGCTCCCGATAAATATAGAGCTGAAAAACCTGTGTTTTTCGCAACAAGAGCCGCCATTGCATCATGAGCACCTGGAATTTGCAAAATTTCATTTGCTTCTACTAAAGCTCGGAAGCGATTCGCAAGCTCCTCTTGTGTTGACTGTTTATTCACAACCCAAGCCATTCTAAATTCCCCCTATTATTAAATTAAGAATAGATCTACAAATTCGTTTACATTCATATTTTCTAGTTTTTCTTCATTTAGACAAGCATCATGGATTTTTTCTTGTTGCTTACTAGAATAATGACCTGCCATATTTGCAGTGAATTTTCGAACAACTTTTGGAATTGCTTCGTCTCTACGGAAACGGTGGCCAAGTGGGTATTCACATTCCACATTTTCTGTTACAGTACCATCTTTAAAATGAACTTGAACAGCGTTGGCGATTGAGCGCTTGTTCGGGTCAAGGTAATCTAAACTGTACTGTTTGTTTTCAACAACAACCATCTTATTACGTAATTCATCTACACGTGGATCATTCGCTACTACATCCTCATAATCATCCGCAACGATATCTCCTTTTAATAAACCTATTGCCGTAATGTATTGTAGGCAGTGATCGCGATCAGCTGGGTTATTTAATGGACCTTCTTTATCGATAATACGAATTGCTGACTCATGAGTTGTAATTGTAATACGATCAATTTCATCTAATCTTTCTTTAAGTTCCGGATGTAATTTCACTGCACATTCTGCAGCTGTTTGTGCATGGAATTCTGCTGGGAATGACACTTTGAATAATACATTTTCCATTACATAAGATTCTAGCGGTCTTGCTAATTTTAATTCTTGCTTGTTAAATAACACATCTTGGAATCCCCATCCTGGTGCAGATAATGCCGTTGGGTAACCCATTTCACCTTTTAATGCAGTCATTGCAAGATGAACACCGCGGCTCGTCGCATCACCTGCTGCCCATGATTTACGTGAACCTGTATTTGGAGCATGACGATATGTACGAAGACTAGAATTATCAATCCACGCATGTGATAATGCATTAAAGATTTCCTCACGCGTTCCGCCAAGCATTTTTGCAACTACTGCAGTCGTCGCTACTTTTACGTATAATACGTGATCAAGACCAACACGGTTTAAACTGTTTTCTAAAGCAAGTACACCTTGAATTTCATGTGCTTTAATCATCATTTCTAGTACTTCACGTACTTTTAATGGTTCTTTTCCTTCTGAAATACGAACGCGGCTAATATAATCTGCAACTGCTAAAATTCCGCCTAAGTTATCCGATGGATGTCCCCACTCTGCTGCAAGCCAAGTATCGTTATAGTCTAACCAACGGATCATACATCCGATATTAAATGCGCCTTTTACTGGATCTAGCACATAAGATGTTCCTGGTACACGTGTACCATTTGGCACGATTGTTCCTGGTACAACTGGTCCTAATAATTTCGTACACTCTGGGTATTGTAGTGCTAAAATTCCACATCCAAGTGTATCAAGTAATACGTAGCGAGCCGTACTGAATGCCTCTGCACTTGTAACCTCTTTATTTAATACATAGTCCGTAATTTCTTCTAATAATGCATCTTTTTGTTTAATTTCATTTGTTTTAATCATGCTATTCTTCCCTTTCTGTCGAAAATTCGTTATTATTAATGATGGGTGTCGGTCAAACACCCATCTGGCGGGCGGCGCTAACAACTCCCCAGTTGTTTTTATTTACTAAATGCATGTCGCTCGCCAATATAATTTACACGTGGACGGAACAAACGATTGTTCGCATGTTGCTCAATTACGTGTGCACATAGCCCTACTGTTCTAGAACTAAAGAAGATTGGTGTGTAAAGTTGAATTGGAATACCAAGCATCCAATATACTGGAGCAGCATAATAATCAAGATTCGGATAAATTCCTTTTTCCTTCTCCATAATTTTTTCTCCAGCTTCACACATTTCATATAGTGTATAATCGCCTTTCACATCACATAACTGCTTTAATGCTTCCTTCATCATAAGTGCTCTTGGATCCATCTTTTTCATATAAACACGGTGTCCAAAGCCCATAATTTTTTCTTTGTTATATAGTTTCTTCTGTAATAACTCTTCAAATTTCTCAACATTACCAGCTTCTAAAAGCATGTACATAACCGCTTCATTCGCACCGCCATGAAGACTTCCTTTTAAGGATGCAACTGCTCCTGTTAAAGCGCCGTATAAGTCGGATTGCGTTGATGCAATAACGCGTGCTGTAAATGTAGAGTTTGGCATTTCATGTTCACTATATAAAACAAGGGAACGATCAAAGATTTTCTCTTCAAGTTCAGTTGGTTTCTTTCCAGTTAACATATAGAAGAAATTCGCACTATATGACAATTCTTGAAGAGGCTCAATTGGTTCCTCATTATTTAAAATATGGTAGCTATTCGCTACAATATTTGGCACTTTACTTAAAAGCTTGTATCCTCGACTTTTATTCACTTCTAACGAGCGGTTTTCGATATCACTATCGTAACCAGCTAATGCAGACACACCTGTACGTAGCCCATCCATAGGATGCGTTTCCTTAGGCAATGCCTTTAGAACATTGAATACACCTTCTGGCACTGCATATTCTTCTTTTAATTTCTTTTCAATTGTTGCTTTCTCATCCTCATTCGGTAAACGTTCTTCTAATAAAAGGTGCACAATGTCTAAATACTCTTTTGTTTTTGAGAGTTCGATTAAATCATACCCTTGAATTACAATTTCACCTTTTACTGTGTCAAGAAACGAAATTTTCGTTTCCGCTGCTACTACACCATCTAATCCCGGGGAAAATTTTTCTTCAGCTTTCATCATTATTTCCTCCAATCCTAATAGATCTTCGTGCACATAACTGTAAGCCTTTACAATAATATGAAACTACATTTCTATTTCAATGTATCAGAGTTTTTAGAAGATTTCAATTTATTTTATAATGATAAGTTTCCTATACTTTTACCGATGTAATAATACAATTTTTCAAAAATAACTTTCATCTTTTATAAAGAAAGGACAGACATCCTTTTACAATGTTTTAAAACGAAATATAACAATTATCCATATAATCCCACTAAATATACCTTTAATCCCTTTTTCTTCAACAAACATAAAAAACCGAGCTGCACTCATGCACAGCTCGGTTTTTTATAATATTTATTTCATATTCCCATAAATATAATTCTTATATAAAATTTATTTATTTTTAATAAAATTATTATTTTACATAATTAAATTAAATTTCTTCCGTTTCTTTACGATAGCTTACAACTAATTCATAGTTTTGAAAGTACGAAAGATCATCAAAATCTATAAAAATAAACTACCGTCTTTCTCAACTGACACTATTTCCCGAACTGATTTCTCAGAAACAATCCCTAAAGAATATCCGGGCTGAATTGAGCTATTTCCTCCGTACCTTACAATACATCAAATAGATTCATCATGCTTTATACGCAAAATCTTTTTTGCCTAATCGTTGTTTTACAAAAATGACAAATATAATTAAAGCTATTAATCCTGAAATTGCACTACCTGCAAATAAAATACGGTAACCAAACATTTGTGAAACTACTCCAAGTAAAATCGCACCTAATCCAATCCCTAAATCAAAAGCGGTAAAGAATGAAGCGTTAGCAACTCCTCTTTTACTAGGATCAACAATTGTCAGCATCGCTGCTTGTAAAGCGGGCTGTGCTGAACCGAATCCAACACCATATAATGCCGCTGCAATCATTACACCTATCAAACCATTTGAAATCGTTAGTACAACTATCGCTAAAATAGTAATACATAGTGCCGGAAGTATGATAAAAACTTCTCCATACTTATCTAATAGTTTTCCTGAAATAGGTCGTACAATTGTTAAAGCAATTGCATATACAAGAAAGAATGTCCCAGGATTCACATCAATTGATGACGCGAATAACGGTAAAAATGTTGTTATTCCTCCATATGCAAATGATAAAAAGAAAACAACAACCGTTATTGATAAAACGGATTTTTCAAACAGCTGAATTTTCCCTTTTTCTTTTTGTGGCGTGAATGGCATTTTCGTTATTAACGATAATACGACTGCCATAAAGGATAAAAGAGTTGCTAACAAGAATAGACCATGAAATGAATAATTTTGTACAACCCATAATCCAATCATCGGGCCAATTGCCATCGCGATTGTTATCGCCATGCCATACCAGCCCATCCCTTCACCACGACGTGAATCTGGAATAATATCAGTTATCGCTGTTCCAACTGCTGTTGTAGAAACAGCCCACGTCACTCCGTGAATAACGCGTAAAACAGCTAAAAGGACAATAGTCGATGCTAAATTATACGAATACATCGTTATCCCAAAAAATATGAGTCCGAAAATAATAAAAGATCTTCTACCATATTGATCTAGCATACCTCCAATAATCGGTCGTATTACAACTGCCGCTATTGTAAACATTCCCATCATCAGTCCAACTTGCGATTCATTTCCACCAATCTCTTTAATAAAGAGCGGGAGCGTTGGAACAAGTAAATAAAACCCCGTAAATAAAAATAACATCGCGATAGTCATTTGTATAAATGATTTCGTCCATAATCGTTCCATTAAAATCCCTCCATAAACACGTAAAATATTACAATCAACACATCAATTGTATATTTTTCATGTTCCCTTGCCCTCCGCTAATAGACGTATCTTTTCATAATAAATGGTCTACCATCAATTTAAGTTGGTCTTACGACTTTATGCCTATGTTTTAAGCAAAAAACCTATATATGTACCTTTATATGTTTTAGAAGAATATACTATTTTATTATTAAACTTAGGAGTGATCGTTTTCATGTGGGTATCACCAAGAATAACCGCCGTTGTCCCATCAGCTCCCTCAATACATGTTCCTGTCGTTCATACAGCTAGTTCTGATGTTGGTATCGAACTTCCTGCCGCTTGGCAACAATATCAATCGACTGACCAAGTCACCCCTTCATTTTGGCATCATGGTACACACCCGAGTAGTACTACTTTTTATGGCCCTAGTTATCCAATACCGCCAACTCAAATTTTTTATCATTTCCCATCAATTTACTTTCAAAATTTCTATGGTACTTTTAATATTTAAAAATAATATTACTCTTTATAATACAAAAAGCACCAAAGAAACCGTTTTTCCCGGTACCTTCGGTGCTTTTAAAATGCATTATTTATTGTCCATTATTGGAAGGAGCCTCTCCTGTGTTCCCGCCAGTAGTTGGTGGGGTTGGAGTTTCTTGGCCACCTCCAGTGGTTGGTGGATTTGGAGTTCCTTGGCCACCTCCAGTGGTTGGTGGATTTGGAGTTCCTTGGTCACCTCCATTAGTTGGTGGATTTGGAGTTCCTTGACCACCTCCAGTGGTTGGTGGATTTGGAGTTCCTTGGCCACCTCCAGTGGTTGGTGGATTTGGAGTTCCTTGGTCACCTCCATTAGTTGGTGGATTTGGAGTTCCTTGACCATTTCCATTGTTTTGTTCATTTTGCTTATTCTGTTCATCTTGTTTCTTTTGCTCTTCTTGCTTCTTAAGTTCATCTTGTTTCTTTTGCTCTTCTTGTTTCTTTTGCTCTTCTTGTTTCTTAAGTTCTTCCTGTTTCTTTAATTCCTCTTGATTTTTCTCTTCTTCAGTTTTTTGCTGTTGATCTTGTTTTGGTTGTTCCGTTGTATCCGGTACGCTCGTATTTGGAGATGAATCACGTTTTTCACCTTTTATACGCAATTCACTACCTTCTTGAATAACACTACTTGGCATTTTAAAGCGTGATTTATCTGTAGCCATCTCGCTCATCATTTCTTTAAAGATCAACTGTGCAATTTTCGTATTTTTACTACTAATATACTCGTCTTTACCATCTTTCGTATATCCAGTCCATACTGCCATCGTATATTGCGGTGTATATCCTGCAAACCAACTATCACGAGTTGCACTTTCTGGAATTCCATATTGTGCTAGTTGTTTTGAAGAATAGTTAGTTGTACCTGTTTTACCAGCTACATCTAAAGAGGCCACATTTGCCGATGTACCAGTACCTGATGTAACTACAGAACGAAGCATATCAGTAATCATATATGCTGTAGAATCCGCCATAACTGATTTTGGTTTTTGTCCAAAACTTTGTGACTTGCCGTCTGGATAAACTACTTTCTTAACAAAATGCGGCTTCGTATACTTACCGTCATTCCCAAATGCCGCATAAGCACCTGCAATTTCAGTTGGTGACGCTTCATTTGTACCGATCGCTGTTGATTCTGTCGGTGCTACATTAAATGTAATACCTAATTTCTCAGAGAACTCTTTCGATTTACTAATACCTACCTCTTTAGCTGTTTTAATAGCTGGGATATTACGTGACTTTGTTAGTGCTTCACGCATTGAGATTGGCCCTAAATGACTTCTATCTGCATTTCTAACTTCTTGGCCAGTTGAATACTTAAATGGAGAGTCATCAATTTGATGATAAGTAGCCCATTTTAAATATTCAATTGCAGGAGCGTAATCAAAAATTGGTTTCATCGTTGAACCAGCTGCACGATCTAATTCAATCGCCATATTATGCCCTTTAAATACTGCTTTATTTTCACCGCGCCCACTACCTATAGCGCGAACTTCTCCAGTTTTCGTATCCATAAATGTGAAAGCACCTTGGAATTTATCATTTGGATAATTAATAATATTTGTATTCAAAATATTATCAGCTAATTTCTGTGCTTTCGGGTCTAATGTTGTATAGATTTCTAAACCATCTGATCCAATATTAACATCTGGTATTTCCTTTTCTACTTCTTTCACAACTGCATCCATAAATGCAGTATGAGGCATTGCTTGAACAGTTGCAGTCTTAAGTCCATCTGTTACTTTAACTTTCGAAGCTTCTTCCATTTCTGCCTTTGTAATATAACCATGTCTATTCATTAAGTTTAGTACAGTATTTCTTCTTTCTGTTGCCCTTTGAACATTTTCTTTTTTCGTTGGGTCATAGTTATTCGGTGCTTTTGGTAAGCCAGCTAGCATCGCAACTTCTGGTAATGTTAAATCTTTCAATTCTTTACCGTAGTAGTTTTGTGCTGCTGTTGCGATTCCATATGAACGGTTTCCTAAATTAATTTTATTTAAATACATCTCTAATATTTCATGTTTTGAATATTGTTGTTCTAGCTTATACGCTAAATATATTTCCTGAACTTTACGTTTTGACGTTTTTTCCATCGATAAGAAGTAGTTTTTAATAACTTGCTGCGTTATCGTACTACCACCTTGAGAGCCATAATCTCCCTTAAGACTAACTAAAACTGCACGAGCAGTACCTTTAAAATCTACTCCGCTATGCTCATAAAAACGCGAATCTTCTGTTGCTAAAAATGCATTTTCTACCAATTTAGGGATTTGATCATACGTAACATTCGTCCGCTTTTCTTTCCCATATTCATATACCAAATTCCCGTCTTTATCATAGATTTTTGAGGATAACGGATTAACAAGTTTTGCTTTCTCAAGTTTTGGTGCATCCTTAATCATTACGAAAAAGGTAGCAACCCCTGCCACTAAACCTACAATACCAAGTAGTAAACAACTGATTAAAAATTTACGAAAAAACGATGTTTTACCTTTTGGTTTTGTTTTTTTAGAAGCTGGCTGTTTTTTCTTTTGAACTTGTCGTCGCTCCTCTCGAGAACGATAATTTTCTGACATGTTACTTTCTCCTGCCTTTCAATTCTCCCGTTGATTTACTTGAAAATATTGAGGTCACTTTCCCAAATACATTTAATCAAGAAAGTATATTGACCTGGAGCATTCAATATTTTCCCAATTCACAGATTATACATTTTAGAATACTTCTTATACAAACTATTTTCACTTCTATTTTTTCTAATAATACTGCCCCTTAAAGCATAGAATGTAAGAAGTGAATTTTTAATACCTCGTATAAATAATATACCTTTTTTTCAAATGGTCAATATTTTCTTATTTATAAATCAAAGGTGAAATAAAAATAGCACAACGATATGTACTTCGTGTGAACTTCCTTATAATTACGTATAACAAACATTTAATATATTGCATATAAGTATAATACTCCTTTAATTATTAGGATTTCAACACGACAATCCCCTTCTCTACAAGAAACCATCTAAAATGAAAAATAAGGAGTTGCGTAATGATGGAGCTATCTCCCGTTATTTCAAAAAAATTAGTTGCTGTTGGCTATAATCCTTTTTCTATGATTTTACGTATTCAACTAAAGAATGGTATGTATGATTTCTTTAATGTGCCAGAAAGCATTTACACCGGTTTATTAAACGCACATTCTAAAAGTTATTATCATAATACTTATATTAAAAATTCTTACCGCTATACTAAAATTTAAACTTGATTGGCATACAAAAAAGAAAGGCGAATCAAATCCCCTTTCTTTTTTGTATGTCAATCGCAATTTACCTTCTATTTCTTCTATTTCTTTTATTAATTTCATCATACGCCTGAACTTGTTTTTTAAGTCGCCTGTCGGCTTTTTTATCATGTACGACAAGAACTGCGTGTATCGCTCCTGGAACCCAAAAAATTAAGGTTAAAATGAAATTAATAATCGCTTGAAACGGCTTTCCGCAAAATAAAACAGCTACCGGCGGAAGTAGAATTGCTAATAAGTACATCATGTCTGAAAAACTCCTTAATGTTTATTTTTCGATTCTTCCCCATCCATCTCCTACACTATCAAACCTATGAAATCATGTTATTTCTAAAAGCGTATATAAGAACTCATCATTACAAAAATCACATATAATAGTATAACTAAATGAGGAACCTCTCACTAACGTTAACAAGTTATTTTCACCTGTTCGTTTATATGTATATTCTACGCCTATATGAAAAAGCCTACAAAAACAATTAACACATCCATCTTGTCCTACTTCTAAAATTGAAATACTCCAAACTTCATTGAAATGAGTATTTCATCACCTTTTCTTAGATTCCAATCGTTGTTCCTCTACTATTTCGGTTAATCCAATTGCTGAAATTACAGTACCTATTGCCTGTATCCAAATACCTATTAGCCCTATTATACGTTGATCTTCTTTATCTATATTACTGTCTTCTTTTCCCTTTTCTTCTTTTGGTATATTTTTAATACCTTCATATGCTTGTAATCCCGCACCTAAACTTTGCATTGAATTCCCTAATACGATAATCCACTGTATTCCATTTATCTCATTCAATGCTACTTCTACTCCTAAAAAAGCGCCAATTGATTGCAAACTATTTCCAGTAATTATAAGGAAATCATTTTCTTTCATTTGTTCATTGAGATTAAAATACGTTCCTATTACATTTGAAATATTACCTAAAGCTAATAACTCAATCCCCGTTTTCGCTAGCGCTTTATTTTTATTATCTATAGTTACCTCTTGCTTCTCACATTTATCTTCATCTTTCGCATCATTAGTTGCTATAATTTGTAATATATATCCGAGAGCTTGTAATGAACTCCCTACAATAACGAGATCCGACTCAATCTTTTCTTCCCCTGCAAACCCTCTAGTTGTTCCAATTGCTGCTATAAGATTTCCTCCTACTTGAAACCAGGCACCTGTCAATTCTAAATCGCGTAGGTTCATTTCCCATCACCTATATTTAAATTTTCTAATACATTCAAAACAAACAAATATCACCTTTAATTCATTATTCTATTTTTCATATGTAATTTTGTGCATCACATAATGTACTAATAATACAAAAGAGCACCTTTCAGGCGCTCTTTTTGACAAGGAGTTTCTCAATGAATGTATGCCGGACATGTCAATGACTCACCGTTTTTATCTATTGATATATTTAATATATAATGAATTGCTTTATGTGACCACATTTCAGGTGTAGGAGATTCTTTTACATATTGAGGTGCACATAAGTGAAGCATTGGAGTGCTAATACTGCCACCTGGATCTAAAGCAACTACTGCCATACCATTTGGCAGTTCCATTGCCATTGACTGCGTGATACCTTCAACAGCAAACTTCGAGGCACAATATGGCGCAAGTTCAGCCTCGCCTTCTCTTCCCCAACTAGAGCTCATGTTAATAATAATTCCTTCTTTCCTAGCTATCATCGCCGGGACGAACGCCCTAATGACATTTACTACCCCGTTCACATTTACACTCATTACACTTTCAAATTCTTGTGCGGTAACTTTCCATAGAGGTGCATTTTGATTAACAATCGATGCATTATTTATTAACATATCGGGAGCCCTATACTTATTAAGAATACGACTTGCCCATTTACTAACTTGGTGATGATTTGAAACATCAATTATTTGAAAATCATGTGAAGCACCGTAATATTTATTAAGTTCTTCAATTTTATTTTTTGAGCGTCCACACCCTGCTATGTTCCACCCCAATTCATGAAACCTATCAACCATTGCACGTCCTAACCCTTGCGTTACTCCAGTAATAATTACAAGTTTCCCAATGTCGTTTCGCTCCAACTTCATCTCCTCCTTTCCATTAATATTACTCTTTTTATTCTTATTCAACTTCTCACTTAAGTATCAATTCATTTCATACTTTAGAAGTATTTTTGATATTACATATTACAAACAAAAAGAGTAACCATCATAGTTACTCTTTTTGTTTGTATCGTTATTATTTTTAAATTGTATCTTCTATTCCCTACATTTCTCACATCGATAAATATAGGTTACACCTTAATGAAAGTATATTTATGTTTACGGTTCGATTTATCCAAATACTTTTCAATCCACTTTTTCAACTTAACAGAGCCCACCTCTATCAATAAATTTCCACCTAGTCTTATAACATACTTTTATTTAAATTCTCAATCTCATTTTGCAACTTTTTAAATTGCTCAAAATGCATTGTTATAGATTGAATACTATTCCTTTCAACATTTTGCTTTACTAATAAAACGCCTGTATCGTGAAAAATTGCTTCAAGTTCTTTCCTTATAGATACTTTCGTAATATATGCGGTTTTAATTGCCGATAAAATTGCTATTTCATTAAACTTTAATTTTATTTCATTAGGACAAAATGCTTTTTCGATCAATGTGACATCATTACTATAAATATAAGCAATAAGTTTACTTGATTCTGCATCTGTTAAATCCACTGTTTTTATAACATTATCCATTACATTTCGCCTCCTTTAATTCCGTATATATTAATTATTCGAATTTATTCTTTTTAAAATTCAGCTCTTCATTAATTTTAACATACTTTTTGCTCGATTGATTAAACAAAGCTTCAAACATTTTTCTATTCCGGAATATTTGTCAAATGAACCAATTAGACTATACCTTCATATAGTAATGCAAACAATTACTTATAAAGCAGGTGAAAATTATGCCCTCAGTTGTTGGGAATTTAGTTGTACAAAATAGTAACGGATCTTTCAACTTAGGTGATTTCTACAATGTTTCTCCAAAAGAGAATACGAAAGCTTATAACGGCTCTGGCGCATCTAACGTTGGTTTCGTAGTGAACACTTTTAGTGGGGTTAGCGCGACTAATACATTTGATTCTGATCTAGCAGATCAAAACCAAGTTGGTACGGCCTAACCAGATCTGTAATCATTTTTGTATAACATTTTAAAATTTGTCTATACTATACTCAGGCTGATACACAGCTATCATTGATTTTTTGAGTGCCAATCTTTTTCTCCCTTTCCCTGGGACTAAGCAGCTAGCTTGCAGCTAGCTGCTTTTTCATTTAGTTCTTCACCTCTTCAAAAAATTAGGTCTTAACAGGTAGCCTGACTCACAGCCGAATTTTGAGGTGTGAATCTGCCTGTCCGTAAATAGCTAGATAAATTAAAGAAGCTAAACTTCAAAATTCAGCTTCTTTTAGGTTACATCAATTATGTCCATTGCAGAAAATATATATGTTTTATAAAATGCATCTGTACATTTTACAATTTGTTGAATTGGATTTATATGAACCACTGTCATATAACTCGTAAGTATGTATCCTTCTTCAAAATATGTCACTAACATCTCTTCTTCAGACAATAATGAAGTTAATAATTTGTCTGAAATGCTGTCTTTCGCTTCATTTGTTATTAGCGGTCTTTGGACTTTTAATTTCTCTCCAATAATTTTTTTCATACTTAATAATTGTTCCGACATTACTGTAAACGGAACCCACTCTCTTCCTTTTTCCTGTATCTTTACATAATTCATTTTCTTTACTCCTCAATTTTCTATATCTATCCATTCTTGAACTACCCCACTTTCACTTCGTTTAGAAGTGGGGGATTCCTAAGTAAAGAGTTCTATCGAACTCTAATTTATTAGGCTATCTCCGCAGCCCTTGCGGTTAGAAGCCTTATCGCTTCATTCTTTATCCATCTCTTATTTATACGTAGCGTAGCTTTCCAATTCAAAACTATTTATGAATTTGTAGACATCTCCACTCCGAAAGAACATTCGTTCTAATTATACACGAACGAATGTTCTTACGGAAGTGCAACATGTAAATTTTTCAAACAAAATGCAACTTTAATATATGAAGTTTATTCATACTCATTTATTACTCCCTTTTATTAATCAAATTTCTTTGCACTTCCTATCGCATCATAGAATACGTGTAGCAACAATAAAAGCGACTCCACCTAATGTGAAGTCGCTTTTATTGAACTAATTATATTTCTAATTTTACTTTTCTATCCTAACTAACGTTCTTTCTGTAATACAAATTTCAGCTACATCTCATTAACCATCCTTCAACAAAAGCATACACTTTTATTATGAACGAACTCACAAAGCTTTAGAAACTTATGATGTAAAACAATTCATTCCTCATAAGTTTCATACATATCGACAATTACTACCATTTATCCTGCTATTTGCAGGCAGTAAGATTCACACTCATCAATTTTTCACTTTCTTTATTGACTATGCTTGGGTTGCATTATAATATGTAATTCTCTCTCTGTTTCTGTTTTTTTCGGATTCCGATAATATTCCAGTTTATATTCTAATACTTCATACTCAACCATCCCAATCTTTATCCCTTTTGTTTCTTTTAATACAGCTAATAGAACGCTTATATTTTCATTAGATGATTCAAAAATTTTCCCTCCGCCTTCTCTCTTAAAAATAACTTTCATATATTCTCCCCCAAATTAATTTAATAATCTAGTAAATATAAAAATATTCATCCTATTTTAATAAAGTGAAGGCTAATAATCAGTGGGGGTTTTACGAGCAGTAAGACTCCCACAAATAGCGGGATAAATAATTCTTATCATCATTAAGAACATCTTTTTGTACTAAATGTTCAACATGTCACTTCCTATAAAGTTAATTTATACTCCAATAAATATGATATGTACCATTCTTTAAATTATGTCCTCAATTCACTCTCCAAGAAAATATATTTAGTTTATATTTAACAAAATTAATTAACTAAAACATTATCATTTCAACATTTTGCGAATTTAATTGCTTATTCCTTTTATCTACATCCAAATTTCCCTATTGTAATTCTTAATATTTAAATGTAATATTGTATTGTCTTACTATCTATTTATAACTCACACACTAACGCGAAAAGGGAACTCTATATGAGTTCCCTTTTCTATTGAAAACAAAAAAACAGAAATATAGCATTATGCTAAATCTCTGTTTTTCTTCTAAACCTTATTTCTCATCTAAGAATTTAAATGTATCTTTAAATTCTTTATCTGTTACTTTAATATCTGCTTCTTTCAATAGATCATTGATTACTTGTTGTTTCCATTTACCTGTCGCATCTTGCAGTCTTTGTTGTTCTAAATCTTTTCGAATCGTATCTTTTACTTCATCAAATGGTTTCAATTCTTTTTTATCCGTCACTTTTATTATATGATAACCATAAGATGTTTTTATTGGCTCACTTACTTGTCCTGCATCTAATTTATACGCAGCTTCCTCAAACTCTTTCACAGTTTGACCAGGAGCAAAACCAGCGATTTCTCCGCCCTGTTCCTTTGAACCAGTATCTTCCGAATACTGTTTCGCTAAAGCAGTAAAATCTTCACCATTATTTATTTTCTCTTTTACTTCTTTCGCAGTTTTTTCATCTTTCACTAAAATGTGACTTACCTTCATTTCAGGTTTATGGTTATCTTTCACATCTTTATCTGTGACAGTCGCTCTAATCGCTTTCTCAAGTGCAATTTCTGGCTTCATTCTCTCTTTTAATTCATCTTCATTCTTTAATCCTACTTGCTCTAAAGCCACTTTAAACTTGTCACCCATTTGTTCCTTCGCTGCTTCTACTTGTTTTTTAGCTTCTTCATCTGAAACTTTATATTTATCTAGCAATGCCTTATTTAACATCATTTGAGATAAAGTACTTTTTCCATATGTTTGCCTTAATTCTTTACTTAACTCTTTCTCTGTCACGTTTCCTACTTTTGATGTTGCAACATTTTCTGAGGAACCACACGCAGACAATGTTAGCGCCACACATGCAATAATAGTTCCCATAAATAGCTTTTTCTTTTTCAATTCAAATACCTCACTTTGATAAATGTATATTAGGAACTATACAGCGCTATTGTGAAATCAATGTGTTTTCTGCAAGTATTTCTCTTCATGCCAGAGACAAGCTTTATTAAATAAAAAAGCCGGCATAAATCCGACTTTTAACATCATTTAATCTGCACATGTTCTTCTTTGATCCATTTGTTCCCACCTATATCTATATATCCATCTTGACGATTCCAAATACGATAAGGAACCCTCCCATCGACCGCACCTGTATCATTCCCGTTTGGCCCATCGTACGTTCTAATTTCATATCCAGGTGTATACTTTGAATATGCATAAAACCATTGTACATTAAAATGTTCTAACTTAGCCCACTGTTGTTCACCACCTAAACAAATCATATCTTTTTCGCCACCTCCCCAATAACCTTTATAGATTAAATATGGGATTTTTTTCGTAAGTCTTCCTATAAATTGCGGATTCGCAGGATTTTCATATAAATTAATTCCGTATCCATCATCATATTTTGAAACTGCAATACCAATTCCATTTGGTCGCTTACTGTCTCCAATACTAGATTGATTTGTTTGATTTGAACCTATAAACCAAGAAAGATTTTTATTCCCAATTAATTGATTCAAATCACATTTTCCAATACCAGGAACATTTCCTGAATCAGTATATTGCCAAATATCACAAGGATATGCTGGTTTATTCCCTCCATAACGAGGAATCCAAATAAAATCAGCATCAATATTGCGAGCTCCAAATGATACATACGTGTGATGTCCTACATATAAACCAATTTTTTTTGCACCTAATCGGCGTAATTCATCAATAAATGCTTGAGTCCCGCCTTGCATATCTATCATTGTTTGAACTTCTACATCTGCCACCCAAAATTTAGCGTTTTTATCGCCACGATTCCAAAAATCTTGTGCTTCTTTTTTTGCATCTGAAATAGATATAAAACGGCAAAATGCATAATTCCCAAATGGGATACTACGTTTCTTCATTTCTTTCACATAACCTTGATACATAAAATCGATCGTATTCGAACCATCTTGAACTCTAGCAATAACTAAATCTAGCTGAGACGCTGCAATATCCCAATTAATATTTCCATTCCATTTCGAAATATCTACAATATAACCCATTACTAATCAACTCCTTTTTATTATCTTATTCAAAGCTTGTTTTATTGCTAGACCCATACGCCTAATAGCAAGCTTCTATAAGACAAATAAATATATTTTCATCATTTTTTAAAACTAAATAATTTCTTTTTATCCATAATAAATAAGTCCTTCTTTTTTTGCATTTGTAAACGATAAACTTGCGTTTATTTCATACTAAATATTGGAATAAAACTATAAATAATGTACATACTACATATAAGCAATTTTTGCTTATACTCATGAATGACCTCCAAGATTTTTCAATCTCCCTGTAAAAAGGCAGCTAAAAAAAGCTGCCTTTTTACAATTTATTATATAGAGACAAGTTAATTAACGCTTATTCCCTCATATTAGTCTGTTTTTAAGCTTTTTATAAACATGATATATATTTTTTCACAACACTATTTTGATACGTAATAGAAATTACATCAACTCATACAGTATATGTAATAATCAACTACAATAAAAATTACATATTATATTAATATGTCTTCCTAATTAAAAGGAAATAAACATATAACCTCTGTTATGTAAGGAGTTTATTTAATGAAAAAAATCCCTATCGTATTCAAAGTTCCCCCGAATTCAAAGCTAAAAGTTACATTCTATGGTCCTTGTAACGAAGTAATTACAAATGTATCTTTAATTAATCAACTACTCACCCCTACCTGCCAAACTGTATCTCAATATCCAGACTTCAAGAAATATATAACTGAAGTCCGATCATTATCAAATTGTTAATCGTATAATTTTATGATTTATCATTTCGAACAGTACGATAACAAAATAATAAAAAGAGCCGCATCTTTCAAAAGAAACGGCTCTTTTTCATTTCACAAAACATGACTTCATTAAAAAACTAAAATAACTCATTAATTGATATTCTGTTGATATTTTATTGATATTTTACACATATTAATGAAATGCGCATATATTATCGTATGGAGATTCTCCACTCATAAAACCTATCTTTTTTTGAGCATACTTTATTTGTATGCTCCTTTTTTATTCTTTACTTAACGGCTTACCCTGTTAATATTTCCAAATATCATCTGAACGAACATTGAATATTTCAATTTTTTTATTATGTGCTATGAATATAAGTTTAATAATTTATCTGTAGCTACATTTTCAGTATCACTTAAATCGACAAAATAATGAAGTTGCCACAATTGACTCTTCTTAGCTTGATTACTAATAGGTTTATCCCAAATAGGATAAACCCTCATAGCCATTTTCCCTTTTTGATTTTGAGTTTTTAATATTTTTTCTTTTAGAAGAATCTCTTTTGGAAAAATAAATTGTCCTAGTTTATTATCCGCTATACAAGTGATAACTAAAAGGTTAGGAGCTGAATCATAAGAAAATGCCTGATTGCTCATAGAGGCATTCTTCTCCCAAAAAGAAACAAATTGTCCAATCTTATTAGGCGTAATTTTTGATACCCTAAATCGGATGCTTCTATTATTTAGCTGGAATACCCCTCCTGCATATTCTGAATTTTGCTTTTCTTCTTTTCGTTTAGTAATTAATAGATTATTAGGTTTGTAAATCATTTCATCTAGTTTTTCAATTATATTACTAAAATTTGTCATGTAAACGCACCTTTTTTATTTTCCAGTATACCAAGAACATTCGTTCTTGTATATTAAACTTAAACAAATGTTGGCTTTGAATAGTCTTTCAAAGATTATTTTATCTACTCCATCCATAACTTCAAATTTACTTTTATAGTATTTATTACATTACTCTTCCAATTCCTTATATTCTTCATTATTTCATTAATATATTAATAAAAAACGAGGTACATATTACATGAATCCATCCAAAATTGACTTCGGCTCCATAGAGCAACCTTTATTCCTATTAATTTTATATCTTATCGCAATTCTTTTAACACTCGGCATTACATTTAGTATATGTCATTCCCTTTTACTAAATTTAAATGCACCGAGATGGGTAGCAAAACTGTTAGCTATCATATTAACTCTAGGTGTTGCTTATCAAGTGTTTATGAACTTATTTTAATATATTACCAATTTAACACCTTTAACTAAAAGGCCCTACCATAAGGTAGGGCCTTTTTTAAAAAAATAGTCCATAAATCACAAACATGTCTTTTATTTTATTGGAGATGGGAATCTTGCAGCTTCAAAATGCGTACTAATAAATCCTGGATCATTTTGTATAATCAGTCCATCTACATCACTCTCAGCAAAAATTTCAACTACATCTCCTGCATGTAATTGAAGTATTGTTGAAACAGCTACGACATTTGCAAAATTGGGTGGACCAAAAAAGTCATTATCTATCGCTATAGCTGGATTATCATTTACCCGAATTTCTACACGCGCTCTATAATTCGTATTACTATCATTAGGTGCAAAGCTGATTGTACCAATAATAGAATAAACCCCTCTAGTCTTCGGAATAAAATCTGATGTTACTGGATTATATTCATTCGCTAAATCAAACTGTTCATTTTGGAATAATACTTTAACAAAAGTATTTGCAGTGACATTTTGATTTACTGTACTAACCGCTCTAAAAGCAGATGCCCTTACAAGTTTATCTTTCTCATTATCACAACACTTATCGTAATAATCTGTACTCTTCTTACAACAAGTATGCTTTGTCTTTTTATAGCCATTGCAATGCTTACAATAATAATAAGACATATTTATATCCCCTTTCTAAATCTATTGTTGTATACTATGCAAAATAAATTTAAAAAGTTTGGACGAGCTATTGCTATTATGAAATTAAAAAACTCCACCGAAAAGCAGAGTTAATAAATTTTTTCCTTTTTAATATTTATACAATTGGAGATGGGAATCTTGCAGCCTGAAAATGAGAACCGTCTTCTGTACTACTAATAACCCCATCTATACTACTTTGTGCAAAAATCTCGACAATATCACCTGCATGTAATTGAAGTATTGTTGAAACACTTACGACATTACCGAAATTTATCGGACCAAAAAAGTCGTTATCTATAGCAATTGCCGCATTTCCATTCACTCGAACTTCTACACGCGCTCTATAATTTAAATTTGTATCGTTCGGAAAGAAACCAATCGTCCCAATTACGGAATAAACTCCTCTAGTCTTCGGAGTAAAATCTGATGTTGCTGGGTTATATTCGTTCGCTAAATCAAATTGTTCATTTTGAAATAATACTTTAACAAAAGTATTAGCTGGAAGGTTTTGATTAACTGTATTTACAGCTCTAAAAGCAGATGCTCTTACAAGGTTATTCTCCTTATGATCGCAAGAACAGTCATCACATCTTTTACCGCACTTATTATAATAATCACTTCTTTTTTTACAGCAATCATGATTTTTCTTTTGGTAACTCTCACAATTCTTACAGTAGTAATAACAAGACATATATAGTGCTCCTTTCTAATCTACTACTGCATAATATGTATGCTAGACTTGAAAAGTTTGGACAGGTTATTGCGATTACAAAAATAAAAATGCTCCACCATAAGGCAGAGCGAAGAGAAAGTATAACTTTTAAAAACAAAGCACTCATGTAATATTCTGGTTAAATCAGTAATACAAATTATCTAGTTTCATCAACTCGGATTTTCAGAAAAAACTCCTCTGTACGATTTTATTATTATTGAATAGATTATATTGTTAAGTGAGATATGCAATATTTCATATTTTATCATTTCAATATTCCTTTATTATCGTTGAGTTGTAAACATCCTCTTTAAAACACTTTAAAATCAACACTTACTCTATAACAAATACTTTTTCATCCTTTAGAATTACCTGTAAGCATTATATTCAAATATTATTATTGTAAATTATTGACCTGTACAAACGTATAATTTTTGTGTATTCTATGGACAAGGAGTAAGGTAAGAGTTACTCTTTGCCATTTTAGGAAAGGCCCTGTTGGAGACAACAGGGCCTTTTTTCATAAACTAAATCGGTAAGATCCCCTAACTAGTAAGCTTTCTTTACCTAAACATCATGCATTTCTTTTTGCATACACCGCTACTCTTCTTCAACTGTTTCGTTTACAATCATCAGACACTATTTAACAGTACATAGTTCATTTATCCAGCACTTTCAAAACAGCTTGTACACCGTTAAAATACTTCATGCACTACAAATAAATTATCCGTTCTTGTACAGGATGAGTATAAATTTTGGAATGTCCTGATATTAAATTACTTACAAGGTTTCATACCACTTATACTTTTGGAGACGGGAATCTTGCAGCTTCAAAATGCGTACTATCTTCTACATTACTAATAACTCCAGCTACGCTACTTTGTGCAAAAATCTCGACTAAATCCCCTGCACTCAATTGAATTATGGATGAAACAGCTACAACATTAGCAAAGTTTATTGGACCAAAAAAATCATTATCTATTTCATAGACACCATTTATCAAACACTCCATGTTTCTTCACCTCTTGAATATTTTTTAAATAAAAATACATACTATTTTCAAGCCGTCGTATCCACGGCTAGTACTTCTTTCTTTTGTTACAGTAGTAAGCAGGCAGGTTCTTCACCTATCTGCTTTCTCTGTATATTTTTTTAGATATCGAAAATACTACCTACAAGCTGTTTGAACTAGCAGCTTCACTCTTCTTGTAATGGGAAAGCAATTTATCACAATTAGCTAACTCATTCAACTCACAGGCAGACAACCAAAATTGTTGTCTGCTTTTTGTATGGAATTTTTCATTTTGCATATACTACTTTTGAGCCTGTTTACCAACGCAAGCCATTTTGGTGTTTTGAATTCCGACTAAGCTTTTATGTTGCATAGATTATTACATCTTTGACAACACTGGTTAAAAGCGCGTTTTCTGGTTATTCGTAGTTCTAGTCCAGAATAATTTTCCTCCTATAAAGGACAGCAGGTACGACTGCTCGTCCTTTTTTATTTCCCCAAATACTTTTGTAACAATTCCAACGCTTCATTAATGCTCCCATTTAAATCATCAAGTTCAGCATCTTCTGGATACTCCTGCAAAATCACTACCGCTCGACTTATGACATCTTGTAACTTTTCGATATCGATAAAAGTTGTAATAATTCCCTCTTGTTCTTGCGGATCAGCTTTGCCGTAGCCATTGTGCATGGATATCGTGTTTTCTAGCATCTAGCTCACCTCCTTAAAAAATGCAGGATTTTCCTTTCCATTATCGAATTAGTAATGTTTGAAAAGGGGGTGTAATATGGCAGAAATTAAAGTAGGACTTACACAATTTTTAGACTTCACACTGAAAAGTAGTGCAGCTAAAACAAACTTTGTGAAAAATCTAAAATCTCAACCGGAATACCAACCAGCTTTTGATTACTGGAAACAATTACGAGACACTGTTATTAAATTTCATCAAAACGAACTACCTTTTGAATGTTTCGAAACATTAGTGCAAACGGTTGATCAGAAGAAAAAGCAAAACTACATTGATGTCATAAAACAGTACAAAAAATTTATTAAAAACAAAGACGTCTCTTGGTTCGATCCAGGTAAATCACATTGGATATCAGATGATTTAATCGTCCGCTCATCACCTGAACTCGGTTTGCTCATTAATGATGAGCCGCATCTTATCAAACTGTTTTTCAAAGGAAAAAAAGAGCGAATTGATAAATACAACATCAACTCAACGCTGACATTATTAAACGAATCGACATTTTCAAATGAACATAACGATGTGAATTATACGGTTCTTAACATCCAAAAGAACAGAATGTATACGAATAACTCTATTAATAATGATCATTTAATAGCGCTTGAATCAGAAGCTAACCAGCTTTGTTATATATGGAATAAGATGTAAAGAGTACTATTCATCTCTTTCAATACCTTTTCCATGCATAATTTGGGCACAATTTTCACAGATCCTATCAGTTTAGCCCACCCTGCATTGTTCCTCACGAACAATGCAGGGTGGGCGTTTTTTCGAAAATAGTTTCTTTCACCATTTCCGCATCCTAACTCACCTCCTCCGAAATTATCATATGCCTGGTCAACAGTTCTATGATAAAACAAATGCTGAAGAAACGTTTTGTTCAGCAGCTGAAGCACAAGCTGCTGGATATAGAGCGTCAAAAAGATAAAACAAAAAACCGACTCTTATGAGCCGGTTTCTTTTGTTATTTCACATATACATAGGTTACGTTTATCTCTAAATTAGATATTTACATTTTTTTCTTCTTACCCCATAATTTTAATTGGGAATGGGAGGAAGAAAATGGTTCAAATCAAAGTAACACCTGAAATGCTAGAAGAAGTTGCTAATCGTGCAAGTAATACCAGAATCGCATTAGAATCTATACATAATAATTTATGTAATGAAATAGATCGTTTGTGTTTTCAATGGATTGGTGCCTCTAATCAACAGTTCATTCACATGTTCAATGATGCGAAACCAAAAGCTTTTACATCTATCAATTCAATTATACAAGTAGAAGAAGATTTGAGACGAATTGCCGAAAAATTCCGCAATACAGATAATCAAGATGTTACAATGGAAGAAGGTGCAATGTGTGGTAAACCTTCTTCGGAGGAACAAGGATTTGATGGTAAAAAACTCGCTAGGGATATAGCGGGTGAAATAAGTGGTGAATATGATGTTCGTCGTGTTTGGGATGGTATTGATCCATCTACTGGCGAAAAACTTTCGGGGTGGGATCGTGCTGGGGCAGGTGTCATGGCTGTAGCCGGCCTTACACCCTTTGGAAAGATAGCTAAAGTAGGAAAAGGAGTTAAAATGACTGCTAAGGCTACTGAGGCTGCAAATACAGCTAAAAAAGTCACTGCTGGGACAAACAGCGGAGCTAAGGGTACGGGTGAAATTAATTATGTTCATTTTAATAAAACACATAAAGATTCCTTACCTAAGCCAAAAGGAGATGGGCCAAATGGTGGGCGATTACAATCTCATCATGGATTACAACAAGAATGGGCAAAAAATAATTTCAGTCAGTATGGGTATGATTCGAAACTTGCTCCAACAATAACTGTCGAGACTGGAAAAGGACTACCACATACAATCATTACTAATGCTCAAACTGCGAGACGAAATGAACGGGTGGCTTCAGGGGTAGGGAAATGGAGTACTACTTTACAAGAAGAAATGCAATTCATGGTGGGTGATTTAACTAAAGCTGGTTTTTCACGTGATACTACTAGCCAAGTTCTTGAACAACAATACAAGATGCTAGATAAACTAGGAGTTAAATATGAAAGGATTGATTATTAATGAACAGATTAGATAATATCAGTAGTGTGTATAGAATTGATGCCAAAAAATCTCCTTCGAAAGAAGAAGAAATTAAAGCGCTTCAGGATTTTTCAACAATAGATGTACCTACAGAATATATAGAAATAATTCAGCTAGCTTCAGACATTGAAATTAATGTTAACGACCAAATTTATATTCGAATTTGGGGAGCTTCGGGGTGCATTGAAATGAATGAAGCTTATGAAGTGCAGAAATATCTCCCGAATTCACTCGCAATTGGTGATGATGAAGGAGGCGGTGCATTAATCTATCTACAGGGTAAAGATGGTTTTGGAATATACTATAACAGATTCGCAGATTTGGATATTGAGGAGGCAGTGAAAATTGCACCATCGCTAACCGAATTATTAGAAAATAATGTAGGTGTGAATACTTTATTAGACATTTAAAAAAATTTAGAGACCTTGATTGGCTTGCCTTTCAAGGTTTTTTATTGGTAACGATATAGGTTTTGTAACAACTATGCTATTTTTTACAAATGTTTTAGATTCCAGTGTATGGGGGTAGTGACAGAGTTGTTGTCATAGACCGCAAAGTATGATTCGATAAAATTATAAAAAGTGCACCGTACACTTTTTGAAAAAGGTTTACCGATGAAATATGATGAAATAAATGAGTACTATAGAAAACAGGCGGAACAAAACGCCATAGAGAAAACTAAGGAGACTCCAGAAGATGGATTGCACATCAAAATGCTCTAATTTCGCCCACTGCTTCTCGCTACCTAAACAAATCATATCCTTATCACCGCCACCCCAATATCCTTTAAAAATAAGATACGGGATTTTTTTCGTGATATTTCCTGTGTATTGCGAATCAGCAGGATTCTCATATAAATTCACGCCATAACCATCTGCGTATTTTGAAGTTGCGATTCCTTCAACTTTCTCATTATCTTGTTGCGGTTGTTCTTTTACCTTTTCAGTAGTTTGTGATTGGTTCGTAAACCAAGCTAATGACTTGCTACCCACAAGATAATTCAAATCACATTTACCGATACCGGGTACATTTCCTGTTTCCGTGTACTGCCAAATATCACAAGGATATGCTGGCTTATTACCGCCATAACGTGGAATCCATACAAAGTCATATTTCACGTTTGCCATTCTACATAATCAATTGCTTTATGATCTATCCCTAAATTAACAAGTGCCTTTCTTGGCGCTCCGATTCCTCCGAATAATTCAAGTATTTTAATCAAAGCCACCCCTCCCTTCTTGCTATTAAAATAGCGTTTTTATTAAATTTCCTAAATACAACCGCTTGTCCATTACACTTTGCTCTATCATTGCATTTACTATTAGTAATACGAACTTTTAGAGGTGAATTATATTGGACGAGTTTTTATCTTCTACTGTATTAAATCCGTGTTCGATTGGGCCGACACTTTCACCTATGCAACCCTTTCAATTCCCTACAGGTCCCACTGGTTCAACAGGTGCTACTGGACCGACCGGATCAATCGGGCCAACTGGGAATACGGGATTGACAGGGAACACCGGACCTACTGGTATTACTGGACCTACTGGCGACACCGGTTGATTTCCCGCATTATTGTTGGTCCTCTCCATATACCAGCTTGCTTCCATTCCTTTTTCATTTTCCCGACATAAGAAGGACTACGATCATACATAATGCTAATATCTTTATCTGGAATGCCTTGTTGATTCAATTCGCGCACACGCTCCAGAGTAAGTCCGATGGGTTTGTCTTTTCGTTTTCCACCGTGCTCTTTCGGTTGTGTATCAAAATATCTACCCAACTGACGTAATTCTTGACCAGTCGGGCAGTTTTTACAAACACTAATACTAAAACAAGCATTATCTGAACGATTGTAATAACAACGTCTGCATTTCTGCTCTATGATATCGCCAATTTCGTATGTGATTTGGATGCGTTCTACTTTCGTTTCACTCATTAACCGAATTATTTCACATACACTATTCACTATCGATGCCATTCTTCTCTTCCCCCTTGAATAATTTTTCCAAATCAATACATACTATTTTCAAGCCGTCATATTCACGGCTAATACTTCTTTCTTTTGTTACAACAGAAGCAGGTAGATTCGTCACTTATCTGCTTTCTCTGTATATTTTTTTAAATATCTAAAAGACTACCTACAAGCTGTTTGAACTAGCAGCTTCACTCTTCTTGTAATGGGAAAGCAATTTATCACAATTGACTAGCTCATTCGACTCGCTGGCAGACAACCAAAATTGTTGTCTGCTTTTTGTATGAGATTTTTCATTATACATATACTACTCTTGGGCCTGTTTACCAATGCAAGCCATTTTGGTATTTTGAATTCCGACTAAGCTTTTTTATTGCATAGATTATTACATCTTTGACAACACTGGTTAAAAGCGCGTTTTCTGGTTATTCGTAGTTTTAATCCAGAATAATTTTTCTCCTATAAAGGACAGCAGGTACGACTGCTTGTCCTTTTTTACTTATACTGCGTACTTTCCTTTTGGGTAGCCTCGAACAACATTGCTCACGCTGCTCCCCTTTTCCCATTCTGCAAACCTTTGTAACCAAGCTCCCCAACGTTCTTGTATGGAAGGATATTGATTTTGACAGACGTACCTTATCTGTTAATCATTCCCTCTCGCATATTACCAAAGAGTTTCATGAGCCTAAAACATCTTCAGGAAAGAGATTAATTGTTTTACCTGAAATTACTCTGCTGGCTCTTCAAGGACATCTTCAAAAAATCAATGAAGAAAAAGAACGGTATGGCGATGGAAATAATAATTATGATTTAGTTTGCCCAACCTATAATGGTAACCCGTGCAATTTCAGAAGTTTGACACAGCTCCTGAAAAAGCTTATAAAGAAAAGTGAGGTTCCTAATATTCGTTTGCAGGATATAAGGCGTAAATCCGAAAATCGTAAGTAAACGATTAGGACATAAAAGAGTAGGGATCACATTAGACACCTACTCATATGTATACCAGACCTACAAGAAAAAGCAGTCGAAGATTTTGCAGTTACGGATTTTGCATAAAAAATACTAGCTTATCCGTGTGACATTGAGAGGAGTCAAAAACATGAAAGAAATCAAATCTGAACAAGAATTCAAAGACATCATCGCAAGCGAGGAGCCAGTAGTTGTTAAGTTCTTTACAACATGGTGCCCGGATTGCGTGCGTATGGACAACTTTATCGGAGATGTAAGGGAAGAATTCAATAAGTTTGAATGGTATTCTATTAATAAAGATGAATTCCCAAGTATCGCGGAAGAGTATCAAGTAATGGGTATTCCAAGCCTGCTTGTTTATCAAAATGGCGAGAAGCTTGGCCACTTACATAGTGCTAACGCAAAAACTGAAGAGCAAGTTACTGAGTTTTTAGAAGCATACTAAGAAACGAAAAACCTCTGAAAATATTTTCAGAGGTTTTTTCGTTTTCAAATTGTTCTTTGCCTTTGTCTCTTTCTGGAAAGTGAATATTATAATGCTTTCTCCTCTTCTTATTGAAGAGTTTTGTTATCATTTCTTATATATTACTCACATGAGGAATTACAAAGAGTCATTTTGCGAAAAATATATATGAAAAAAATTTTGAGAATCATTATTCTCGCCCTCTTTCCATTTGCCATAATCATCATTAATTGTTTAATAAAGTGAAACTTTAATCAGTGGGGTTTTTGTTCATCCCCCACTGATTATTAGTTGAACCAATCGAGCGTTTACGGGCAGCCCGACTCCCACCTAACTTCTTTGCTCCAACTGAATTTTGAGGTGGGGGTCTTACTGCCCGTTAATGCGGGATAAATTTCCACTTTGTACTTTTCAACATATTTTTCCTTAACGAAACTTTGTTATCCCCTTCTTAAAAAGCTATAAAACGTCAACAATGTTTGTATAGACCCACACGAGTTTCGTTTGATACTCTATGTATAGAAAGAAATTCCTTGTAGAAAGGCGAGTGATTAAAATGGATTCTCTTTCTCATAAAGAAGCTGATAAAGGTGCTATTGTCAGCATTATAGCCTACATATTTTTATCCTCTATGAAAATCATCATCAGTTATATTACCCTCTCTAGCGCATTACGTGCTGACGGTTTGAATAACTTAACGGATATTGGTGCTTCTTTAGCAATATTAATTGGCCTGAAAATTTCTCGTAAGCCTCGTGACCCAGATCATCCATATGGGCATTCGCGTGCAGAACAAATCGCATCACTTGTTGCTTCCTTTATTATGGCAACGGTCGGATTAGAAGTTGTTATTAGTGCAATTCAGTCGTTTTTCAATCCGAAACATGCAGCACCTAATGTACTTGCTGCATGGGTGGCTTTATTTTCTGCTGTCGTTATGTACGGTGTATACAAGTATACGAAAAAGATTGCAATGCGAACAAAAAGTAAATCATTAGAGGCTGCTGCAAAAGATAATTTATCAGATGCTCTTGTAAGTATTGGTACAGTAGTAGGTATAGTCGGAGCACAGTTCCAAATGCCTATTTTGGACCCTATTGCAGCTTTACTTGTCGGTCTTATTATTTGTAAGACCGCGTGGGAAATTTTCGTAGAAGCTTCTCATATGCTAACGGATGGAATTGATCCTGAAAAAATGGATGAATACGCTGATGCTATAGGGCATATTTCAGGTGTAGAACATATTGTAGATATTCGTGCTCGTATGTATGGGAACCAAACGTATGTGGATATTACAATTGAAGTAGATGCTCGAATGGATGTTAGCGAAAGCCATTGTATTACTGACAATATTGAAGATATGCTTCGAAAAAAATTCGGAATTTACCATGCTCATATTCATGTGGAGCCCATGCAAAAAGAACCTATTATGACATAGGTTCTTTTTTAATGAACGCCTTATGAAATATAATACATAAAACGAGCCAGCTACCGCCCGCTGCCCATCCGGCTAATATGTCAGATGGATAGTGCACGCCAAGATAAATTCGGCTAACTGAAATAGATAATACAACGAAGCTTGCTATAAAAATAATCAGCAACTTTTTATGCAATGAAATACGATCTTCTGTAATTGTGACGTATGCAATAAATCCTAAAAAAGCAGTAGCATTCATCGTATGACCGCTCGGAAAGCTATATCCAGTTGCTGTAACAAGCTGCGTCACATCAGGTCGTGCTCGTTCATACCATAGTTTGAGCATACTGTTCAAATAACGTGATCCGTAATAATTAATTGTTAGAAGTAATGCACTTAATATTTTTTTTCTAAGAAGAAAATACATTACAAGTATAATGAGTAACGGGAAATATATTCTTTTTGAACCGATAAAGGACACCCAAGTAAAATAGGTTGTCAAATACTCGTTTCGGAAACTTTGAATAAAGTGTGCGACTACATTATCAAATTTTTCAATACAAGCGGTATGATACGAAAGTGATAGTGCGACAAAACAAATGAGTAGTGTACAACTTAACAAGTATAAATGTCGGTATCGTTTCACATACATAACCTCACTATGCAAAAAAATGGAGCGGTTGTTTTAGTTTTCCTCTCCATTTCTTTTTTATGCATAGTTTATTAAAAAATATTATTGTTAATTTTTTGCTGCATCGTTGGAATATCTTCGTTTGTTACTGTAAAGCGAATAACCTTCTCATCAAGATCAAGTGCTTCTGCGAATAAACCAGCCAATCCACGTGATTTTCTATCTACTTCCATAATAATTTCTAATCGGTCGTGGGCACTTGGCAAAATTAATAATTCTAATTCATCTAATTTCCCATAATACTCTCCGGAAACTGGAATAAACTCAAATTCTTGCGCGAATGGAACTTGCTTACGTAATCGATACGGTAATTCTTCGCATTCTACATGACGCGCTTTAAAACCTAATTGATTTACACTATTTAATACACTGTTCAATAGCGCATTCGGCAATACTTGAATATAATCACGGTCACTTGGATCAATACTACGTTTAATATCAAGACCTGTATGAACCCAAACCGTTTTCATTCCAAGTGTTAGTGGTGCTTCAATTGGCATTAAAAACGAAAATGGAATTTCCACTTTTTCATTTGGCTCTACAGAAAATGGATCTGTTAAACGAACTCGCTCTAAATCATACGATGCAGTTACTTTTTTATCATCCACTTCTCTTACATATGACGTCGACAACGTTAAGTAAATGCTTTCAATTTCTTGGCTAACTGAACCTCCAGTTATATGAACCTTCCCTACTATCTCTTCTCCAACTGTATACTCATCTCTTTCAAGAACAGTATCTACTTTTGCACTTCCAATTCCAACGCTTGCTAAAAACTTTTGAAACATGGGGTCTCCATCCTTTCTAAAGCGTAAGCTACATCTTTTTTCAAATTTTGTACATTTTCATAGTATGGCGCTTTCATTTGTAACATTCGCATCAGCATGTCGCGATTATATTCTTCCAGCACTAACTCTTCATACCAAGGTTTTTCCTTTTTTTCAGTCGATTGATAACTAGCATACAATAAAAATAATACGAAATGACCGAGCGCATAAAAGTCGCTACGAAAGTGAACTTCTCGCATCAAAGCTTGTTCACCTTCATAAGTTATAGCTCGCTCATCACCCTCACCTTTCAATTTAGCCAATCCAAAATCAATAATACTAATCTGATTTTCTTTCATTAATATGTTTGGAATACGTAAATCTCGGTGAATGATACCTTTACTATGAAAATACGAAACAATTCCTAGTACTTCATATAAAATTTCAAAAACTTCACGTTCATCATATACTTGCCCATCTAAGAAAATATGATCTTCGAAATTTTCCCCCGGCATATACTCCATCACAAAAAAGTTCTTTTTCTCCCATATGAAATGGTCATGTAGCTTAGGAATTGACGCATGATTTAATGTTTGTAAAATCACTTTCTCTTGCTCAAATGATTTTCTACCAGACTCATATCTTTGTTTACTTTGCCTTAATTGTTTTAAGACTTTATATTTATTTATTTGTAAATCATTAACGACATATGTAACCCCATAACTGCCCATTCCAATTACTGATTCAATCTTATAACGCTCTGCAACGATTGTATTTTTTCGCAGTGGTCTATCAAATAAAGCTAGTATACGACGCCATTTCATCAGCTACTTGAAAAGAAGCTACGGCTTTTACGTTTTCTTTTATAATGCTGATGCCCATAACCAGATGAACGTCGTTTATAGTCGCTACTTGAATAAGAGCGCCCTCTATGACGATAATCACTACTTGAATACGAACGATGTTTTTTCTTCCCTAATAAAGAATCAATAATTTTTTTGAACATCCCTTCACCTCTTGTATAAAATTTTCTTTTAATTATACCAACAATTCTTGTCTATATTTGTGACAAGTTTGTAAAGAGTAAAAAACGACGAGTTAAGCCCGCCGTTACTTTCAATCTTCCTCTTCATCAAAAACTTCATCAATCATGCATTTCTCTAATAAATACTCAAATGTAATATCTGCCAGGTCCTCAATTTCTTCTCTTTTTGGAACGTACCCTCTTTCAATTAGTCGCTCATAAAAAAACTCCGCAATCTCTTCCGTGTCAATTACGACTTCAATTTCCTTCATGAGCATCACTCCTTTATTTCTGTTTTATGAAAAAATCTCAAAATTATGTATATGAGATTAGAAAAATAGTTTTTCTTTTTTTATAAGTCATATCATGTAGGTAAAGGGCATACGATGTTAGTACAAGCTATCCAAAGGGGGAAATAATAATGGAATACCAATACGAAGTAGAGCAAACAAAAGAAGAGTTCATGCATGAAGATCAATGGGCAGACTCTCTTATTAAATGGCTTTTTATTTTTTTAATAATTGTAGGCATACCTTATACTGCATATGTTGTTGTTCAATTTATTCTCTCTTTCTAGTTAACTATTTTTTCTCTGTCAATTTAACTAAATAATTTTGAACAACATCCATAACAATTTTATATTCTTCATCTTTAAATGTATCGAATAATAAATGATAATCATTATAAATATCTAATAACCCATCAATAATTTCTTGGCGATTCGTCTTTACACTTACTTTTTTCGAATTGTTAATTGACTTCAATTTTCCTAAATCTAATTTATTCATACCCGCTTTATCTTGTTTCATTTTCTTCAAAATTGCATTTGCCGTTTGTGCATTGGCAAGTAATGTTAAATCCGATTCATCAGCTTCTAACCATTCACCATCAGTAATTCGTGACAATTCATATATAGTATCTTCCCATGCATCATTTTTATATCTCCATACTTCTGTACGAAAACCAACAATACGAAAAACATCTTTATCATATCCAGTTACTTGCACGAGATCACCAAACGTAAAGTTATAATTTAATTCAATCCACTCTGTGTCGCCCTTTTTCATTTCTTGCTCTGTAACATGCTGCAAAGTTTGTTCTACATAAAATCCATCGTGATTATTTACTTCGTATACGTAAACTCCATCTAAAACTTTCATATTTGTAACTTTCCCAACGGTTCCATATAGCGTAATCACGACTATGTCTCCTACGTTATATTTAGGTTGTTTTTTCCTTGCCATCAATATCTCTCCTTTTTTAAACGTCGTGATTTTGATAACAGTATATGCAACCTACATAAAAACGCTTATCACAGAAGCTTATATTCATAAATTTTTTCAATAAAAAAGTAGAATTTGTATATAACTTAAAAAAGCTAGTATTTAAACTAGCTTTCACTTTTCATTTATGTTCTAACAGCAAGACGTATTGTAAATAAAAAAGCATAATGAATACTTCACTTCTTTCAAAGTAATGTATTCATTATGCTTTCATTTCCCTAAAACTTCATATCGTTATCTCTCTTGTATATATAAATCCCATGCATCATCAAATATAGACATACTTTCTAGCATTCCACTTAACTCTAAGTATGAACTAATTACATCATAGTCTTCAGATTGCTTCGGAAAACTTAAATCATCATACATCGCCTCTGCTAAATCTGATATTTCATTTTTAAATAAAGCTGCACGGTGCTTCATCATATAATGGTAAAATGTCTTTTTCAAAAATATTCCCTACCTTTCTAACTTGGGTACATTATACAAGGCAAAAAAGAAAAAAACCAGCATAAAAGCTGGTTAAAAGTCGAAATAATTCCTTTTTAATAAACGTGGTCTTCCCATCAACTCTTCGTATGTTAGTTGTTTTGGCAAATCTTTCGTATAAATTAAAAACAACTGATCTTCAATTTCTTTTACAGTATGGTCTGCTTGATAGTCCATTCCACATGAGGAACAAGTAATACATGGTGTCTCTTGGATTTCAATGGCTTTCGTACCATCTGGTAATTCCCAATATACAGTATTCAAGCTTTCTTTCGCTTCTGTACTGTCACACCACATACAATTCATACTACGTCACCCTCATTTTTTTTGTCATCATCTAACTTTGCTATTTGTGCTTGATATTTTTTATCTTTTAATTGATCACGCTTATCACGTTTATCTTTTAAAGAAGCATGCGTTTCATTGACTTCATAATCTTTGCGGCGATTCATACGTTGTAAATCATCTGGAACAAGATTAAATTTCTTATCACTCATCAATCCTGCAACGCCGATATCAGAGCGTTTCTCTTCATAAGTCGGATAAATTTCTTTAAAGTAGCCTTCTGCTCTTCCTGGGATATAGTTTTCTGGTTCTGGATACGTTGTAATAACCCCTTCAAAGTTACGAAGAACAACTTTATCCGCACTTTGTGAAATTAAATAGTTTGGCTGAAGCGCAATTTTTCCGCCTCCACCCGGTGCATCGACAACGAAAGTTGGTACTGCATAACCAGACGTATGTCCACGTAAGCCTTCAATAATTTCAAGACCTTTCGAAACTGGTGCACGGAAATGACCGATACCTTCTGATAAATCACATTGATAAATGTAATATGGACGAACACGAATTTTCACTAAATCATGCATAAGTTTTTTCATAATTGGAACGCTGTCATTAATTCCAGCTAAAATTACAGCTTGGTTTCCAATTGGAACACCTGCATTTGCAAGCATTTCACATGCTAGTTTCGATTCTTCTGTAATCTCAATAGAAGTGTTAAAATGAGTATTTAACCATACTGGATGGTATTTTTTAATTATGTTACACAGGTTTTCTGTAATACGCTGTGGGAATACAACTGGTGCTCTCGTTCCGATACGAATAATCTCAACATGCGGGATTGCTCGTAAATTCTTTAATACATATTCTAAAATTTTATCATTAATTAGAAGTCCATCACCGCCAGAAATTAAAACGTCACGTACTTGTGGTGTTTCACTAATATAAGCAATCGCATCATCTAATTGCTTTTTCGGTACGCCCATTCCAATTTGTCCACTAAAACGACGACGTGTACAGTAACGACAATACATAGAACATTGATTCGTTACTAAAAATAGTACACGGTCTGGATAACGATGAGTTAATCCTGGAACTGGTGAATCTTCATCTTCATGAAGAGGATCTTCTAAATCATATTTTGTTTTATATAACTCTTCCGAAATCGGTACTGATTGCATCCGAATCGGACAGCGTGGGTCATCAGGATTCATTAGCCAAGCATAGTACGGTGTAATGTTTAACGGGATCGTTTTCGTTGAAATTTTAACGCCTTCTTCTTCGTCAGGTGTTAAGTTAATTACTTTCTTTAAATCATCTAAAGTTTTGATCGTATTCGTTAATTGCCAAACCCAATCATTCCATTGTTCTTCTGTAACATCTTTCCATAATTCAATATCCTTCCAGTGACGATTTGGTTTGTATACATCATGTAACATTGCTATTCCCCCTTTTTATACGCTCATCCTTTATATAAGCAATAATTATGCCAACTTCATATTCTTGATAAGTAAATGCGAGAAATACCCTATTATATAAGAGAATAAATATTTTTAAGTGCTGTACTAAAATGATATTTACTATCATATTCATTACTTGTTATATATGTAAACGCTCTTTTATTGGTGCAAACACACAAAAACCGCCGATTATTCGGCGGTTTTGTCGTACTTGCTCAGTTTATATTGAAGCGTTTGACGCGGAATACCTAACATTTTTGCTGCTTGCAAAATATTCCCTTCCGTTTCAATTAACGCTTGATCTATTAATTCCTTTTCCATTTGATGAAGAGCTTCCCTAAGCGGTAATATACTTTTCTTCTTCGGAAGTTTCTCTTTCCGAAATGTTCGTGGCAAGCAATTTGCTGTTAACGAATTCCCTTCTGTAATAATGACAGCATGTTCAATCGTATGCTTTAACTCACGAACATTTCCAGGCCATTGATAAGCTTGTAATCTTTCTTTCGCTTCCTTATCAATTTGAAGTACACCTTTTCTATAACTTTTATTATATTCTTTCAAAAAGTAAGACGCTAATAACAGTACATCCTCAGTTCTTTCGCGAAGCGGCGGGATATATAATGAAAACACATTTAATCGATAGTATAAATCAGTGCGAATTTTATTTTCTCTTAAACATACTTCTGGAGGCTGATTCATTGCAGTAATAACGCGAACATCTACTTTTCTCGTCTTATTATCACCAATGCGACGAATAACTCCATCTTCTAATACACGTAGCATTTTTGCTTGTAAATCAAGCGGCATTGAATTCAGTTCATCTAAAAATAATGTCCCTCCATCTACAAGTTCAAATAATCCTGCTCGTTCAATTGCCCCTGTATAACTACCTTTTGTCGTGCCAAACAGCAAACTTTCTAATAGCGACTCTGGCAAAGCTGCACAGTTTTGTGCAATAAACGGCTTATTTTTTCGTTTAGAAGCTTCATGAATCGCTTGCACAAATAGCTCTTTCCCCGTTCCAGTTTCACCATATATTAAAACATTCGCATCGGTTGGCGCTACTTTTTGTGCTAACTCTTTCGTCTGTTTAAAGCGGGAATCATCAGTTACAATTGTCTCGAATGCAACATGCTTTTTCACCGTTTTTTTGCTAGTCGATCGTTTTATTTTCGATTGTAGATCTACAATCGTATCAGTAAGCTTTTGAATAGTAGAATAATCTTTCGCAATTTCTACAGCACCAGCAATATTTCCATCTATTAAAATAGGTAACGTTGTATTGACCGTACAAACGTCTTCCCCATTTAAATTTTGGTAATGTTGAACTTGGTGTACGATTGGTTTTTTTGTATCTAATACTTTCATCAACGTACTTGTTTCTCTGGATAATGACGGGAATGCTTCTAATAAATGCTTTCCTAGCACATTTTCAATTTTAGATCCATCATGTTTTGCAGCAACTGTATTATAAAATATTGTAATCCCATTTTCATCTACTGCATGTATGGCCTCATCTATACTGCCCAAAATCGCTTCAATGACTTCCTGTGTCGAAACTGCTAGCAATGTCATCCCCCCTTTTGCCGAAAATCCAGCAAATTCAACGCCGAATTTCCGGCACCCTCTGCGCGATTATAAGCATGACGATTCCGTTCTATTATTTTGATGAAATGTATATATATTTTTATTGCTTATTTATGGTTAAGTGAAACTTTAATCAGTGGGGCTTTATTATTAACCCGACTCCCACCTAACTTCTTTGCTTTACAGTCGAATTTTGAGGCGGGAGTCTTACTGCTTTCGAATAGCTGGATAAATCTTTCACCCATATATTCATATCTTCCAACTTATCAAAAATGTAGCAATTATTCGCAAGCCTTCCCGTATATGTATAGCCTAATTGATGAAAGGCTGCATTCATACCGAAAGATAGCGAGCGAGCAATTGTATAAGAACAAAAAATAGATTTTTCTTGGAGCTCTTCCTCCAATTTAATTAACAGACTTTTCATGAAACCATGTTTTCGATATTCAGGTAATGTAGCACAATTCGTTAATTCTGCATTACCTTCTTTCACGTTCATTTCAGCAGATGCTGTACTAATAATTTCCCCCTCGAATTCATAAACATAGTAAATTGTATCGTCTTCCTTCATCGTCTGCTTTACATAATTCCCATCATTTAAAGGTGTCGGATAAACTTCAAATACTTTTCCAAAGACAATTGCTAATTCTTCCGCATCCTCTTCTGTCGCTTTTCTTAACACAAATTCCTCTGGGACTATTTTTTCTTTCACTTCTTTTTCTTTTACACCACTTAAAATAGTATCTTCCTCAGTCCAATGAATACTATTTCGTCTTTCATCATTATGATATTTCACGAAGAAGTGCGCATCGTGCCCTTGAAAATAATGAGGTATCGTTGCTTCCAGTAAGAAACCGAAAGAGAGCCATGTTGAAACATGCTCTCCCTTTCCTTTAATAATACATTTAGTGAAAGAATGTTTCTTTGCTAATTCATCGATTGTTTGTATGATGCTTTCAACATTTCCTGTATAGTGATCAACTCTAATACGTTTATTAAAATAATCTAAAACCCCTTCTACTGTATAATGCTTTGTCTGTTCACTAAAAGATTCATAGTATTTCATTTTTTCACCTCACACCAATCTAGTAATGTACATGCAATTATTTTTGCGGCAGCAATCATTTTATCAACTTCTATATATTCGTTTGGATAGTGTGCTACTTTCGTCTCTCCTGGACCAAATACTATCGTGGGTACGTTAGCTATTTGTGTGAACAAACCTCCATCTGTTCCCCATGGCGAAGCTTCTATAATCGGCTCGTTCCCTTCGATTTCAACAAAGTTATGTTGAAGCGTTGTAATAAGTGGATGATTTTCTTCTAGTTCACCAGGAACCCATCTAGCCCCAAACCATTCTACTTCTACAGGATTTTTTACAAACCAACTATCCACATCTTTTAATTCACCAATCCAGCCCTCAAACTCTTCTTTTGCTGCCTCTATAGTCTCATTCGGCGCAATACCACATCTTCCTTCTAAAATTAATGAATCGGGAACAGAACTTGGCCAGCTTCCCCCTTCAATTTTCCCAACGTTAATTGGAATTGGAATCGGAATCCCCTTAAATAACGGATCTGTAATTCGACCATTTCTCTTCTCTTCTAATTTTCTCAAATGCTCTACAACAAACATACTTTTTTCAATTGCACTTACTCCTTCATAACGTGTACCACCGTGTGCTGCTTTTCCTTTTATATGTAGACGAAACCACATTGATCCTTGTTGTTTCGGAAAAAACTTCATATTCGTCGGCTCAGGAATAATAACGCCATCTGCCTTATATCCTCGTAAAATAGTGGCTAATGTTCCTGCCCCACCGCTCTCTTCTTCTATTACACTTTGAAAATGTATATCACCTTTTAGTTCAATACCAGATTCAATAATCGCTTCCATCGCAAGCATAAGTGAGACATTGCCGCCTTTCATATCTGTTGTTCCACGTCCATATATGCGGTTTCCTATTTTCTCTCCACTATATGGATGATGGGCCCACTGATTTACATCCCCTTCTGGCACGACATCAATATGCCCGTTTAAAATCATAGATTTCCCTTCGCCACTTCCTTTTAAAGTCGCTACAATATTCGGGCTATCTGTAAAACTTGTACGAGGTGATACGAAATAAGGGTGATCTTTCATTTCATTAAAAGCAGGCTCCCAAATATCAAGATCTAGACCTAACTCACGCAACTTTTCAATAACAATTGCCTGCGCACCACTTTCATCACCAGATACGCTCTTTTCTTGAATTAATCGTGTTAAAAATTTTACACTCTCTTCTTCATGACCCTCAATATAATCACAAACTTGTTTTTTTAATTGCTCCATATATTACAACTCCCCTCATTCAATTACTAGTAAATTTGAGCTTATATGAAAATCAGCTGTCGTATGTCGTTTTACATCTTCTACAGTATATGGACTCATTAATTCTTGTAAGACAAGTCCTCTTTGGGTCACTTCCATGACAGCCATGTCTGTAATAATTAAATCTACACATTTTTTCGAAGTTAATGGCAATGTACATTCCGAAACAATCTTTGCATTTCCGTATTTATCAACATGATTCATCACAACAACGACCCGCTTCGCTTTTTGCGCTAAATCCATCGCTCCTCCAATACCTGGAACGCGTTTTCCTGGTACAATCCAGTTCGCTAAATCACCATTTTCACTTACTTGTAACGAACCAAGTATCGTAACATCAAGTAATCCTTTTCGAATCATGCCAAACGCCATGCAGCTATCAAAATAACTTGCTCCTGTAATAAGAGATGTTGGTAAACCAGCTGCGTTACATAAATTCTCATCTTCATTCCCTTTACTTGGCGTTGGTCCCATACCAACAATACCGTTTTCCGCATGAAACATAACATTCATATCTTCTGGCAAATGATTCGGTACAAGCGATGGAATTCCAATACCTAAATTTACAAGCATACCATTCTGAATTTCTTTCGCTGCACGTCTTGCAATCTTATCTCTTACTTCTACGCCCATACCCATTTCCAATTCACTCCTTCCGATGGCACGATATAATTTACAAATACACCTGGGACGACAATTTCTTCTGGATCTAAACTTCCAAGCGGAACAATTTCTTCTGCTTCTACAATCGTTATGTCACCAGCCATAGCTACGTGTGGATTCATATTACGAGCGCTTTTATCAAATACAAGATTGCCAAACGGATCCGCTTTTTTCGCATATACAATTGCGACTTCAGCCGTTAAAGCTGTTTCAACTAAATATGTCTTTCCATTCATTTCAACTGTACGCTTTCCTTCTTCTACAATCGTATCAACACCAACGTCAACTAAAATACCACCAAGCCCTACACCACCGGCGCGAATACGCTCTGCGAGTGTTCCTTGCGGAGAGAATTCAATTTGCAATCTTCCTTCATTTAATTGTCTTCCCGCATTTGGATTTGACCCAATATGAGAAGTAACTAAAGATTTAACCCTTTCATTCGTAACAAGACGACCGATTCCTACATCAGGAAATCCAGTATCATTTCCTATTAAATTTAAATTTGTAATTCCTTTATCTAAAACAGCTTGAATTAAAGATGGAGGGGATCCGATTCCTCCAAATCCCCCAAACATTAATGTCATATCATCATGGAACAAAGAAATTACTTCCTCTATTTCTTTTAATTTACCGAATGTATTTGTAATAGTTGTCATGCGATACTATGCCCTCCTTTTTGCATCATCTCTTCCACGCTCTTTACAAAAATTGAAAGTAATTCATCTAACTCGGAATATGTAGTTGTCATTGGTGGTGCAACAAGCAGTGCACTATCCTCTTTTCCTGCTTGCCCTGAAACAGCTTGGTATAAGAGCAGTCCATTTTTAGCAGCAACTGAAATAAGCTCCGACGCTTTTGTAAACGGTTGCAATTCTATTCCAATTAGCAATCCTTTTCCACGCACATCGGCAATGATTGTCGATTGTTGCTGAACTTTCTGCAAACCTTTTAATAAATACTCTCCCTTTTCTGCTGTTTTTTCAGGTAAATTATGTTTCTCCATATATTCAATAACAGCTAAAGCCGTTGCTGCAGACAATGGATTTGCACTAAGCGTATGCCCGCTCATTACAGAACGTGATCCATGTAAAATCGGCTCCATAACACGGTCACTTACTATTGTCGCTGCCATTGGTGTATAACCCGCTCCTAGCCCCTTACCAAGGGTCATAATATCCGGTTCTACACCCCAGTGCTCCATAGCAAACCATGCACCAGTACGACCAAGTCCAGTCATTACTTCATCCGCAATAAATAATATATCGTAATGACTACAAATATCTTTAATTACTTTATAGTATTCTTTCGGCGGGACAACCGCTCCTCCAGCAGCTCCGATAATCGGTTCAGCAATAAAAGCTGCAATATGTTCTGCACCAATTCGATCAATCGCTCTTTCTAGTTCAGTCGCACAAGAAAGTTGACATGTTGGATATACCTTTTGTACAGGACATCTAAAACAGTATGGAGCTGGAATAGTCGGATAATCTTCCAAAATAGAAACGAAACGTTGTCTGCGCAGTGGATGCCCAGACATAGATAAAGCTCCCATTGTAATCCCGTGATAGCTCATCCACCGTGACAAAATTTTATGTTTCCCTTGAATGCCACGCTCCTGAAAATGCTGAATTGCGATTTTCATAGCTGTTTCATTTGCTTCCGTACCACTATTCACAAAAAAGCTCCAGTTCAAATCTCCTACACATAAATCACTTAACTTCTTCGCTAATTTTTCAGCTGGTTCACTCGTAAACTGTGATCTATAAACGAAAGCGATCTCCTCTGCTTGTTTTTTAATAACTTCTGCTATCTCTGCTACGCCATGTCCAATACCTGCCGTAATCGCTCCAGACGAACCATCAAAATATTTATTTCCGTTTTGATCATACAAATACACACCTTTTCCATGTGAAATCATCGGATACGGCTGACCAACAAGTGGTTTAATTAAGTAATCGCGCATAGCGCTCCCCCATTTCTTCAATTTGTATATGTATATGAAGAAAATTGACGTTTCTTTCATAAAAAAGAATCCTCTGCAAAAGCAGTGAATTTATCAAAAAACTATTATAAAATATACAAATGACTGCTAAATATTATTTTAAAAACAGAAAATTCAGAACTTAAAACGAAGACCAACCTTACCTGTACGCTTAAATACCCCTTCCTGATTTAAGATAACAGCAAATTGAATATTTTTTTAATATAATATCAACTTCCCTCAATTGCTGACATTGTGTAAACTTCGACGGAACTCCCGTTATTCTCCTTCCTATTATCCTACTTTATATTGCATATTTTCAAACAAAATTCGACATTTCACTTCGCCTCATTTATCATAACTATTTCTTAACAAATAGTACCACCTGTTTAGAACAATAAAAAAAGAACCGATTAACCACATTAATCAGTTCGGCACGACGCTCTTTTATCGGTATTACCTTATCCAACGTATCACTAAAATTAATAGAAATACTCATAATACAAATCCATAATTCGTCCCACAGCCTATAGCACCAAATCCTCCATAACTTTATTCCCAATAACTATGGGGATATCCCCATCCCAATGGTTCCACTCCTTCCATCAAAGTCAAACTACCTTTCCTTTATAATTTATGTAGGACAATTATCGATTTGTATGTGTGTTTGCCTATAAATAAAAAAATCCCCATTTTAACTTTTCCTTCTAGAAAGGCAAGTTTTTTGCATAACCTCTTTCTAGCTTCGCATATATTTGTAATGATGATAAAGGAGGAATGTTCATGACTCAATCCGAAATTGAAAAATACGGCCAAGAAGCTGCACGTTACGAACAGCTCGCTCGTTACTATCAATATAGCAATCCTAAAAGATATGTAGAACTCTATATGAAATACTATGATGCAATTACAAAACTTGTACAAGCATATGAAAAGAGAGATTCACAAGAAGCGACTTTACCGTCACATATGAGAATCTTCCACACAGCTCCCCATACACCAGCAGTTGATATTATAATAAACGGACAAAAGGTTATTAAAAATATTTCTTTTAAACAATTCAGTCCGTATTTATCATTAGTGCAAGGTAAATACCGTATTGATATTGTCCCTGTTGGAAACGAAACTCCAATATTTTCAGCATTAGTACCAATAATGGGGAATCACACTTATACCCTTGCAGCGGTCAATAGCGATAATCATCTCCAATTACAACCCATTCTTGATAATACTCATTTACCATCTGGTCAAGCAAAAATACGGTTTGCACATTTTTCACCAGACACTCCAGTTGTAAATGTAAATTTAAAAGATGGGGATCATTTATTTGAAAATGTACTCTTTAAGCAAATAACAGATTTTTTACAAGTTAGCCCTGGTACAGCAGATATTGAAGTTTCACTTGCTGATACAAAAAAAGTACTATTAACCATTCCAAAATTCAACGTTGAACCAAATACAATTTACACAATTTCAATAGTTGGTTATTCAACTGAGGATCCAAAATTAGAGACCGTTATACTTACAAATTAAAACAGTCTACACCATTCGCATGGTGTAGACTGTTTACTTTTGAAACGTAATTTGAAATTCTGTCCAATCGTTATCCGAACGACACAATATGGATCCGTTATGTTTTTCTACAATTTGTTTACATACAAATAGTCCAATACCAGTTCCTAGCTTTTTAGTAGTTACAAATGGCTCAAAAATGGTCTCTACATTGTCTGCTGGAATCATAGGTCCATTATTTTTTATAACAATGCGAACAGCCTGATCCTCTTCAAATACATCAATGATAATTTTCCGCTCTTCTTTCACCGATTCAAGAGCATCAATCGAATTCATTAAAATATTTAAAACTACTTGCTTCACTTCACTCCGGTAACCAACGAGTGGAATAGGATACGGCAAATTCTTTTCAATCAAAACATTTGCATTAACTAAACTTGGATATAAGAATTGTATAATATCTTGAAATAAGTCATTTACCAAAAAACGTTCAGATTCATTCCACATTTCTTTTTTCGATACAAGTAAAAATTGCGAAATCCTAAAATTTAATTGATCTAATTCATGTGAAATAATATCTAAATACGATAGATTAGGGTGATCTGTCTTCAATAACTTTACAAATCCCATAATCGAAGTTAGCGGATTACGAAATTCATGCACAAAACTAGCCGACATTTGCCCTAGAATCGTAAGCCTTTCTTTATGTGTTTCATTTATATATTGCTGTTTTTCTTCTAAATTTCTCGATATAATTTCTGAGTATTTTAAAACGGTATAATAAATTAATTTGTCAAAACAAGTATGTATTTTGGCCATAATCGGTTTCAGTTCACGAGCACTTACATCCAATTCGCACATCGCTTCAAAAAGTTCATTTCTTCCCACATTTGCATTGTAAACAAAATCTCCAATATTCGCATCTGCCCCTGCACGCTCAATGGCAATTTTCTCACATAATGGCTGAAGATAATTAATGTCTTTATCTTCCATAATAAGTTCGATAATTAACTCTAATAAATTCGCTCCATTTTGAACTACCTCTTGTTTAAATGGATCTTTTTCGGAAATTATCATTTTGTTTTTCCAGTTCTCTACGAATTGGTGCCTGTTGTTTTTCAAGTGCGAACAAAATACTTCTTTAATATCCTTATCGATTGGAAAAACCTCCATTCCTCCATTTCCATACGACGAATACCCTTTATATTTTGAATATTAACACAAAAAATACATTTCGTTAATAGATTTTTGTCACATTTTGTTAATTTCTGTTGATAAAATTTATTTTTCCTTTCTTATTTAAATAAGTTGTATTCCTATATCCCTTTCCCTTCTCATTTTTTAAATTATTTTCCTGTTCAAAACTACTTTTTTTTGCATCCTTTTTAATTCTTGCGTACAATAAGAAGTGAAAGGTGTGAAAAATATGGTAAATAAAAATGTGGAAGACTATCTCCAAGAAGGCATATATGGCCAAAAGCAAAACAAACCAGAAGAACGTAATATGTACTTAACTACATTACGTGAGCGTGTAGAAATCGCTTTAACAATCGGTCAAGTAATGCAAAGTAATGTGTATACAGAAGTAACGGGTAACATACGTTCTTCTCAATCATTACAACTATTCCTAAATGGAAGCATTGCTTACCCACATTTATCAAAATACATTAAATTAGCAACTGAAAAAAATATTCCTTTTACAATTGTTCAAAATAAAGGTACTGAAACACCAATCGGTTTAGTACTCTCTCATAGCACTGCTGTAGATAAAGAACATATTTATGTCGAAGATGATATTTTCAAACAAGAAATGAAGTAAAAGGTACACTTGATTAAATGTAATCGTTCCGAGAAACGTAAAACAAACAATAAAAAACGAGTATGGAATCGTAAACATTTCCTGCTCGTTTTTTATTGCGGTGTTTAAGCTCGATCTACTTTATTTTTTAATACACACTAATTTCATTTCTGTCATTTCTTCTATTGCATATTTAATCCCTTCACGGCCTGTTCCACTCTCTTTCACACCGCCATAAGGCATATGATCTACTCTGAACGTTGGAATATCATTAATCATGACACCACCGACTTCTAATTCATCAATTGCACGCATTGCCTTACATAGATTGTTTGTAAATACACCTGCTTGTAATCCATAACGTGAATTATTTACTTGTTCTAAAGCCTCATCAAATTCTTTAAATGTATTTACAGTCATAAGTGGACCAAATACTTCTTGGCACTGAACAGATACATAATCTGGAACATTTGTTAATACAGTTGGTTCAAAAATCCTTGCATCACGTTTGTTACCACCGTATACAACATTAGCTCCTTCCTTAACTGCCTCTTCCACCCATGAATTTATACGTTCTACATCTTTTTTTGAAATAAGTGCTGATACATCTGTTTCTTCATGAAGCGGGTCTCCTACTACAACGTTTTCCATTGCTTTCGTTAATTTTGTAATAAACTCTTCCATTTTGCGTTCATGCACAAAAACACGTTGTACTGAAATACAAACTTGTCCATTATTCACAAACGCGCCCCATTTTACACGTTCAATTATTTCGTCTGTCAATTCAACATCTTCATCAATAATTACTGCAGCGTTCGATCCTAATTCTAACGTCACTCGTTTCAACCCGGCTTTTTCCTTAATTCCAATACCTACTTTCGGACTTCCTGTAAAAGTAATACTAGCAACGTTCTCATCTTTTACTAATGCCTCACCTACAACAGATCCAGGTCCAGAAATTATATTGAAAGCTCCCTTTGGTAAACCAGCTTCTTCAAATAATTCTACCAATGCATACGAAGAAAGTGGCGTTTGGTCGGCAGGCTTTAGCACAATAGTATTTCCAGCCGCAATTGCTGGGCCTACCTTATGTGCTACTAAATTAAGTGGAAAATTAAACGGTGTAATAGCACCAATAACCCCGATTGGTTGTCGAATTGTATACGCTATACGGCCACCTGCTCCTGGTGCAGCATCTAATGGTAACGTCTCACCATATATTCGCTTCGCTTCTTCAGCTGCAAACTTATATGTTTGAACAGTGCGATCTACTTCTCCCCGTGCAGCACGAATTGGTTTTGCAGCTTCTTTTGCGATAATCTCTGCAAACTCTTCTCTTCTCTCATCCATTTTTTGTGCAACCTTTTCTAAAATAGTTGCACGGTCGTATGCGGATAATTTTTTCATTTCTTTCATTGCATTTTTGGCCGAAACTATTGCTTCCTTAACGTCATCTTCTGTACCTTGCGCAATCTCCGCTAATGTTTCTTCAGAATATGGTGCATACAATGGTTTATACGTCTCTACTGATTTCCATACCCCATTTATATATAAATGTTTTTTCATAGTGGTTCTCCTTCCGAATATATGTATACAATAATACATTTCATTTATTTCACCTGGTGAAAGGTCTGACTTGTGTAATTGTATCATAGCCCTAATACATCAAAAAACATTTTGCTCAAAAAAACTCTGCTACAAAGCAGAGTTTACGAACTAATTTGTTCTTGGAGCGAAATCTTTTTTTCATCTCCTACAATAACAATCGATTCTGAAGGTTTCGTTACTTCTAATCTCTTAATATAGTGTCCATCTAATTTTTTTACGCAAAATTTATAATTTTCAATCTCAATGGTATCACCCTCGGAAATCTCAATATTTTTTGTTAGGATCCAACCGCCAATCGTATCGACATCATCGTCGTCAATAGTCAAACCTAATAATGCGTTCACTTCACTAACAAGTACTTTTCCCTCTAAAATCGTTTTCGTCTCACTAACTTGTTGGATTTCCGGTTGTTCATCAGTATCGAACTCATCTTGAATATCCCCTACAATTTCTTCTAAAATATCTTCAACGGTTACAAGACCTGATGTACCACCATATTCATCAATTAATATAGCGATATGTGTTCTTTCTCTTTGCATTTTTAAAAATAGATCATGAATTGGGATAGATTCAATAACTAAAATAATTGGCCTAATATATTGCTCCACTGTCTTTTCACTAACAACTCGGTGCTTCACAAAATCTGTAAATATATCTTTAAAATTCACAAAGCCTATTACATGGTCCTTATCACCATCAACAACCGGATACCTCGTATATTTTTCATGAGACATTTTTTGTAAAGCCTCTTCAGCAGGCATTTCTTTATTTAAAATATTCATCTCTGTTCGTGGTACCATTATTTCTTTCGCAATACGATCATCAAATTCAAATATTTTATTCACATACTTATATTCAGATTGATTAATCTCACCATTTTTATAACTTTCTGAAACTAACAACCGCAATTCTTCTTCTGAATGCACTTCATCATGCCCTTTTGGTGGTTTCAACCCAAGAAACTTTGTAATTAACCGAGCTGATCCATTTAAAATCCAAATGAATGGGAATGCAATACGATAAAACAAAATGAGTGGCTTAGCAACAAAGAAACTCACTTGTTCTGCTTTTTGAATCGCAAATGTTTTTGGAGCTAACTCTCCTACTACCACATGGAAAAATGTGATAAACAAAAATACTAAAATTATAGCTAAAATGTCTGCGAGTTGAGTAGGGACGTTCCAATTTGCAAACAACACATCAAACATGTGCTTTAGCGCAGGTTTACCAGACCACCCAATCCCAAGAGCTGTAACAGTTATTCCTAATTGACAAGCTGATAAATATTCGTCTAAGTTTGTAATGATTGTTTTGACAGATATTGCACGATTATTTCCTTTTGCAATTAAATAGTCAATTCGTGAACTCCTCACTTTAACAATTGCAAATTCTGCTGCAACGAAAAATGCCGTTAAGGCAATTAAAACAATCACTATACTTATACTATATATGTCCAAATACTTTTCCTTACTTACAGTGTAAGCAAGGAAGCCACCTCCTACTTAAATTTATTCAAGTGAAGTAAGCATTCTTATACTCTAATAAAATTCTACATTAGTAACCACCTTTTTATATATTATATGCATACATAAAAAAGATATTTATAATTATGATAATCTAATTAGCTTATTATCGTCAAACTATAATAAGCCCAATTTTCCGATAACTAAAAATGATTTATATAAATAGTATGTGCTAAACAGCTGAACTTCGTGAAAAAACACTTTCTTTGCCGATTCCACACTTCTTTTGTCACACCTGAAGGGAACTTGCTACATAACTAGAAATCATTCAACAGGATATATATAGGAGGGATTATTTTGGAATATAAAACACCATTTATCGCAAAGAAATTAGGTGTTAGCCCAAAGGCTGTTGTCCGGATTGCACAACAATTAAATCTTACGATTAAAAAAAATAAATATGGTCATTTTATTTTCACACAAGGTGATTTAGATCTAATGTTAGAATACCATCGCTCTCAAATGGACCAGCCTCAAAACTCTCAAACTACTCAAAAACCATCTTCAAATGATGTAGAAAAATTAAAAACTCAAGTAAACACAATTGCTCAAAACACATCATCGAATGATTTTGAGCAATTAACAGCTCAATTTACCACAATTACGAGAAGACTAGATCGAATGGAAGAACAAATGCAAGATAAAGCAAATGATGTCGTTACATACCAACTTTTACAACATCGCCGCGAAATAGAGGAAATGTTAGAACGAATTCAAAAACTAGAAGCTGCCCTAAAAAAAGAAGAACCAATATACATTACTCCTGATGCAAAACCAACATATGAAAGAGAAAAGAAACCGAAGCGTCGTAAAATGATTTTTAGTATATTTGGACTATAATATTTTAGACCCTTATTCTGAGAATAAGGGTCTACTTTTTGTATGAAAACAGATGCCTGTAATAAGTAACTCTTCTTCATACTATACATATTCATATATTTTCATTTTGTTAACATAATATTTTTACTGTATTCTGCAATAAGTGCCTGCGCATGAGCATTCCCTTGAATAATATCACGGAATTCTTTCAAGGAATACAGATGTGTAGCCCCTTTTCGAGCATGAATTCGCACTGGTACACCTTGTAAAGTATCATGAAACTGGAATGGACTATCTATCGGTTCGATTGGAAAACCGAGTGTAAGTAAATACATATACATTCTTTTTGTAACTGCTGCAATATACCATTCCGCTTTCGTCTCTAACGCATGCATAAATAAAATAGCTGCCAGCCTTTTGAAATGTCCTCTCCCCCGAGACGTTTTCGCAATACTTAACTTTCCTATTTCATACACATTTTTCAAATCTTTCACTAAATCATTTTTAGAAAACGGATAGAAAAACTCAGAATTTGATTGTTCAGGTACTGTAAACTTAATACATTCTACTGTACCAATATGATGTTCATCTTCTATTAATAAAAATCGTGATGGATTTAAATTACGTTCTACAAACATTAAGTTTCTTTCTTCACAAAAATCTCCCCACAGTTGCTCGAACCAAAAATGCTCTTCCTTTGTTTGAACACGCTGGAACATATTTAACCGCCTTTCCCATCGCCGCTCTGTTTTTGATAACGCTTTCACTTACTATCATATAAGAACAAATCTTCGTATGCAACTAAAAATATTTATGTCTTATTATATTCTGCAAAATGAATTAAATTCCTACTTATTAGTCATTAATACACATGCAAAACCCCTTAATTCCCCATACTGTTACAAACATAACAAGATTCAATTACTCTAATAAAAAAATGATAATCACTATCAAGTTCGAACCGTATAATGTGTCTTTCCGTACTGCATATAATTCTTCTTAACCTAAAGAAATCCTTCATTAAAAAGGATTTCTTTTACATTTTATTACTTTTTAACCATTTCTCAAAAATTTGAATCATCCCATGCTTCCCAGCCAACTTCTCTTCTCCTTGTTTCGTTTTATATGGATATAATTGTAAAAACACTCCACATCCAGATTCAATTTTTTTACTATGCATATGGCTACCTGGATATACACAAATCACTTCATAAATCGCTCTTCGCTTAAAAATTCGTTTACCATTCTGTTCTTCTACATACTTAATAGACCAGTATTTATACATTTGCTCCGTTGCTTTCGTATTACCGACAGGCTGAAAAATATTGTACATAGGGCTGTATTTCACTTCGATAATAATAGAAGATTTATATACATACTTCTCTTCTTCCTTTACATAACAATCTAAACGAATATCCGGCTTCTTTGTGTCCTCTCCGTTATAAAAATTACTTCCTTTGCTTAGTGCAATAAGAGGGTGTGTTTCAATTAAATCATTAAACGCGACGTGCACTTTTATATCATCTCGATGTAAAATCACTGTCGTTCCATCTTGTAATCCGTCTAAATAAAAATGTTCTTGTATTTGTTCACGAATAGGATTCTTATCTTCAAATCCGATTTGTTCTAATATAGAAATAACGATAAAAAAAGCGTAATACTCATACACTAAAAACGTTGGTTTATATACGAATAATAAAGATGGGGGTTGCTCCGTAAGTTGCGGTAACAATTCTAAATGGTGGATTAATTGTTGATGCGGTATAGATAAAGTGTTCGAATTAATGGTAGCTGTTTCAGAAACTTCCCTCCAAAATGGAGAATACAATAAATTTCGAAAGTATTGCACACTTTCATATACGATATGAGCTAATATTTTATATTCTTGTATTTTCACAGAACTTTTCCGTAAATCTGCTTCTTTCAGTAAATGTAGATTTCTATATTTTTGTTTTTCCCTATCCGTCACGGATCCATTTCGTTCAATCGTTTTCATAATTGTTTTAACAGCTTGAAATTCATCTGACTTTTTCTTCTTTTCTCCTTCTAGTATTTCAATAGTTTTACGTACAAAAATTTCTGCTTCAAGTAAATAATAATAGAATTGCATCGTTTTAAATTTAAGAAATGCATTTTCAATACTATTTTTTTGCTCCTTAAATTTACGGTTGTAATATTTCGCATAAAGCTTTCTTTCTGTCATAATGGCAGTTTTTCTCGTTGCCTTCCGCGCTTTCGTTTCCCATTCATATTCGTGTACAAATTCCGCATTCGATTCTACTTTCTTAAAAATTTGTTTTATTCTTTTCATTTTTTGTGGCAACTTTCTTAACAATACCAAATAAGAAGAATCTTCAATATCGCTAAGTGCTGAGAAAGTTTTCTTGTAATAACCTCTATCTAAAATTAACTCGTTTAAAATTGACTTCACATAATCTTGAATCATTTCAAATTGGTCATCAAAAAAGTTTTTAGGAACAACTTGAAACGCACCATAATAAGTTTTATCTTCTATACGCACTTCAAAATGGTATAAGCCACAGCGCCACGGATAAAAAAATTCAGTTTTTCCATGTTCATACACTAATACTCTTTGTTTTTTTTCATTTAATTCATATTGTGACTCTTTTATATTCTTTTGTCCCTCATATACTTTATTCCATATGAATGTAATATCCATTGGATTTTGATAATGGAAATGTAATTTCAGTGGTTTTAATTCCTGTACTTTATAAATACATTGAACTAATGCTGTAGTAGACGTACAAAGCCGGTTTAAAAGGATAAAATCGCCTTTCCCCTCAGTACCAATAATTAGCTTCAATACAAACGGGAGCGTTTCTTTCGTATCGACGATTGCTGTTTCATAACGCTCCTCATTTTGCATAGCCATACAGCTCCAGTTCTCTACGCTTTTGTCTTATATAAGCTAAAGAATGTTCAAATGTAGATACACGATTTGCAAGCGGAGACTGTAAAAGTGGTATCAATGTCGCTCCCCTTTTTGCTTCTTCAGAAAGTAGAGGGCCCACTGTCATTTCTGTCCCCCTTAATTTCGTTAATACACGCTGCTTTATTTGCAAATCAAACCCTTCTTCCCTGCTAATCATATAGGACTGATTATTTTGGAACGGTATATTTTGCAAATACGTAGCGATTGCGCTTGCACATCGGAAAGAAATTCCTTTTGATATATCGTGTGATGATAATACATCATGTAACTTATCCAATAACTCTAATTCCTCTTCAGTATACACTTCGATCATCTCTTTATTCCTAAACCAATTGAGTCGAAATTCTCCCGTTGTTACTTTCAGCGGGGGTTGCTGAACAACTTTCTCATGTTCTATACTCATCTCGCAAAACGGAATTTTTTGTAATGTAATCAAATTTGTTCGATCTAATAATCGATCGGAAAGCTCTTTCGTCGTTTCATCAAAATTTACAGTGCCTACGAAAATAATATTCTCACCAATTTCCACTGAAGGTGGAATTTGATTTTCTATTTCTTGTACTTTCTCATACAAACTCAAAATACGATTTTTCTTTTCAAGTTGAAGAACGGATAGAAACGGAGTAAACCAATGCTCAATATGTGACATGTTCATTTCATCGAACACAATTATATACAATTGATTTGGATTTTCTTTAGCCTTTAACAATGTCCGAACTAACTTCGTTTCACTTTCAATAAAATTACCATTCGGATGAAGGTAACCGAGAATATCATGTGGTTCTTGATACGATGGTGAAATCGGAATCCAAATTAATTCTTCCCCATAACGTAACCCAAGTGATTCTGCATAAGCTTGCACAAAGCGTGATTTCCCAACACCTGGTATACCACCAACAATTGTTAACATATTGGTTTTAATACTAATGTGAAAATTATATATATCTGTATCATCCAAATATAACCCTTTATTACGAACCATACTTTGTACATACTGCAAAAAAGAGGATTCACGCTCATCCCATTCCCAGTCATCCTTTTGCATTTTAATATCTTCTATTTCAACTAACTTACCTTCTTCAGCAATTCGTTTATTTAGTTGGTCATACACATTTTCACTTACAAAATATAAATGATCATCTACTGCTATTTCTACATGTTTCATCCAATCGTTTATTTCAATATATTTGCATTCTTTTCTTTGCTCAAAATATGAAATTGAACTTATTGATGATTTTAACGATAAATTTCCATATAGCCTTCCTTCATGCCACAATAATTCTGGAGGCTCAAAGTCTTTTGGTAATTTAGGCATAAGAAATGATAAATAACCGTTGCTTAACTTCCGTTCCAATGACGCTCTCTTTTTATAATTTGAGACCTTTGGTGAAGGAATCACTTTATATGAAGATGCTATTTCCCGAGGCTCTTCTGTGCATATTAATTCCAGAAATAAATTTCCACGATCATAATAAAGACGAAACATAACCAGTTGCTTTTCTAATTTATGCTTCTTTAAATCAGTAAAGATTTTTTCATTCTTTTTATTACTGCATAATCCTTCAAACAAATATTTTCCAGTCGGAAATAACTCTTGTAAAGTTAAAGGTATTGAAGAAAGACATTGTACAAAGAAATTTTCTCCATTCTTCTCTCCCTCAGCTTTTGCAAACTTCCCAATAAACCTCATATAATACATTCGCTTTATAAAACTTGGATGAAGAGCTTTATGTAATTTCAACGTAGTCACCTTCTTTTTTTCATACTATCCTTATTGTATGAACTACAATCTAAAACTAGAAATAAAAAACCTGACGTCATCCGTCAGGTTCAAAATTAAAACGTATATTAATGAGAAGGAAATGCTTTTTTTTCTTGTAAAATGGCATTATGAGCGATTTTCATTTTAGCAAGTACGTACCGTAATCGATCTTCGGCATTTTCATCTTTATTTTGCTGCAAACTCGCCAAATTCTCTACAGAACTCGCTAAATTTTCAATCACGCCTCGAAGTTCAGGATGATGATTAAAAAAAGATTCTTGTACTAATACTTTCCTTAAATCACTAGCTAAATCCATAATTCTAGACAACTGTTCTTTTTCTTCCATTTTCATCCCTCCTGAATATCTTATGTATTAAATATTCTCTAGACAAGGAAAAAAGCCCTTTAAATTAAAAGGACTTTTACATTTTTATAGTTCCTGTCAGTAACATATAAAGTGATGTAATAGCTGCAATAACAATTGCCAACATCACATATCGCTCTTTGCCTGCAAAACAACGATTCCCTTTTTCTTTTCTTGCAAACATATACACGAGAATCCCAATACCATATACGATTGAAACAAGCAATAAATTCTTTAAACCAGCTGCATAAATTAACCATACAGAGTATAGGGAAGCAATTAATGCTAACAATCCATTTTTTACTCTCGCAACTTTCAGCTCTTTCGTGATGACTAATTTCAATTGAAATAGCGCTGATAATAAGTACGGCAGTAATATAGATGTTGACGCAATAAAATACATAATTTGATATGTCGATTGTGAAAACAAAACGATTATAAATATAGTTTGGGCAACGATATTTGAAATCCACAATGCCATATGCGGCGTTTGTTTCTTATTTGTTTTCGTAAAGACTTTCGGAAACACGCCGTCTTTTCCTGCTACGTGAGAAATTTCAGAAACAAGTAAAAACCAGCCAATTAATGTACCTACAAGTGACGCAACTAATCCAATATTAATTGCCATTGCACCCCATGGCCCAACAACATGTTCTAATACATGTCCCATTGAAGGAGTCTCTAATACTGAAAGTTCTTTTCTTGTCATGGCTCCCATTGACAGAACAGAAATTAAAATATAAATAGACATTACTAAAATAAGTCCAAGTACTGTCGCTTTTCCAACGTCTCTACTATTTTTAGCTCTTCCTGATAATACAACTGCTCCTTCAACCCCAATGAACACCCAAAGGGTTACGAGCATTGTATTTTTCACTTGACCTAGTACAGAGGAAACTGAGATAGTTCCTTCGCCCCAAAAGTCATGTGTAAATGTATCCCAGCGAAACGCTGTTACCATCACGACAATAAATAATAAGATCGGAACTAATTTCCCAATCGTTGCGATAACATTCATAATGGAGGCTTCACGAATTCCAAATAAAATTAGAAAATGCAATGTCCATAATAAAAGTGATGCACCTACGATTGACGCAACATTATTTCCGCCTTTAAAAATTGGGAAGAAGTAACCTAATGTACTAAACAGTAACATAATTGTTGCAACATTTCCTAAAATCCCTGCTAGCCAGTATCCCCAAGCACTGTTAAAACCAATATATTCACCGAATCCAGCTCGTGCATAACTATAGATTCCGCCCTCAAGCTCCGGTTTTTGTCTTGCTAACGTTTGATATACGAGCGCAAGTGGAATCATTCCCATTGCTGTAATACACCAACCAATTATCGTTGCACCACTATTTGCTCCTACTGCTAAATCATGCGGTAAACTAAAAACACCGCCACCAACCATCGTTCCAACTACTAATGCGATTAACGGAAAAAACCCTAACTTCTTTTCTATTTGTACCACCCCATCTGTCATTCTAGGTGTTATGTTCGTTCAACTATTAAAGTCACCTTTTTCTCTAATAGACGTTTCTCTTATATTTTTTCAGGAAAACATTACTTATTCTAAAAGAAAATGAAGAAAAATGGAATACTTTTTTGAAAAAATGTATAAGTATGCACAAAAAAACCGTTCATTTTGTAATGAACGGTCATTTCATACATATAAAATTGTATATTTATTGTAAAATTAACGAAGTAACTTCTCTTTTTGTAAAAATTGTTTTGCGACTTCTTCGCTACTTTTCCCATTCACATTTACTTCATAATTCATTTTTCTCATTTCTTCATCTGTAATCTTTCCAGATAATTTATTTAATACTTTTTCGAGTTCAGGATATTTCTGTAACGTCTCTTTTCTTAATAATGGTGCTCCTTGATAAGGCGGGAATAGTCCTTTATCATCTTTTAGCACTTTAAGCCCATATTGCTCCAATTCACTATCTGTTGAATATGCATCGATTACGTTAACATCTCCCGATTGTATTGCACTATAGCGCAGTTTCGGTTCCATCGTTTTAACATTTGAAAACTTATAGTTATATAATTTTTGCATTCCTTTATAACCATCTTCACGATCAGCAAATTCTAATGTAAATCCTACTTTAGCTTCCTGTGCAATTTTTCCTAAATCAGAAATTGTATTTATGTTATTTTGATCTGCTATTTTTTTCGGCATGGCTAGTGCGTATGTATTGTTATACTCCATTGGCTTTAACATAACCATATTATATTTCTTTTCCATTCCAATACGAGCTTGTTCATATACTTCATCACGATTTGTACTTTTCGGTTCTTCTTTCACGAAAGTAGATAAAGCTGTACCTGAAAATTCTGGGTATATATCTACTTCACCTGATTTTAACGCTTCGAATACAAATGCTGTTTTTCCAAGGCCTGGCTTTAATTCCACTTGTAAATCTGTATCCTGTTCAATAAGTTGCTTGTACATTTGAATTAATATTTCTGGTTCAGATCCAAGTTTACCAGCAATAACTATGTCTTTCTTTTCGGTATTCCAAAGAAATGGAGCAGCTATCATTACTACAACTATACATATCGTCAATATAACGCGCTTAGAAGAGCGTTTCGGGCTCTCAAGTATGCGAAGTACTATATCAAAGAATAAAGCGAGTAACGCAGCTGGTACGGCCCCTAAAATGATAAGCGCATGGTCATTTCGATCTATGCCTAATAATATGAGCTTACCGAGCCCACCAGCGCCTATTAAAGCAGCTAATGTAGCCGTTCCAACAATTAATACCATCGCTGTACGAATACCAGCCATAATAATTGGCAATGCGAGTGGAAGCTCTACCTTCCATAATCTTTTCCAGCTATTCATCCCCATAGCTCTCGCCGCTTCTATAAGTGATTCATCTAATTCCCGTATTCCTGTATATGTATTTCGTAAAATAGGTAATAGTGCATACACAACTAATGCGATTATAGCTGGCAGTTTTCCAATTCCTACTAACGGAATTAATAGTCCAAGTAAAGCAAGTGAGGGCACTGTCTGCATAACAGCAGAAGTCCCTATAATAAATTCAGCCATTCGTTCTTTTCTCGTTAATATAATGCCGAGCGGCACTGCAATAATTACTGCAAAAAATAGTGAAATAAGCGATATTTGTAAATGCTCACTTAATGCACTTAGCAATTCTACTTTTCGTTCTTGGAACGTTTGAATAAAATCAGTCACTGTTTAGCCTCTTTCCTTCATTTGTTCAACAATGTAATTGACAATATGACGACTTGTTAACGCTCCAACATATTGACCATGCTCTTCAACCGGCACTGACTCTTCAGTTTGTAAGCGGACTAGTGCTTCTTGTAATGACGAATGTAAAGATAAAGCATTCCCTTCAACTCGTATACCCTCGTCTAGCGGCAATACCTCTTCTATACTCTTCCCCTCATACCAAGGTCGTCCACGATTTCCAATGAACTCCTCTACAAACTCATTTTTCGGGTTATGTATAATTCCTTCTGGTGTATCTAATTGAACAACTTTTCCTTCTTTCATTACACAAATACGATCACCAAGTGATAAAGCCTCTTGCATATCGTGCGTTACGAACACGATTGTTTTTTGAATCTTTTTTTGCAATTGTACGATATCCTTCTGAAGCTGCTCCCTACTTAACGGATCTAACGCACTAAATGGCTCGTCCATAAGTACAATTTTCGGGTTTGCGGCTAATGCCCGTACAACACCAACACGTTGTTTCTGCCCTCCTGACAATTCATCTGGCATGCGATCACGATATACATCTGGATCGAGCCCAACCATCTGTAGCAAGTCATCGACACGTGCTTTTATTTCCTTTTTGGTCCATTTTCTCATTTCAGGGACAACTGCAATATTTTCAGCAATTGTCATATGTGGAAACAGCGCAATCTGCTGCAACACGTACCCTATATTCCAACGTAGTTCGTTTATGTTATATTGTTGAATATCTTTTCCATCGATTAAAATTGATCCTTCCGTCGTTTCAATTAAACGGTTAATCATCTTCATTGTCGTTGTTTTCCCGCAACCACTCGGACCAATGAGAACAAAAAATTCTCCTTTTTTAATTTCTAAATGTAATGAATCCACTGCTTTTGTGCCATCTTCATACGCTTTTGACACATGATTAAATTGAATCACAGACACAACTCCTTTCATGTTGTTTCCTTTATTTTGATGGAATATAACATTCATTTCAAATGATACGCTTTATTATACAAAAAAAGAGCTCTCATTTGAGCTCTAACGGTCGAACAATATTGTTTTCATAATTGCAGCATATTCACGCACATACGCTTTTTTCTTAGAGCGTCTCGGTGTTTCAGCAGCCAAAGCTTCCATCTTTATCCCTAAACGCTTTGCAATTATTTTCGTTCGATATAAATGATACGTATTACTTACAACTACCGCATGCTTTACATCATATAAATCCATACTAAACTTTAAATTTTCATACGTATTTGTAGAGCGGTCTTCAATTAAAATACGATTCTCATCTATACCATGTACCATTAAATAGTTTCTCATACTGTGAGCTTCCGGTATATCTTCATCTTCCCCTTGACCACCTGAAACAATTACTTTCACCTCAGGGTGAGCATGTAAATATTCCAACGCTATATCCAAACGATTTTGAAGAGATAAAGACGGTCTATCTCCAAATAACTTTGCACCTAATATAAGAACGTATGGAGAGTGATTACTCAATGTTTCACGAGCAACTTTATTCATTCGAAACGTCATATAAATGATGTATAGCGGAGGTAGTAATAAGATTATAAGCAATATCCATTTGTTCATAAATAAGTTAACACTCCCTTTCTTTTTATTATATAGAAAAAGAAAAGGAGGCAGAAGTATTTTTTAAACAATTGATTTATTAGACACATTCGCTTCCGTTTTACGTTTTGAAATTACATAATAAAAAGCAATCCCTAATGATAGGATCAATATACAGCTCAGTACGTAAAACGGGATCATTACCCCTGCTTTAGATACGCCTGCCGTAAACAACATTAATAATACAATTCGAATTCCTGTGCCAATTAATCGAAATAAGCTGTCCACACGTCCCATTACTTCGTTTGGGATTTCTTCCATCATCAATACATTTCTCGCCACTCGTGTTCCAGCATTTCCAATCGCATGGAAAATCGCTAGTCCATATAATAACATAATGGAAGGCTCAATAATCATTGCGGTAATTGAAATTACATAAATAACCATCGTCATAACGATTGAAATTTCTATTTTGACATATTTCATCATGATTGGAATACTTATTCCTGCAAGAACCGCTCCGACACCGTACATCATACCTTCAATTGCGTATACAGAGGCACTAGCTGTGAGTATATCTGAAATATATACTGGGATTAAATAATTTGCCATCATGACACCGATAAACGGCATATAAGTCGCTAGTAAAAACCAAAATAACTTAGGGCGCTTTTTCATAAAGTGAATTCCTTCGAACAATTGCTTCTTAAATGTTGCTTTCCGTTTTACTTCTTTTTTCTTTACATACGGTATACATAAGAAAAGAAAAAATGCTCCTGCAAAAGTTAACATATCCACTAACAAGATCCATTCCAAAGAAATAATCTCAATTAAAAAGCTAGCAGCTGCGCCTGAAATAACTTGCGTTAATTGTCCTTGTATTTCCATTGTGCCACTTAAACTTTTATAATGCTCTGATTGAAATATTTCTTGGTTAAATGCAAATATTGTGGGATAGAATAATAGATAATAGAAAGAACCTGCTATATAAATAATAATGTAATGAATAGAATTGTATGATTGCCCAGCAAATCCCCAAATGGCCATCATTCCTATAATGGCTATCCCGATACCTTCGTTACATAACAATAAAGATTTTCTTGAAAAACGATCTATGCTTTGCCCAATGAATGGTGTTAGTAAAAACATGATGAGAGTTGCAACGATAGAAACATAACCAAATGTTGTCTCTCCTCCACTTTCCTTAATTAACAACCACGGAATCGTTATCATAACAATCCCGGAACCAATAGCGGATAAACTATTGGCTCCTAGAATGTAATACAAGCGAGAATCATGATAAAGAGAGGACATATCACTCAACTCCTAATTGTTTTTTCACCTCTTTATATACACTCATATATGCTTTTAATTCTTTAACTAAATCATGAATTAATGGTTTTGCATCTTCTCCAAGTTCACTATCTTGCACATGTAATCCATCAAGCACGACTTGTTTTGGAATTGCATTTGCGTAAACGCCTCTAGCGACAGTCCGCATACTATTTAATGCGTTTATTCCCCCTTTACCTCCTCCAGCAACTGCTAGTAATGCGACAGGCTTATGGATGAATTCACTGCTACTTAAGTAATCTAACGAATTTTTCAACGCTCCGCTCATCGCGTTATGATATTCTGGTGTACATAGTACTACTCCATCCGCAGCTTTCACTAAAGCTTTTAATTTTTTTACTGCCTCTAATTCACGTTGTGATTCTTCTCCATTATATAAAGGCAATTCCGCTACTGCTAAATCGTATAACTCCCCTTCAAATTGCTCTGCAATATATTTTGCCACAACGCGAGTTCTACCGAATTTTCTTGGTGTACCGTTAATAACGACTAGTTTCATAATTATTTCTCCCCTTTGTTTTCAAGTTATATTTATATATTATCAGAAATTTCTATACAAAACACAGTAAAAAGAGGGAAAAACTTTCATTAAATAGTATGAGAAATAAAAAAACTCATACTTTCGTATGAGTTTCACAAAACTATTTTTTCACAACCTCATGTCCACCGAATTGATTACGAAGTGCGGAAACCACTTTTCCGTGGAATGTATCATCTTCTTGTGAACGGTAGCGCATAAATAATGACATAGCGATAACTGGTGCCGCTGCTTGTAATTCAAGCGCAGTTTCAACAGTCCATTTCCCTTCTCCTGAAGAGTTCATAACACCTTTAATGCCATCAAGTTTCGGATCTTCTGCAAATGCTTTTTCAGTTAAGTCCATTAACCAACCACGGATAACCGATCCGTTTGCCCATACTTTTGCAACATCTTCATAATTGAAATCAAAATCACTTTTATCTAGTACTTCAAATCCTTCAGCGATTGCTTGCATCATTCCGTATTCAATACCGTTGTGAACCATTTTTAAGAAATGCCCACTACCGACGCGGCCTGCATATGAATAACCATTTTCTACTGCTAAATCTTTAAATAAAGGTTCTAGTTGATCATAAATTTCTTTTTCTCCACCAACCATTAAGCAAGCACCGTATCTAGCTCCTTCCACACCACCTGATGTACCGATATCTACATAATGTAAACCAAAGCTTTTCGCTTCTTCAGCACGGCGTAACGTATCTTTATAGAATGAATTTCCGCCTTCAATAACGATATCGCCTTCCTCTAATAATGGATATACATCTTTTAGTACTGACTCGACAACTTCTCCTGCAGGTACCATTACCCAAATTGTACGAGGTGCTTCTAGTTCAGCAATCATTTCTTTTAACGTATGACGAGCAGTAATCCCTAATTCCCCTGCCTTTTCAACAAGCTCATTATTTACATCGTATACAACTACTTCATGCTTGTCTTCATGTAAGTGTTCAGCTAATGGGAATCCCATTTTTCCTAATCCAATTAAACCTAGTTTCATATTAATCAATCTCCCATTCTATACAAATATATTTAATAACGAAATTAGCCCAAGTGCTACAACAGATAATATTGTCTCCATTGCAGTCCATGTTAATAATGTTTCTTTCACAGTCATTCCGAAATACTCTTTAATCATCCAAAATCCAGAATCATTTACATGCGATAAAATTAATGACCCTGCTCCTGTTGCAAGTGCCAGTAACTCTACATTCACTCCTGGTGTACTTGCCGCAATCGGTGCCACTATTCCTGCTGCTGTCATCATGGAAACAGTAGCAGAGCCAGTCGCGATTCGAATAAGTGCAGCAATTCCCCAACCTAATAATATCGGTGAAATATGTGATTCTTTCGCCATCTCCGCAATTGTAGTTCCAATTCCAGAATCTAATAACACTTTATTAAAGGCACCACCTGCACCGATAACTAACAGTATGTTTGCAATTGGGCCTAAACAATCATTTGTAACTTGTAAGACTTTGTCTTTAGAAAACCCTTTTGCATAGCCAAGACTAAAGAAAGAATATATCGTTGCAATTAATAATGCGACTATTGGATCTCCAATAAAATGCAATACTTGTGCAAGTTGGCTTGTTTTATTTAATGCTACTTCCGCTATCGATGCACCTAGCATAAGAAATACTGGAAGTAAAATAGTAAACAATGTATTTCCGAAGCTAGGAAGTTCCTTCTTCTTATCTCTTTCAATAAATTGCTCCGCTATATCTAACGGTACTTCTTTATGTATACGAGCACCAATCCATTTCCCGTAAAGCGGACCTGCAATTATTGCAGTTGGAAGTCCGACAATTAATGCATATAAAATTGTCTTCCCTACATCTGCTTTAAATATACCTACCGCTGCCATTGCTGCTGGATGCGGTGGAACAAGTCCGTGTACAACCGAAAGACCTGCTACTAGCGGAATACCGATTGTAATAAGTGATACCCCTGTTTCTAACGCAATTGTAAATACTAACGGAATTAATAGTACAAATCCAACTTGGAAAAATACCGGAATCCCTACTATAAATGCAACGAACATCATTGCCCAGTGAACACGCTTTTTCCCAAAACGTCCAATTAATGTGTTAGCAATTCGTTCAGCACCGCCAGACTCAGCCATCATTTTTCCAAGCATTGTTCCTAAAGCTAAAACAATCGCTAAAAACCCTAACGTATTACCAAGACCTAATTTAATAGAATCGATAATCCCCGGATGTTGTGGTGAAGTTCCAATTAAGGGCATCCCCATTGCTAGCCCAACTCCGATTGCTGTTAAAATTAACGCGACAAATGGATGCCATTTCACTACCGTAATTAGTAAAAGTAATATAACAACAGCCGCTAGTACGATCCCAACTACCATTTCTCCCAATCCCCCTATTGTTTACGTTGGAAAGCAGCTATACAATCAAATTCTTCTTTCAAACGATTGTAAAGTCGTTCATACATATAAAACATCTCTAAATATAAAGCCGTATTTTCTTTATTCGGTACATGGTGATGGACAATATCAATCCAATCCTTCACCTCTTCAAGAGAATCAATTTTCCCAATTGCATACAAAGCAAGTGCTGCTGCCCCAAGCGCAGATGCTTCATGACTTTCTGGAACAAGCAATTCTTTCCCCATCATGTCAGATAACATTTGTCTCCAAAATGCAGATTTCGCAAAGCCTCCTGAAACACGTATTTCAGTAAGTGGCCCTGTACAATCTCGAATGGCAAGTGCTACTGAATACACACTCATACAAACACCTTCCATAACTGCTCGTATGAAATGTTCACGTTTATGCTGAAGGTTTATCCCGAAGAATGTACCTCGAGCATTTGCATTCCAGTAGGGTGCACGTTCTCCAGATAGAAACGGTAAAAATAGTAATCCATCTGCTCCAGCTGGTACACTTTCTGCATACTTAATTAATAAATCATAAGGATCAATTCCAAGCTTTCTTGCTACCTCTTGCTCTGGGCTACCAAATTCATCACGTAACCATCTAAGTAATATTCCACCGTTATTCGTTGGTCCGCCGATCACCCAGTGCTCATCTGTTAATGCGTAACAAAAAGTTCTTCCTTTTTCATCTGTATTAACACTCGATGAAATTGTTCGAACCGCACCACTTGTCCCGATCGTAATTGCAGCTGAGCCAGGTGATATTGCACCGACACCTACATTTGCAAGAACACCATCACTTGCACCAATAACAACCGGAGTATCCTCACTAATACCCATCTTTTGTGCTAATTCCGGCTTCATTCCCGATAAAATATATGTAGTTGGTACAGGTGTTGATAATTGTTCTGGTGACATATTTAACATAGTTAAAACATCTTCATCCCAGTTTAATGTTTTTAAATTAAATAACCCTGTAGCAGATGCGATAGAATAATCAACTACATAGCGTGAAAATAATTGATAAATGACATACTCTTTAATGGAAATAAATTTATGAGCAGTTCTGAATAACTCCGTTTCTTCTTCTTTCATCCACAATAATTTAGAAAGTGGTGACATCGGATGAATCGGTGTACCAGTTCTTCTATAAATGTCATGACCATTCATTTGTTGTAATAGTTTTTCTGATTGCTTTGTGCTTCGATTATCTGCCCAAATGATAGAACGCGTTAACGGCGCACCGTTTTCATCTACTGCAATTAAGACATGCATCGCTGTACTAATACCGATTGAAGAAATATCCTCTGCTGACACATTACCCTTTCCAATGGCAACGCTTACAGTTTTATATACAGCAGCACATATTACATCAGGATCTTGCTCAGCCCATCCGACGTTCGGTTGAATAATTGGATAATCAATTGCATGTGAAGCAACGACTTTTCCTTTTTCAGTGAATACAACCGTTTTCGTACTTGTGGTACCGATGTCAATCCCGATTACTCTCCCCCTTGTTTCCATGCGAACCTTCCCTTCGTTTCTAGCAAAATACGATCTAGTAAACCGTTTACATGAATTAGTATATAAAATATTTTTTCATAAATCAAGTTACAAGAAGAAAATTTTTTTCAATTCAAAATGTAACCCCCATTTTATTTCACTTATCCATACACATAGATCGACTAAATCTTTTGTTTAGTATTTGCTGGTTCGTTGCACGAAACCAACATCTCTCGTAAGATATTTGGAAATAAAAAGCTTTGAATTTCTCAAGCAAATAATTGTAATTCATTGGATACAGAAATAGACATACAAAAACGCCATCCTTTCCTGTGATTTTACAGAATGAATAGCGTATTTTGTAACGGGAACATAAAGTTTGATAAATTAATATAGATAAACTTAATAAATGAACAAAAAGAAAGAGCGTTTTAACAAAGGATTAATTATTATTTGTATTTCTTGTTCAACTACATAACTCGTTAATTAAACGAGAGACTAGTATACATTAATTATTCAATTAATGTTTGTAAAGCTGTTTCAATGTCTGTTTCTAAATTATTTCTTGATGTATCATATAAAGTCCCAGTACCTTTAAAATAACCACCATAGTAATACCATAACTGTATGAAATCTGCATATTCATCATCTTCAACAGTAACATCATTAAAATCTATTATTATTTCAGAACGATATTCTTTTTCTAGACATTTCTCAGAATTTAAGTCTTCTATTTCATCTCCGTCAATATCCCTATTAACCCATATTTTTAGGTTTCGTTTTCCTTTTCTCTCAAATTCATTTATATATTTTTTTTGAAGAACTTTACTATATTCTGATCCTAACCTTTCTAATTCAACTATCTTTCTTTTTAATTCTTCATTTATCTCACTTTCAGAAATCAAAATGTACCTCTCATCTTCTAAATCATTCTCTTTATCTTTTTTAAATAACCTTTTTAATTTATCAAACATTCTTTCCCCTCCACCTAAAGATAATAATATATAAGTTCTCGTTTTCTTAGTTTGATGGACATAGGGCGTGGCTGCCTACTATCACTTTTTTACCTTGTAAATATATGTTCCATACTATAAAATCTAATAGTATTTATATTTTTCTGAAAAATCAAAACAAAATATGATCTTTATTGTATAATGTTGTAAAAAGATGTCGGAGGGATTTAATGTTATATAAAATATCTCAATTCACAATAAAACTTTCATCAATTCTTTTATCACTCTTACTATTACTAAATTTACCTTATTTATTTATCACTCAACAGGGATTCACTTTTCAACCAATTCATTTTTTTAATCAGATCGTTACTATGTTAAAACAGGTTTTCTCCCCTGAATCATTAGTAGTTATGGGATCAGACCCGAAATTTGGTCATTTCAAAAAGACACCATTATTTCCAACTGTTTTAGAACCTTACCTATATTCATTTACTGTATTATTTATAGCCTTTTTGCTTGCACTCTTTCTATCATCTAGTATGGCATTTTTTTATTTTTTAGCAAAAGATTATATAAAAAAATGGATAAACCGAATTGTGTTCATATTAGAAGCTGTCCCTGATATGATGATGATGATTTGTTTGCAAATATTTTTCATATGGGTACTTCAGAAATTCGGGGAATCTCCTGTCACCATTATTTCTTTTAATGAAAATCGAGCTTATTTACTCCCTATTTTATCTTTAGCAGTCTTACCTACATTACAAATGTTTCGGATGATGGTGTTATACATAAAAGAAGAACATGAAAAACATTACGTAGAGGTTGCATATGGAAAAGGACTTTCATCAAGTTATATACTATGCATTCATTTATTCAAAAATATATCTATCCACTTCTTTCATCATTTAAAAACGATTTTTGTTTTCTTACTTTCTAACTTATTCATTTTAGAATTTGTTTTTAATATGGAAGGCATTATTCAATTTTTATTTAAGAAGGCGTTTATTTCACCTCCAGCTGCATTTATCATACTTGTTATGATTATTTTACCGTTTTATGCCATTTTTCAAATAATCTCATTCATGATGAATAGATGGAAAAAGCAATTGAAAGGAGCAGCATTATGAAATCTATTTGGAAATCAAAACGATTTTTAATCGGCTTTACTTATCTATTCATACTTGTTTCAGCTAGTTTTATTTATAGTTGGTTCTTTAAAGATAACATCCCAAAACCTCCTCAGTTACTTTACAATGACAATAACGAATTACTTGGAAAGGCCCCCTTTTCGCCATTGTTAATGCCGCCTTTTGGATCTGATCGTTTTGGAGAGTCTGTTTTCTTACAAATTGTAGAAGGAGCAAAATTCACCATTTTATTAGCCGTGGCAATTAGCTTCTTTCGAATTTTATGCGGAACATGTATAGGAATCCTCTTGAGTTTATACGCTCCAAGATTCAAGAGATTTTTCCAGGCATGCTCAGAAGTTTTTTACTATATTCCTACTTTATTTATCGCATTTATACTCATCACGCCCGTTAATATTGTAATCATATCAAATGCTGATAGATTAGATCCAAATATTTCATTTGCGTTTTATCAAGTTCTCGTACTTATTTTCGTCGCTCTACCTACACTTTCTTTATATATCTCCTCAGAGGTTGATGAATTTATGAAACGAGATTACATTTTAAGTTCACAATTACTGGGTGCTAGCCGTTTTCATATTATCAAAAAACACTTACGAGTCTTATTACTTGATCGCTTATTTGTGTTATTTATGGAACATATCGTCCAAACACTCATACTCGTTATCCATTTAGCGTTGCTTGATATTGTAATTGGTGGGATACAAATGCGTGAACTCTATGACGGAGTACTCAAACCTGTTTCTCTATCGAATGATTGGGCAGGCCTTATTGGATTAAATCGTTATGAAATGAATATTTCATGGTGGATTATTTTGTATACTCTCGTTTCATTCTTTATTACGATTCTATTTATTAAGCTTATGACAATCGGGATTCAAGATGCACTGAAAGCAAGAGATTCGCAAGTTGTAGCAATTCAAACCGTTCCAAATCATAAAAAATTTGTTAAAAGTAAAGATTCTTTTTCGTTTGTAGATAAAGTGAACCTTTAATCATGTCTCATCAATCAAGTATTAATTGGCATTGATATTAGTAGAATATAAAAAAGATGATCCCTATTGAATACGAGGGATCATCTTTTTTATGCCGTCTAACTTTTTTAAATGACCTTTGCTAGACTCATGCTTTTTATATTTAAAATGAATTATTTACACTCACAATTATGCTGTTTAAAATCGATTACCATACGCCCTTGAATTCTACCTTGTTCCATTTCTTCGAATACATTTTGTACTTTATCTAGAGAACACGTTTGAACAACTGGCACTACTTTTCCTTCTGCGCCGAACGTAAATGCCTCCTCCAGATCCTTACGAGTACCAACTAGAGAACCAACTACTTCAATTCCGTCTAATACAAGTCGTGGAATGTTTAAATCCATAGTTTCTACTGGTAAACCTACCGCAACTACTTTACCGCAAGCACGTACTGCATCAACTGCTGAGTTGAAGGCTACTTTAGAAACTGCTGTTACTACAGCAGCATAAGCACCACCAAACTCCTCTTGAACAATTTTATCAGCAGGACCTTGAGAAATTGGATTGATAGTCATATCAGCGCCAACTTCTTTTGCTAAGGCTAATTTGTCGTCATTGATATCTACTGCAATTACCTTTGCACCAAATACGTTTTTAGCATATTGAATAGCTAGGTTACCTAATCCACCACAACCATAGATTACGATAGGTTGACCAGGTTTAATGTCTGATACTTTTATAGCTTTATATGTAGTTACGCCCGCACATGTGATTGATGATGCTTGAGCAGGATCTAATCCTTCTGGTACCTTCACCGCATAATCAGCTGTAACAATACATTGTTCAGCCATACCACCATCTACTGAATAACCAGCATTTTTCACTTCACGGCAGAATGTTTCTCTCCCCGTTACGCAATATTCACAACGTCCACAAGATTGGAACATCCATGCAATACTTACACGGTCACCTATCTTTAGTGAAGTAACATCATCAGCAATTTTAGTAACAATACCTACACCCTCATGACCAAGGATGCGGCCATCGGTGTTTCCAAAATCATGATTCGCAACGTGTAAATCAGTGTGGCAAACTCCACAATACTCTACATCTACTAGCGCTTCACCCGAGTGTAACGGACGTAATTCTTTTTCAATAACTTCAATATTTGCTTTGCTGTTTTTATTAACTACTACTGCTTTCATATGTGATCTCCCCTTTAGTGTTTTAGAGTTTTAATGAGTTTATCTCACAACTACTGTCCTCACTATTTTGGCTAATTATTGTACCAAATTTAAGTGTTCAATCATCATTACAGGTTCATCATAACATGGAATTCCATAAGCTTATTGTAAAATATTGAACAATATTTGAATTATTACCCAATACGTATTTTGATGTATCAAGCTACTTGTTAAATTTCATATGCAAAATATCGAGGTTTAAAAAATGAATGGTCTAAAAGATGAGAGATTATTATAGGTAATTGGCATATTTCTATAGACACTTAGAACAAGTAGATCTAGAGGGTATATCAACAGACTACTCGCGAATATAAAAAGCTCTTCATTTGAAGAGCTTTTTATATTCGCTTCATCGAAATAGTTTCACGTATACTTTGTAAATTTTGTAGTGTTTCCTCTTGTCGCTGCAATGACAATCCCACATACAAAGTATCTAATAAACTAAGCTGCGCTAATCGTGACGAACTTGCTTCTGTACGAAATTCCGTCTCACGCGTCGAAGTATATAATGTTATATGAGCAAGTTGGCTTAATGCCGATTTTTGATAGCTCGTAATCGCAATAATTTTGGCCCCTCTTGCTTTCGCTACTTCTAACGCTTCAAGTAAACCTTTATTACTGCCCGAATGAGAAATTGCAATGACCACTGCTTCTTTTGTCAGCAAGCCAGCTCCCATAATTTGAAAATGTGAATCCGTATGAGCAATACAAGAAATACCCGTTCTCATAAACTTATGATAAGCATCCATCGCAATAATACCTGAACCACCATTTCCATAAAACTCAATTCGTTTCGCTTCATTCAGCGCACTTACTGCCTGTTCCAACGCGTTATCGTTTAACAAATGTAATGTATCTTGCAGTCCTGTAATATGTGAATGAAAAACTTTTTTAGCAACAGTGACAATATTATCTTCTACCGATACTTCCTCATGAATATTTTGCATCGGGGTATGTACAATCTCACGAGCTAATGTAATTTTCAAGTCTTGGAACCCTTGAAAACCTAAGTGTTTGCATAAGCGGAATATCGTTGCTTCGGAACTATTCGTAACTTCCGCTAATTCCGTAATCGATTTATGTACAACATCTTGTGGATGTTTCAAAATATGTTCGGCAATACTTCGTAATTTCGGTGATAAACCATTTAACGAAGCCTGAATCTTTCCAATCCCACTTTTTGTACCAGGCATAGCGTATCTTCCCCTTCCATAGTAGCTTTATCCCGTATTAACGGGCAGTAAGACTCCCACCTCAAAATCCGATGAATGCAAGGGAGTTAGGTGGGAGATCAACTGCCCGTAAAAACCCGATTGGTTCAACTAATAATCAGTGGGGATAGCCCCCCACTGATTAAAGTTTCACTTTATTGTACCTAATAATCGAAAGAAGAAACACCTTTATTTAGCGATTTTATTTGCTCCTATGTATTCTACCGTAACATATGACACAATTATTCATACTTATTTCTAGTTTTCCCCATGCTTTACTGCGTATAATGCAGCTTGTGTACGATCACCTACTTCTAATTTAGCCAATACGTTAGAAACGTGTGTTTTCACAGTTTGTTCTGTAATATGAAGCTCTGCTGCAATCTCCTTATTGCTTCTTCCTTTCGCAATTTCACGAAGTACTTCTTGTTCCCTTTTTGTTAACATAGAAAAAGGATTCTCTTTTTCTTTCTTGACTGCTGATCGTCCTAATAGTGCTGGTGTTACTTTCGGGTGAAAATTTGCATTTCCTTGATATACCGCAACGATTGACGCAACAAGTTGATCTGGCTGCACTTCTTTTAATTGATAACCATCTGCCCCAGCTTCTAATGCTGGTAAAACATAATCTTGTTCTGAAAAACTACTGAGCATAAGTATCTTTATCGTCTCATCGTATTGTTTTATACGTTTTGTCGCTTCAATACCATCCATTTTCGGCATTGATAAATCCATTAATACTACATCTGGCCTTTCTGTTTGGACGAATGTTAATGCTTCTTCACCATTTTCTGCTTCCCCAATAATTTCAAATTCTTCTCTCGTCTTCAAAAAAAATACAAGTCCCCTTCGAACGATATGATGATCTTCTACAAGTAATAATTTAATTTTCACAGACGTTCTCCCTCTCAAACCGGTAATTGAATTTCTATCTTCGTTCCCTTTTCTGGTTCTGCTTTTATTCGAAAAATCCCCCTCATTAATTCAATTCGTTCTTTCATACTTTTCAAGCCAAGTGCGGACTCTCTTACTTGATCCTGTATAAATCCTATTCCGTTATCTTCTATGTAAAAGTGCAGCTTATTATCTTCAATCCTTAAATGAACACATACTTTTTCACACGAAGCATGCTTTTTACAATTATGTAATGCCTCTTGGCTTATACGCCATAAAACTTCTTCTATTTCATCTTCAATTAAAACCATTCCATCAATTCGAACTTCCACTTGAATCCCTAACAGTTTTCCGTAATTTTGTATCGCTTCTGCTAAACCTTTCTCTAATCCTTCAGGCCTTAATTGCCAAATCAAAAGTGTCATCTCTTGTAATGCTTCCTGTGATAATTCTCCAATATAACTTAACATCTCTTGCAAGTCTCTATCCTTCGTCATATTTAGAGTCCCTTTCGCTGTTAGCATAATTGAAAATAACAATTGTTTAACGGAATCATGTAAATCACGAGCCAATCGATTTCTTTCAGCTACAACTACATATTTCCGTTCTTTCTCAACTAATTCAATACGTTGTATTGTCGTTCCAATTTGAAATGCAATCGCTTCTAATAACGCTAACTCTTCCTCAGAAAAATGTGTTTTATGGGGCGAGGCAACATTTAATAGACCAAATTTCTCTGATCCAGATCTTAGTGGGATTGTCGCATGATGTGTAACATCTTCGGTCTCTCCCCAATTACATTCAATCGCATCCTCTATTCGTTTACATTCAATAATATTTGTCGCTTTTTCCAATCTTCCGTTCACAAAACGTTCTACACACCAACAATCTCCTTCACACATCGGCTTCTTTTCTTGCCACATAAGAGCTGGTGGTAAGTTTTGGTCTACAAGCATACGATGCTTTCCACTTTTATCAATAAAGAATATCCAGCCTGTTTGTAAATTCATAACTTGTAATAATGTATGTAACACTTTTTCTAACATTTCCTGTAAGTTTGTCGCTTCATTTAGTAACTCAGCAATTTCTTTTAATGCTTCTAAACGATGCATCTCTTTTTCATCTATGTTCATTCTCATCACCAACTACCATTATAACATTAAGAAATTTCTAAATACTACAAACAAAAAAGAGCTGAATTCCTTCAACTCTTTTTCAGGAGATATCCCCTACAGTTCATTCAAATCCAAATTCTAAATAAAAACAGAAATTAGCTAGTTTTCTTTAACTGTCTGATAAAGATTGTCCCCCATGAATATGCTGTAAACTTTCAGTGTTAACGAACATATTCGCTGCTGGCATTTGCACTTGATTTTTATGGAACATAGACATTAATTCAAATCTTACTTGTCTGGAAGTTTCAAAATAATCTTCAGGTTTAATCAAACCTGTAATACAAAATTCATATCCAACATATTTAAGGTTAGGATTTAAGTCTGTAACTCCAACATATTTAAATGGTTCAACAGCTTCATCATCTACTCTATAAAGATTTTGGTCCAATTTTTCATTACAAATAACACATACTTCTTCTAACAATTCCTTAACTCTTGTAGGATCTTCCTGATAACTTACCGTGATGCGTTCAATAACTCGCATCCACCCTTTATTAAAATTCTGTATCGTTCTAATCTCTCCATGTGGTATGGTAAGGAGCTTCCCTGACCATTCACGAATTTGCATAAAACGAATACTAATTTCCTCAATAGTTCCTGAATTTGTTCCGTTAAAAGTTACAAAATCGCCAACACGAAACTCTTTGTCCGCTAATCTTGCGAAGCCTAATATGACATCTTTTAGCATCTGTTGTGCAGCAAAACCGATGACAACTCCCGCTATCCCTGCACCTGCAATAATACTTTTTATATCTACAAATTGACTAATTAAATATATGATCAGACTGATGATAATGATATATCTAAAAATAGATCGAATAACACTTTGAATCGTCTGCTCTACCTCTTCATCAAAAAAGCTTGATTTTTTAAAAAACCAATCAATAATGCGGTTTATGACAAAAGAAATAATGATAAGAACTAAAGCAAATAGTAAAAATCTTAAAAGTAAAAACTCCCTTACATAATTAAAAAACTCCTCAGTATACGTTAATAAACTCATCCATCCACTTCCTTACTAATGAAAATTTCATGCAAAGCTGCTTTATTGTAAATACGCATTTATCATCTCAACACTTGTTTTCAGAACATCTTTTCTCCTGACCTTAAATCATACTTTCTTAACTATGTATTTGTATTCATTGTTCATCTTCAACAATATAATCCTTTCATCAATCTTTCAACTTCAGTATTTACTATAACCCTTTTTAATCCTCTAAAGGGATATTACAATAGAATTTTTTATAAAGGACTTTCTTTTAAGTTCGCAATACTCACCTCGTTAAAAGCAGGCGAAGCTGAATCATTACATGTACAATTTTTTGATTTAAATGGGCTACCAGAAAAGATTAGCCCGTTCATTAAAAAGTTAATTCAACAGCAAGTCGTCTCTATTTAAATGTGAAAAAGAGACCTTTTGAAGGCCTCTTTTTTTCACTTCACTTCTGCATTTAAACAAGATTTAAAATGTCCAAGTGCATATTCATGCCCTTGCGCATTAAAAGATGCTACTGCTTTTTCATAAACGACAATTTGAAACCCTTTGTTATAAGCATCTACTGCTGTATGAAGGACGCAAATATCTGTACATACACCTACAAGATGCACTTCCCCTATTCCTCTTTCTCTTAGCTTCATTTCTAAATCCGTTCCTGCAAAAGCACTGTAACGTGTTTTGTCCATGTAATATACATTTTCAGCATTTTTATATTTTTCGTATACTTCTTGTAATTCACCGAATAAGTCTCTTCCATTTGTATCTGCTATATTATGAGGTGGAAACAATTTCGCTTCTGGATGATATACATCATTGTTTTCATGTTTATCGATCGCAAATACTACGTAATCACCTTTTTCAATAAATTGTTTCGTTACACTTACAAGTTCCTTCTCAATTTCTTGACCTGGTTTCCCGCATGTTAAAGCACCTTTTTCAGCTACAAAATCATATGTATAATCAATATTTATAAGAGCTCTTTTCATAACTACAATCTCTCCTTCTTCTGTTTCACAGTAAACAATAGAAAATTTGTTATTACGACATCGTATGTACTATTCGACATTTCAAATGAAATCCCTACATTTCCAAATCAATACTTACCTTAATCCGAGTTTATCATAAAGTGAAACTTTAATCATAGGGGGTTATTATCCTTCACCAATCGGGCTTTTACGGGCAGCCCGACTCCCACCTAACTAACTTCCTCGCATGTGCCGAATTTTCAGGTGGGGTTCTTATTGTCCGTTAAGGCGGGATAAAACCGATACACAATGACAAAACATACAGCTCCAATTAACAAGTCATGAATGTGATAATTGAGCGTAACTTCAACCGCCTCTTGTAAAGTAAACCAAATGACCGAAAACATTATAATAAATAAGAAAATACGAATAACTCGTTTCAAACTTTCAATCCCTTCCTCTTACATGATAGTAAAGAATAAGTTCTTCCTATTCATTCGTACTAGAAAGTGAAACAAATTATTCTCAACAACCTAATCCTATCCAAATTAAAAAGTACACTACCACTTTAAGTAATGTACTTTTTATCCATAATTAAGACGCAGGCTTTGTTTCAAACGTTGCTTGATTAAAGCTAATGACTTTTCCTTTCGGGTCATTGTTTTCAAACTGAGCTGCGGTAATCGTATGACTACCTGTCTCAAGCGTCTTTTCTTTTAATTGTACTGTTGTCTGTGTTGTACTAGTTACTTGATGTTTATCTGCAAATATTTGATCTACAAATACAAATGTTTCTTTATCATTTTGAAAATTGGAAAGTTCTAATTCGACTTGCTGAATTAAAGTATCCTTTTTTATGAATACAGTTGGTATATTGCCATTTTCAGAAGTACCATCTGGCGTAGTTACTTTTACTTTCCCTTCTCCGACTGGCACTGCTCCTTCAGGATATACGACCATATTCTCATCACTTGCATTTACAACTTGTTCTTCTTGATTTGACTGTGCATCTTCTTTTTCCTTTGGAGCACCACAGCCTACTAATAACAATACAGACAATCCAGCGATTATGAATTTCTTCAAAATTCATTCCCCCTGTTATTTCATTATAATTTATTATACAAAAATAACTTCTTGATTTTAAAACTAGTTTTTAACACTTTCATGAACAAATATTAGCTTGCTCACGATTACTGTACCATACTTTCATTTTAAGAACATTAATTTTTTAAAAGAAATAAATAGTAATTCCACTCTATTCATCATTTTAGCCCAAATCACTTAAAAAATATCCACTCAAAATAAAAAGACATTGCTATTTCAATGTCTTTTCCACATAACATTTAGAAAATAAATGTTGTAATCTCATCAACTTCTTTTCGAGAAAGTTTCTTCGGCTTATCTTTCGGAAACCCGAGTGAAATTACCATATTAATTTGTTTTTGAGGCTCAATTTGTAAATATTGTCGCAGTTCATCTTGAGCTAATAATACAGGTCCTGTCATTGGACAAGTACCCAGTCCTCTCGCATGTGCAGCCAACATTAAGTTTTGTGCTGCTAAACAGCTACTCTTAATTCCTTCCTCTTCCCATACTGAATCAGGAACGAAGGCAATTGGATCAAATATCTTTTCGCGAAACTTTGATTCATATGGTGTTGCCAAACATACGATTAATACTGGCGCCTCAGAGAAAGCTGTCGCATATGGACCGAAAGAACGTGTAAGTAATTTCCCTGCTTTCTCTTCTCCATTTTCTGCTGCTTTTGCTGCAAGTTTATGTAATGCATCCCATGTCATTTGTTCAATTTCTTTAATTTTCTCTCGGTTCATAATGACCAAGAACTCCCACGTTTGTGAGTTCGTATCACTCGGTGCATAACGAGCACAATCAATAATTTCTTTTATATCACTAGTGGATACTTCTTGTTCTGTAAACTTTCTAACACTTCGTCTACCGTGAATTACTTCTTTAAAATCTTCATAATTCATACATTAAATCCCCTTTTTACAGCGTTTTCAAAACTTGTCCTATGGTTGAATTATATCATGAAAAAAAGCTGGGGGAATACCAGCTTTTTTCCTCATTATTAATTTGTCACTTTAAACAAACTAATACTTTCTTCATATGCAGCTTGTAGTTTTTTCGTAATTGGTCCTCTTTCGCCACTTCCAAACTTCTCATCACCAATTTGAACAACAGGGAATATTTCAAGTGGTGTCGCTGTGAAAAAGCACTCATCGGATTCGTACACTTCCTGTAATGAAAATTCACGCTCTTCTACCTCTATATGTAACGCTTTCGCTAATGTAATAACGTAGTGACGAGTAATGCCATGTAAAATAAAATGATCGGCCGGATGTGTAATTAATTTATTATTTTTCACCATAAAGAAATTCGAATGACACCCCTCTGTTACAATTCCATCTCGCACCAATATCGCTTCTTGGTAGCCTTGTTCGTTTATTTTATTTTTAATCATGATATTAGGGAGCAGATTTAATGATTTTATATGGCAGAACTTCCAGCGTATATCCTCTTCGACAGTCACCTTTATTCCTTGTTCCATAGTAGCAGTAGGTCTTGGAAACGAAACGATATTCGCAAAATATGTTGGTTGTAAATCTTTTTCATACACATGATTTCGTGCTTGAGCACCACGTGATATTTGAAGATACACATTCCCATCTTCTTGAAATTGATTTCTTTCAATCATTTGATGTAACTCTTCCACTAACTCTTCTTTAGCAAACGGTGGAATTAGTTTTATTTCTTCCATAGAATTAAAAAATCGTTCCAAATGTAAATCCAATAAATGTGGCTTCCCATCATATAACCTAAAAACCTCATATATACCATCACCAAATTGAAAGCCCCTCTCCTCTAATGGGACCATCGGCTGTTCTTCCTTCGTATTCACAATTCTTCCGTTAAACAAAATCCAATCTTTATGAGTAGCTTTCATTCCTTCCCACTCCTTTATTCCATGATTGGTTTTATTGTACAACTTATCCACACTTAAAAGAAGGAATTTTCTGTATTTAACTAAATTAAAAAGTACATCACCTATTTAAAGTGATGCACTCAACCATTCATTTATTTCAGAAAATATTTTTCAATATCATCTAACATTAAATTTGCTGCTTTAATACCGCCTGCTGTATTCCAAATTACTTCATCCACTTGGAATACTTTATTGTCTTTTGAAGCTTGTAGCTGCTTAAAGAGTGGATCTTCTGTCCATTCTTTTGCTAACGTATTTCCTTCGTTATTCTTATCTGCATCTTTATCAGATGTAAAATAGAATATGTAGTCCCCATCCATATTCGGAATTTGCTCTTTTGTAATTCCTTTTATCGCAAATTCATCTTTATCTTGTAGTGGTGGTCGCTTAAATCCAACATCATTTAAAATAGCACCTGAGAATGAGTTTTTCTGATAAATCCGGACATCACCTGGTACGAAGCGAATAATAGAAACTGCAGAATTCAATTTATCTCCTAACTTCTCTTTCATTCCTTCAATACGTTTTTTATAATCTTCAAGAGCCTTTTGCCCTTCTTTTTCTTTATTTACAGCTTTTGTATAGAGTGTAAAGTTTTCCTTCCAATCCCCGCGCAATGTTTCAGCGTATACAGTTGGCGCTATTTCGTTCAATTGCTCATATATTTTTTCATGACGCATTTTATTCCCGATAATTAAATCCGGCTTAAGCTTCATAACTGCCTCTAAATTAATATCACGCTCAGTTCCTACAACTTTCGTATCTTTTAAATCTTTCGCTAAATGAGGATACCATTCATCACCAGCACGTGGTTTTGTAGTTCCAACTGGCGTTACTCCAACAGCTAAAAGTGCCTCCGCACCCTCATTTGTTAAAACAACTACTTTTTTAGGTGTACCATTTACTGTTGTTTCACCCATTGCATGCTTTACAGTATACGAATCTTTTGCTTTAGCTGATGGATCATTTCCTTTTTTCTCTTCTTTGCTACACCCTGCGATTATTACCATAAGTATCATAATGCATAACATAAATATTTTTTTACTATGTACCATATGTCCTCCTAGATGAAATTGATTATCATTAACAATTAAAGGTTAATGTATATTACATACATTGTCAATGTATATCAGAAAACTTTTTTAATATATACAATTTAGATTCTATCCGCTATTCAAATGTTTATTTTTAAAATAAAGTGTATAAGTATGAAAACAATAAACGTTCTTAAAATGCGTATCTACGTTATACATAAATACGCATTCATATTACATCATAAATTCATTTCCTAATATTGATTATATTTAATATATGATGGATCATTATACACCCACTGATTTCCACCAAGGTTCAACCAACCGTTTTGATTAATATATACTAAATAAGATTCCGGATTATTTAATTTACGAATAACTGAAGAAGATGTTGATGGACCACTTCTTAAATTCACATTTGTTCCTTGTATATATGCAACACCAATTGCGCTTCCATCACTATTGCTCGTCTTTACAAAATTAATATACGAAGGGTCATTATACACCCATTGTCCATTTCCTAAGTCTAACCATCCGTTACTTTCCTGATATACGACATACGATTCTGGGGAGTTTAGTTGACGAATAACCGAAGAAGACGTTGATGGACCACTTCTTAAATTCACATTTTCCCCAAGGATATAAGCAATCCCCTTCGTTTGTGGTGTTGGCTGAGGATTTGGAGGTTGTGGATTTGGAGGATTCGGATTTGGAGCTACTCCAAAAATAGCTGCTATTCCGTTTGCATATGCTTGACTTAGATCTTCGATAAATTGTGGATTTTTCAATAAATTAGCATCAAATGTTGTATCAATAAAAGCAGTCTCAGTTAAAATTGCATCCATTGCAGTCTCCCTTAGTACCGCATAATTTGCTTTTTTTGCCCCTCGATCACGAAGACCATATTTTGTTAATACAGGATTGACTGCTGCATGCATTTTTTGTTGCTTTTCATATGCGGAACTACTATTAGATAGCGCATTGTAAATATAACTTTCAAATCCAGTGCCACCGCCACTATTAATGTGAAATGAGATAAAATAATCTGCACCAAATGAATTAGCAATATTAGCACGTTCTGATAAAGAGATAAACACATCACTATCACGTGTCATTTTAATATTGATTGGGTAATTTGCAGATAAAATATCTCGCACACGTCTAGCAATTTGAAGTGTTAACTCTTTTTCCACTAACCCATTACCAACAGCACCAGAATCATATCCACCATGCCCTGCGTCTATAACAAGTTTCATATATCTTTTTCATTCCTTTCTTTATTGTAATAAGCTTTCATTTCTACTCGTCCTATTTTATGTTAATTGTACAAGTTCCGTTACAAGTACAAATAAAAAAACCCCCTTATGTAAGGCGGTTTCTATCGCTTTGCTTTAGCCAATTTAAAATGAATATATACGATTGATAATGGATGTAACGTATGCAAAATAAAAGAAATAAAAGAAATATCCCACCGCCGCTATATAGCAACCCAAACTTCAAAAAGATGTTCAAAAGAGGTGGGAAATACGTTATGTTTTGCAATACAAATAGCATACAAAACAAAATTACAAACACGGGTATATATTGTAATTCATATGGTCTTCTCTTCTTATACATTCTTTTCCGAATAAAAGTCTGACATAGTTCTGCTACTATAAAACAACCTCCAACTAATACAAGACCAGAAGTTATCGTCATACGTCCACCTACCTTATATTCATATCATCACCTAATCAATATTCACTATATTTTCTTTACATATATTCCATTTTCCTCAATAAAACCAGATCCCTCTATGAAAGATTTAGCTTGTTCCGTAAACATCTCTTGCAATACTTTTATTTCTTTCATATTTCTCTGTTTCATCATTTCTTCAAATGTAAAATACGTATTTGTCCCGTATCCATAACCTTGATAATCAAAATGAATAATTAACTGTGACAAAATAGCACTCTCTTCTTGAACGCTATAATCTATTACACCAATATATGTATCATCAGCCTTTACACAATACTGAACCTTTTTCTCATCTAAGCTGTGTGAGTGAAACATTTCTTTTACAGCGCTTTCATTTTCTGTATTTACTTTCTCAAACGTAATCATATGTTGTCCATCCTTTTACTATTATTGTATCAATAATAAATGCAATTTATGAAAAAAACCTTAAGATCGAATGCGACCTTAAGGTTTTTTATTAAACTAAGCTATACGCACGCTTTGTTTCTTCGTGGAACTTATTCGTATCGTATTTATGCTCAACATAAATTTGATGCCATACCATAAACGCAAGTACAGTCCAAATTTTACGGCTATAATCGCCTTTATCTGCACAATGTGCTTCCAGTAAGTTTAATACATACTGTTTTTCGATTAAATGCTCAGTTTTGCTTTCTTTAATAATATTTACAGCCCAATCGTGCATTTCATCTTTTAACCAGTGACGAATTGGTACTGGGAATCCAAGCTTTTTACGATCTAACACGTGATCCGGAACAATTCCACGAGCAGCTTCACGTAATATAGCTTTCGTTGTTCCGTTTGCAATTTTAAATTCTGTCGGAATTTTAGATGCAACGTCAAATACTTCTTTATCTAAGAACGGTACACGAAGTTCTAATGAATTTGCCATCGTCATTTTATCAGCTTTTAATAAAATATCGCCGCGTAACCATGTGAACATATCAATGTACTGCATTTTACTTACATCATCATAATCTTTAATTTCGTTATACAATGGTTTCGTGATATCCATATAGTTAACACTTTCATCGTAATACTTCATTAATTCAGCTTTCTCTTCTTCACGGAAGATTTTCGCATTTCCATAGTAACGCTCTTCGATTGGCGTACATCCACGCTCTAAGAAGCTTTTTCCTTTAAACCCTTCTTTAAGAGCACCACTTAATGCCTTTAGAACACTCTTTCCTGGGCTAGGAATGTAAGAGAACATTTTTAACGAGTTTGGCTCACGATAAATGTTATATCCACCAAATAGCTCGTCTGCACCTTCACCAGAAAGAACAACCGTTACATGTTTACGCGCTTCTTTCGCAACGAAATACAATGGTACAGCTGCTGGATCCGCTAAAGGATCATCCATATGCCAAATGATTTTTGGGAACTCATCCATAAATTCTTGCGCTGTAATGAATACGTTATGGTTTTTAACTCCTAATTTCTCAGCAGTTTCTTTCGCAACATCAACTTCACTGAAACCGCGTTGTTCGAAACCAATAGAGAATGTTAATAGATTTGGATTCATTTCTCTTGCGATAGAAGCAATAATAGATGAATCGATACCACCAGATAAGAAAGAACCTACTGGTACATCACTACGCATATGTACTTTTACAGAATCGTATAATACATCACGAATTGCTTGGATATGCTCCTCTTTCGTTGCGCTTGAAGCGTTGAAATAAGGATTCCAGTAGCGATGGATTTCCATCTCTTTACCGATTTCTTTTACGAAGTAATGACCAGGCTCAATTTTGTTAACATCAATTGTTAATGTTTCTGGCTCTGGACCATATTGGTACGTAAAGTAGTGTTGTAGTGACTTTGGGTTTACCCCTTTGTCTTCCATTACATGCATAATACTTTTCTTCTCAGATGCGAAGAATGTAGTATCACCTTGTTGTGCGATGTATAAAGGCTTAATACCGAAGTGGTCACGTGCACCGAAAAGTGTCTTTTCTTCACGATCCCAAATCATAAATGCGAACATACCACGAAGGTAGTCTACACATTTTTCTTTCATATGTGCATACAATGCAATGATAACTTCTGTATCAGATTGTGTAGCAAACGTTGCACCTTTTTCAAGTAACATTTCACGTAGTTCTACATAATTGTAAATTTCACCATTAAAAATAATTACATATCGATCATTTTCATAAGTTAACGGCTGATGTCCTGCCTCTAAGTCAATGATACTTAAACGGCGGAAGCCAAATTGTACATGTTCATCACGAAAATATCCTTCGTCATCTGGACCGCGGTGGAAAATCATCGTGTTCATATTTTCAAATTGATGTTTTTCTGTTTCTGAAAACTCTCTAGGGTTTTCACATAAACATCCTACAAAACCACACATACTTCTTACCCTCTTTCAGTTTTCATTCTGTCTCAATACTACTATATCAACCCTATTTATACTAGCATAATCAACTGAATATGGCGACCAAAAACTATAAAAAACTCACTCCATTTCACATTTTTAACATTTTTTTATGAAAACATGAAAACTAGGCACTCACCTTTCTCCGCTTTTGTCATATGATATTGCAAATTGATTTCTAGGAGGTAATACCATGAGTGAAGAAAAAAAAGATTCTTCTCGCCCACCAGTTCGTAATTATTTAAAACAAATTGATGATTTTTTCGAACAAACGCCTCTTCGTGGCGTAATTGCTGATTTAAATCATTTTTTCCAAAAAGGAAACCGTTTATTAACATTCCCAGTAGATTTATACGAAGTTGGTGACGAACTCGTCGTTACAGCCGAACTACCAGGTATACAAAAAGAACAAATTCAAATTGAAATACAAAGCGAATACTTAAAAGTCTCTGTAAAAGAAGATATACTTGAAGAGACGGAAGAAGAACAAACATCTCATAACTATTATCGCCGAGAACGTTCCATTTCAGAAGCGTCAAGAATTATTAAGTTACCATATTTAATTAATAAAAAAGCAACGAAAGCTTCTTATCAAAACGGTGTATTAGAAATTCGCGCACCGAAATTACCACAACAGCATGACATATTATCCATAGACTGAATACTAATAAAAGAAGGGTGCTAAGCACCCTTCTTTTTAATCAGCTAATCGCTTCATATCACGTATAATATCTTCGTATGGCGTATTGCTAATGCCGCTATATTTTTTCATTACTTTTCCATTTTGATCGACTAAGAAAAATGATGTACCGTGTATTACTTGCCCATTCTCTGGTTTATCTACAAGCGACTGGAAGTTATCTTTTGAAAACTTTGTAATATCCTCCAGTGAATAACCAGTTAACAAGTTCCAGTTACTTGTATCCTCTGTAAACTTTTGAATGAATGCTTTCAAATTTTCTGGTTTATCAAGTTCAGGGTCTACACTAAACGAAACAAACTGAACGTCTAATTTCTCTTCCTTAGCCATTTTCTGTAATTTCGCCATATTAGCAGTCATTGGCGGACAAACTGTTTGACAGTTTGTAAACATGAAATCAGCTACCCAAACTTTCCCTTTTAAATCTTTTGTACCAAACGGCTTTCCTTCTTGATTTGTAAATTGGAAAGTTTCTAAATCCCAGTTTAACGGTTTACGGAGTTTTGCCCCTGAACTACTACAACCTGCAAGTACAAAGAGACAAAATACAACCATAAGACCAATTAACTTTTGATAACGCTTCATTATTAAACCTCTTTTCTCTATCCTTAATTTATGTAAGTTATGTATATCATAACAAAAGTAAACACTATGAGAAAATTGTTTACATCATTTGTTCACGAAATCGTACGAATTTACGTATGTTACTTCTTTATTTCAAGCGAATTACTAGACAAAATATATTTTACTACTATTATTTCTCTAACCATTATTTGCGAAACGAAGTTCATTGTTAAATTTGTAAATAAATCCCCAATTACTTAAACATTAATCCATGTTAAACACTGTATTCCTTAACAACATTTCGGTACAATACAACTACAACGATTTTAAATGAGGTGATGTTCATGGCAAAGCGCTATGAAAATATGGATAATGCAAGTACAAAAAAATCAATTCGCTCCTTCTTACGTTGGCGTAAAGAGAGAAAGCAAAACAAAAAAGACTTTTCTTTTCTAGTAGAACAATCACCTGTTAAACAAAGTAAATTTCTACTAAATAACTTTGAAAAAACGACTGTCACATGGATTGGTCATTCAACTTTTCTCATTCAAACGAACGGCTTAAATATTTTAACAGATCCAGTATGGGCAAATAAATTAAAGTTAGTTCCACGACTTACTGAGCCAGGGCTCACTATAAAAGAACTACCTAAAATCGATATCGTTCTTATTTCACACGGTCATTACGATCATTTAGACTTTTCATCTCTTCGTCAACTAAATGATGATGCCTTATACCTTGTTCCTATTGGGCTAAAAAAATTATTTACTCGTAAAAAATTCACCAATGTAGAAGAATACAACTGGTGGGAAAGTACAACAATTGATGAAGTCTCTTTTCACTTCGTACCTGCCCAGCACTGGACGAGAAGAACATTATTTGATATGAACACCTCTCACTGGGGAGGATGGATCATTGATAATATGACTTCTTCAGAAACCATTTATTTTTGTGGTGATAGTGGTTATTTCCAAGGATTTAAAGAGATCGGCAAACGTTTTTCAATCGATATTGCACTTATGCCAATTGGTGCCTATGAACCAGAATGGTTTATGAAAGTGTCTCACGTTTCACCAGAAGAAGCTGTGCAAGCCTATCTAGATATAAAAGCTACACATTTCATTCCCATGCACTACGGTACTTTTGCGCTAGCAGATGAAACGCCGAGGGAAGCTGTAACACGGCTTCGTAATAACTGGAATTTACGCATGCTACCGTGGGAACAACTTCATGTTCTCTTTTTGGGCCAAACTTTCACTTATAGCCCTATTGTCTCAGTTAAAGAACCAGTAAAAATCACAGAAACTTCTCATGTATAATAGTACTAATTTTTGCGAGTAATTTATCATATACTTTAAAAAATTGAAAAGGGTGTTTTCCATGAAAGATTATTTACAGACTCGCTATATAATTAGCGGTAGCGCCTGTATTGCCCTTCTCATTTATTATTTTCTGTCCTGAAATAATAAAAAAGCTACTTGAAAATTCATTTCAAGTAGCTTTTTTATTACTCTGCTAAATACATAAAACCAATTGCTCCTGGTCCTGTATGAGTACTGATAACTGGTGTTGTATAGAAAATCTCTGATTGAGTGAATCCATTCACTTTTTCAACAGCAGCTTTTACACTTTCTGCTAAAGGAATTGCTTTAGCATGTGGAATCGCAACAGCTTTCACTACTTTTCCAGCAGTATCTTCCTCGAATATTTTAGCCAATGTTTTTACAATCTGCCCTTGGCTACGTACTTTCGTTACCGGATTATATACGCCGCCTTCTAAACTTGCGATTGGTTTAATATTAAGTAAAGAACCAATAAGTGCCTTACCTTTACCGATGCGTCCACCTTTTACTAAGTTTTCTAATGTATCTACGACAACATATAAACGAGTATTCTTTCTTACTTCATCAATACGTTTTAAAATATCTTCTAGTGAGCATTCTTCTTTTGCCATTTTTGCCGCTTCAATTACTTGATATGCTAAAGCATGTGTAATAAATTGAGAATCAACAACTGTTACTTTTGTATCTGTCATTGATGCAGCGCTATTCGCTGTTGCGACAGTACCGCTCATTCCACCTGTCATATGAATGGAAAGTACTTCACTTCCATCTTCGCCTAGCTTGTCATACATTTCTACAAATGTACCCATAGCCGGTTGTGATGTTTTTGGTAATTCTTCTGATTTAATCATTTCTTCAATAAATTCATCCGGTTGTAAATCTACACGATCTAAGTATGTTTGTCCATTTACAGAAATAGATAATGGTAAAACATGAATATCATACTTCTCAATTATATCTTTTGATAAATCTGCCGTTGAATCTGTTACAATTTTAATTTTTTGCATATTATATTCTTCCCTTTCCAATACGCTCTCCCTGTTATTATACTAGCATTCCCGATGCTTTCAACAATTTCGAATGAATTTCACCAAATTAATTATATTTTTATACCTAAAATAAAAAAGACAGAGCCTATCTAACTCTGTCCCTGCTGTGTATTATGCATTCTTTTCAAGAGTATTTGTCTTATATACATTTGAATAATCATTCCACTTCAAACAACTTTGTAAATATTCACGGAAAGAGTACGAGAATCTTGGGTTTTTATGTTTTTGAATTTTCGCAATAAACAATTGAAGACGAGACTGAATTAGAAACGCTAATGGATGCTGTGTTTGTAGGACAGGGATTTCAAATATTTTAATACAATTCCCTGTTGCATGAGTGAAATAAAAACTTTTCGTAATCACAATATCAATCCTCTTTTTCGTTGGATTTTTGAACTTCCTCCACTTTATTCTTTAACACGTTTTTTAGTGTAGGTTTCCTATGAATACTAAAATATCCTTAAGCTGCCCCATTTAGAAGTTAATACTTCATTTATATCCACCTAATTCGAACCCTGTCCTATATATCCTTTGAGACGGGAGTCTTATTATCCATATATAGCTTGATAACTTCAGTATAAACTTATAAAAATGAAAAGTTTGTCTAAATTTTGGAGATTCTATAATTTTTTCCTTCTATATATTGTATACAATTATAGCTAGAGTATAACAAATAAATTAAAAAGTGCCTTTATAACGAGGCACTTTTCGACTGTATTTCTTCTCTTTTCTGTTTTCGTTTACTAACTATCTTTGATAAAGCGATACTGATTTCATAAATACAAATAAGCGGTACCGCTACTAAACTATGTGATAAAAAATCTGGCGGCGATATACATGATGCAATTATAATCAACACGACATAAGCATATCTTCTTATTTTTTGAAGAAATTCTGCAGTTAGAAGACCTATACTCGTTAAAAACATAACAACTACAGGTAATTCAAATATAACAGCAAACGGAACTGTTAAATTTAATACGAAATGAAAATATTTTTCCGTTGTAAACATCGTATTAAACATCTCATTACCAATTGTAGTTAGGAAATGAAATAAAAATGGCATGACGATAAAATAACCAAAAGATAGGCCTGCTATAAATAATATAGACAATACCGGTATATACATTAATGTCATTTTTTGTTCATTGGGATGTAAACCTGGTTTTACAAATAACCAAATTTGTATCGCAGCAAAAGGAATTGTACAAACGATAGCAAATACTGTAGCAATCGAGAAAAAAATCCACAACACATCACTTGGACCGAGAACAGTTAATTTCATTGGTAAATCTTTTACAAGCCAAAAATAAATATCCTTCGTAAAAGTAAATCCAATAATTAAAAATAATACAAAGGATAATACTGTATATATTACTCGTTTGCGAAGCTCAACAATATGTTCTACTACGCTCATTTCCCGATCTTCCATCTCGTTCACCACACTTTATTTATCCATTCCGAGAAAAACTTCAGCATATTCTTTTATTTATTTATTTTTTTCTTTCTCTTGAAATGCCTCATCAGTCAATTCTTTTGTTGATTTTTTAAATTCTTTTAACGTTTCCCCTAAAGCTTTCCCAATTTCCGGTAACTTTTTTGGGCCAAATAAAATTAACACTGCTACTAAAATTAAAATTAACCCTGGAAAGCCAATATTTGAAAACATTTCCCCATCCCCTTCATAAGTAGATTCCTTGTCCTACTATTCCATAAGTTCATTTTGTCAAAAAATTTCGTAAACGTCAATGTATCCGTTGTCTTTTGTCAAAAAAATTCGAAAATATAATCAATTGAATATCATTTTCTATTCCTTTTGTATATGATATGGTTAAGGAAAATATAACTTATCTCAATACAGTGAAAGGAATTAACATTATGACGCAAAAAATTAAAAGAATGACCCAATTTGTAAAAGAAGAAATTGCGAATGCAATTACCCATGGTATCGGTGCCATTTTAAGCATCCCTGCCTTAATCATATTAATTATTCATGCTTCCAAACATGGCACAGCATCTGCTGTTGTTGGCTTTACCGTTTATGGTGTAAGCATGTTCTTGCTATACTTATTTTCTACACTGTTACATAGTATCCATCATCCAAAAGTAGAAAAGTTATTTACCATTTTAGATCACTCCGCCATATATTTATTAATTGCCGGCACGTATACACCATTTCTACTCATTACACTGCGTGGCCCGCTCGGTTGGACTTTACTCGCAATTATTTGGACCCTTGCGATTGGGGGCATTATTTTCAAAATCTTCTTTGTTCGTCGCTTTATTAAAACATCAACATTATGTTATATCATTATGGGCTGGCTCATCATCGTTGCCATTAAACCCCTTTATGAAAATTTAACCGGTCACGGCTTCTCACTACTATTAATAGGCGGCATTTTGTATTCTGTGGGAGCTATATTCTTCCTTTGGGAAAAGCTTCCGTTCAATCATGCCATTTGGCATCTCTTCGTACTAGGCGGTAGTACAATGATGTTTTTCTGCGTACTGTTTTATGTCTTACCCACAGCATAAAAAAAGTTTCAGCTTGTTTAAGCTGAAACTTTTTTTATTACTTATGTAATTGAGATGCAATAATATCTTTTGTATGCTGGGTTAACTCTTTAGCATCCATACTTGCATATTCTTCAGGTGTAATTGGCTTAGAAATTGTTAATGTTGCATGAGCTGGTTTCATACGATTTCCATTAGCCTCAAACATCTTATATGTACCATCTAAAGTTACTGGTAATATAGATACGCCAGATTTTACAGCAAGGTGAAAACTCCCTGCTTTAAACTCACCAATTTCGCCACCCTTACTTCTCGTTCCCTCTGGAAAAATCACGATAGAATGCCCGCTCTTTAACAGTTCAATTCCATCTTTAATTGCCTTAAGAGATTGACGACGATCGCTGCGGTCCATAAACACACAATTCATTAGTTCCATCCATGTTGGCACAACCGGAAACTTTTTAATTTCCGCTTTTGAAACGAATCCAATTGGCTTATTTAAGTAACCTAGTAACACAGGAATATCCATATTACTTTGATGATTACTTACAACTAGCACCGGCTTGTCTTTCGGAACATTTTCAAGTCCCTTTACTTCTACAGTCGATCCAGTTACACCCACCATTTTCTTACCAAACCAGTTTGTTGTTTTATACACAACACTATCTTTTTCTTGCGGTGACATCGCATTTGCTTTTCTTTTTATACGCCACAACCTTGGTGTAATCGCAATTACGATTAAAATTAAATAAAAGATTTTAAAAAACGTTTGAATCATACAGAACCCCCACCTATTATCATTCCGACCTTCATTATACTAGACAAACGAAGGAAAAAGAAGAAAAAATGTCCAAACAACAAGTGTTTGGACATTTTGAAGTTTTCTATATTAGAAACGTTTTGCTAATTCGCGTGCATTTACAATTGCTGCTTCTTTAATGTCTTGTGCTTTTTCAGGATTTGCATTCATTCCTTCAACTGCAATATATTCAGTGTCTGATACACCCATGAATCCTAATACCGCATTTAAGTGATTGCGACCGAAGTCCATAGATGCGTATGCTCCTTCAGAGTAAACGCCGCCTGTAGCTTGAATATGAAGTGCTTTTTTGCCTTCTAGTAAGCCAACTGGACCATTTTCAGTATATTTGAATGTTTTACCTGCGATTGATAAGTTATCTAAGTATGCTTTCACTACTGCTGGGTAGCTGAAGTTCCACATTGGAGTCACGAATACATAACGATCTGCATGCATAAATGTTTCTAAGTTATTGTTCATTGCTGCAACTTTTTGTTGCTGATTTTCACTTAAAGCTTCGAATCCTTCACCTGCTGCAAATTTACCCCAAGCAGCGAATACGTCTGCATCGATTGCTGGTACAGTTGTATTGAATAAATCAATTGTTACAACTTCGTCTTGTGGATGTTCGTTTTTATATGCTTCGATGAAAGCTTCCCCTACTGCCATACCGAAAGAACCTTCTGCTGAATTTGGATTTGCTGTAATAAATAGTACTTTTGTCATTGTATTATCTCCCTTTTTCTAATTTATCTTTAATTCGAGATTTATTATTTTATAGTAAATAACTTACCTTATGTAAGTATAATACAAAAAGTTTCAATGAATGTCAATAAAAATAGCTACTTTTTTTTCGTAAGTTAATAAGTTATATTATTTCAGTTAGTTTTTGTATATAAATATTAAGGTTTTAATCAAATAAAAAACTATCTCCATATTTCATGGAGATAGTCTTCTTCAATTACTACTTTTGAAAAACATGTTTCACTTTTTCAGCTGGAATATTACTTCCACCTCTACCTTTTACATCTTCAATCATCATTGTAATGACCATATCAGGTGAATTTAAATCAAACGCAGCAAACCAACCTAGTTCTTTTCCTTCTGCCTCTTTTGATACTTTTAATTCTGCCGTTCCTGTTTTACCAGCAAGGGTCATACCATCAATTTTCGCAATTTTCCCCGTACCATCTGGATCGTTAATTACTTTCGTTAAAGCCGTTTTCAATATATCTTGATTTTCTTTAGAAATCACGTTCTCTTTCCAAGCTTTTGGTTGTTTATCTGTTTTAATAAGATATGACGATGGAATCGTTCCATCATTTACAATCGGTGCATACGTTAAAGCTAAATGAAGAGGAGTCATTAAGACTTGTCCTTGTCCATATCCTGTATCTGCCATTTGAATATCATTTTTTATGCCATCATTTGCGATTTTAGAAGCTGGGAATCCGTATTCAATTGGTAATTTCTCATCAAATCCGAATTTTTTCGCCTCAGCCATAAATTTATCTTTTCCAATTTTCAAAGCTTCTTGTGCGAAATAAATATTATCCGAGTATTTCATTGCCTTATCAAAATCAATCGGATTTGCATCTTTTACACGTGTTACGTAATAATTGCCCCAAGAAGAATCTTTCGTCCATTTCAGTCCTTCAATTTTCAATTCTTCTTTTGGATCGATTGTTTTTGTTTCAAGACCAATTGCACCTGTAATTGGCTTAAATACAGAACCTGGTACCGATAATTGTGTAAATCGATTCGTCATCGGTTTTTTCGGGTCATTATTCCAAGCCTCGCGCTGTGCTTTTGATGTTCCTCGTGCAATTAAATTAGGATTATAAGCTGGACTACTTACAAGAGCAATTGTTTCTCCACTTTTCGGATTAATTGCCGCACTTGAACCAGCTTCTCCTTTCATTTCATTATACGTTTTTTCTTGAACAACACTATCGATAGTTAAAGTTACATTTTCTCCATCAACAGCATCTGTTTTCGCTAAATTTTTAATTTCTTTTCCTTGTGCATCCTCCATGAAGACACGGCCACCTTTTTTCCCGCGTAGCTGTTCTTCCAATACTTGCTCTAATCCAGCTTTACCAACTGGATCATCGGCTTGATAGCCTTTCTTTTGAAGCGTTTTTAAATCTTCTGCATTTACTTTTCCGATATAACCAGTAAGATGCGCTGCTGCTTCCCCTAACGGATATGTACGAACATTTACAGGTTTTGCTGCAACACCAGGTAAATCGATGTACGTATTTTGCGTTGCTCCCTCAGGCAAAATTCCAATTGGTACGAGATACCCTGGTTTTACCCATTTCGCAGCTAGTTTTTGATCAATCTCTTCTACAGACATATTTAACAACTTCGCTACTGCTTCTTTCGTTTGCGGAGCAGTTTCATCTAATTTTTCTGGAATAATTCCAATCTCAGAAGCTTTCCCATTCGTCGCAAGACCTTTTCCATTACGATCGTAAACTTCACCACGTTTTGGTTGTGTTGCCTGCATACGCACTTTACTATCTTTTGTCATGCCAGGGAAAATGAAATCAGGAGTCCAATCTATTTTCCAAGATTCTTTATCTCCATCTTTTTCTTTCACCATTTTTGCTTCATGACCAAAAGTGATTTTACCACCAACTGTATCCATGCTTACTTTAAAAGGAACAGGGCCTTCATCTTTTTTATCTTCTTTTACTTCCCCTGTTTCTACCTTTAAGTCTTTCACTTCAATACCAGAATAAATTTTTTCATATTTCTCAGTAAACTCTTTCTTTGAAATATCTTTTTTTGCATTTTCTGATAATTGATCGTACATATCTGCAAATTTTTGTTTATTCCATGCTTTTACATATGTATCAAACGCTTCTTGTGGTTTTTCTTCTTTACCACATCCAACTAACATGAATGTTAAGCAAAGAAAAAGAATCCCCCATATTTTTCTCAACTGATTCTCCTCCTCTTTCTATATTAATACTTTTGAAAATTTCAGCATTTTTCACATGCTACCTTTCATTATAGCACTATTGAATATCATCTATAAACTTATATTAATGAATACAAATAAAAAGATTGATGTGAATTTCACATCAATCCTTCTTATTATTGTTGCTTCTCATATACATGATAATAGTACGTATACGGATTCTTTTCATCCGTTAAACCTTTTTCAACAAAAACTTCTTTCCAATTTGTCATATCCATTTCTGGGAAGAATGTATCTCCTTCAAATGCATGATGGATTTTTGTTATATATAACTTGTCTACGTAAGGTAAAAAGAGATCATAAATTTGTGCTCCGCCGAAAATAAAGATTTCCTCTTCATTTTTGCATAGTTCAAACACTTCTTCTACAGAATGTGCTACTTCACAACCTTCAACACGATACCCTTCATTACGTGTTACAATAATATTACGTCTTCCAGGCAGTGGTCTACCAATTGCTTCATAGTTCTTTCTGCCCATAATAAGTGAATGGCCCATCGTTGTTTTCTTTACATACTGCAATTCACTTGGTAAACGCCAAGGTAAATTATTATCTTTGCCAATTACTCTATTCTCGTCCATTGCGACCATAAATGAAACAATCATTTTTTCATCTCCTCTACAATTATACTGCAACCGGTGCTTTAATTGCTGGGTGTGGATCATATCCTTCAATCGTTAAATCTTCCATTTCAAAATCAAACACAGATTTCACATCTGGATTTAATGTAAGTTTCGGGAATGGACGTGGTTCACGTGCCAATTGCTTTTCTACTTGTTCAAAATGATTCGTATAAATGTGTGCATCTCCAATTGTATGAACAAATTCTCCCACTTCAAGACCACATTCATGTGCAATTAAATGTGTTAAAAGTGAATAGCTTGCAATGTTAAATGGAATTCCAAGGAATATGTCACCGCTTCTCTGATATAACTGACAAGAAAGCTTTCCATCTGCTACATAAAATTGGAATAGCGTATGACAAGGCGGTAAAGCCATACTTGGTACATCTTCAGGATTCCAAGCAGACACAATTAGACGGCGTGAATCTGGTGTTTTCTTAATCATTTCAATTACATCTTTTAATTGATCAAGTGTCTCACCAGCTGTCGTTTTCCAAGCACGCCACTGCTTTCCGTATACGTCTCCTAAATATCCAAATTTCGTTGAGAATTCATCGTCTTCTAAAACGTTCTTTTTAAACAATTCCATTTGCTCATCGTATCGCTTCTTAAATTCCTCATCTTGTTGTGAGCGGAGACCGAAATCTGTCATATCAGGGCCAGTATACTCATCGCTTTCTACCCAGCTCTTAAATGCCCATTCATTCCAAATATTATTATTATGCTGCAATAAATAACGAATATTTGTATCACCTTTCATAAACCAAAGCAGTTCACTTGCTACAAGGCGAAACGGCACTCTCTTTGTCGTTAATAAAGGAAAACCATTACTTAGATCAAAACGCATTTGATATCCAAATACAGATACAGTGCCTGTCCCTGTACGATCTTCTTTCTTCGTACCATGCTCCATTACATGGCGGCATAAATTTAAGTATTCATATTCAGCATGTTTCATATGTAAGAAAACCTTCTTTCAATCTTATATGAGATTTATCATAACATGAAAAACAGCGAATTTAATAATCCAAATTAATAAAAATTCTTTCAATATTTCTTACAAAATTATTAACTTTCAATATTAAAAAAGGTTTTCACTTTTCTATTACAGAAAGTATAGTGCGGAACATAAAAATTATATTTGGAGGTTGGAAGCATGTCTAAAATCAAAACTCCTGTTTTAAGTACGTTACAACATAAGGTTGAGAAGATGATGAAGGATTTACACGTTCCTGGAGCGGCTGTAGCTGTTATAAAAGATGGTGAGATCATTATTTCAGAAGGTTTCGGCTATCGTAACATAGAGAAAAAAGAGGCTGTTACTCCGCAGACACGATTCGCAATCGGTTCTGCGACGAAAGCATTCGGTACGCTTTCATTAAGCTTATTAGCACAGCAAAAAAAGTTTAATTGGGATACTCCTGTCCAAACTTACGTACCTAACTTCTCTCTATCCGATATGCTCGCTAACTCGCAAGTTACAGGACGAGATTTAGCTTCTCATCGTACTGGGGTAAGTCGTCACGATGCTCTTTGGTACAGTTCTTCCTTAACTCGAAAAGATCTTGTTGAAAAAATAAAACATTTATCACTTGATGCACCGTTCCGCACAGCATTTCTTTATAACAACTTAATGTATGCGACAATTAGTTATATTGTAGAAAACATTACGAATCAAACGTGGGAGCAATACGTTGCAGAACATATTTTAGAACCTTTAAATATGAGGCATACAAACTTATCTGTTACAGACTCACAAAATACAGATGATTACGCATTACCTTACACTGAAGATAATGGTGAAATGAAAGAAATTCCATTCCGAAATATTGATACAGTTGGAGCGGCTGGATGTATTAATTCTACCATTGAAGATATGGCAAAATGGGTTTTGCTTCATTTAAACGAAGGAAAAACAGAAAATCATGATTTGATTTCTACTGAACTACTCCAAGAAATGTATACACCACACACTCCAATCCCGGATCAGCCAATGTTATCAACAAGTGAATCACCATTAAATAGCTATGGACTAGGTTGGTTTATTAGTGCTTACCGCGGTTATAAACTTATTCATCATGGTGGTAATATTGATGGATTTTCTGCACTTGCGTCATTTATGCCCAACGAAAATATCGGTATTATCGTATTAACAAATTCAGGGCAAACTGTACTCCCTACTTATATTACAAAACATATTTACGACGAACTTCTCGGACTAGAATATATCGACTGGCATGAACGCGCTGTAGAAGATAGTGAAAAAATGAAAGAAATGATGAAAGAGGCAACTACATCACTTCCCGAACCAATAAAAGGGACTACCCCTTCTCATGCATTAGATGACTACACTGGAACTTTTGAGCATCCCGCTTATGGAACACTGAAAGTATACAAACAAGATGATTTCCTACATGTACAATTTATGGATATGGAATTTCAGCTAAAACATCATCATTACAACATCTTCTCAGCATCAATTAGTTTGTTCCTAATGAAAATGAGGCTTTTATTCGCTTATGATATGAATGTAAATGGTGAATTCCCGACTCTTCAATTACACGTACCTGCAACTTTAAGTACTCAGCCTCTTACATTTACGAAAATTAAATAACAAAATAATAGAGGGAAGATTACTCTTCCCTCTATTATTTCGGAATTAGAAATTCACCTTGCAACCAATCCTATTATTGAATTTAATAAATGAAATGAGGATAACCCAAATGCTAAATTATTTATCGTTTTCTGACAGAAGACTCCTTCCTCAAAAATGTGAAGGTGTGAAACACCAATTTTAGGTGGGAGATGAATGTCAGTAGGCGTAAGCCTACGTTTTTTTGTATACTGTAGATATACGATGAAAAAGTGAGGTGCAACCTATGTTAGTAAATAAAGCATATCAATTTCGTATCTACCCGAATAAGAAACAAGAAATATTAATTGCTAAAACAATCGGTTGCAGTCGCTTTGTATTTAACTATTTCCTTGCTCTTTGGAATGATACGTATAAAGAAGCAAGAAAAGGGTTAACCTACTATTCTTGCTCTGCCAAGCTTACTCAATTAAAGAAGCAACAGGATACGATTTGGTTAAAAGAAGTAGATAGTATCGCTCTTCAATCCACATTAAAAAACCTCGCAGATGCTTTTTCACGTTTTTTCAAGAAACAGAATGATATGCCTCGATTCAAGTCTAAAAAGAATACAGTTCAATCCTACACAACTAAGCAAACAAACGGAAATATTGGAATTGTAGGCAACACAATAAAATTACCGAAACTTGGCCTTGTTCGCTTTGCTAAAAGTCGTGAAGTAGAAGGGCGTATCTTGCATGCAACGATTCGTCGTAACCCAAGTGGTAAATACTTTGTATCTATCTTTGTTCAAACAAGCGTACAAGAAATGCCTAAAACTGATTCCACTTGTGGAATTGATGTTGGATTAAAAGATTTTGCCATTCTTTCTGATGGCACAACATACAAGAACCCTAAATTCTTCCGTACATTAGAAGAGAAGTTAGCGAAAGCACAACGTATCCTTTCTAGAAGAACAAAAGGTTCTTCGAACTGGAATAAACAACGTGTGAACGTTGCACGAATCCATGAACATATTGCAAATGCAAGAGCTGATTACTTACATAAACTTTCTACTGAAATCATCAAAAACCACGATGTTATCGGTATGGAAGACTTACAAGTCAGTAACATGCTCAAAAATAGAAAGCTTGCAAAAGCGATTAGTGAAGTATCTTGGTCACAATTTCGGACTATGTTGGAATATAAAGCAAAATGGTATGGCAAACAAGTTGTTATAGTATCTAAAACATTTGCTTCTAGTCAATTATGCTCCAATTGTGAATACAAAAACAAAGACGTTAAAAATCTAACTATTCGTGAGTGGGATTGCCCTTCTTGTGGCGCACATCACGATAGAGATCGAAATGCAGCACTCAATCTTAGAAATGAAGCAATTCGTCTCTTAACCGTAGGAACTACGGGGATAGCCTAATGAATTAGAAACCGTTAGGTTTCTGTACTTAGGAAACTCCCACTTCAAACAGTCCGTGAGAATGTTAAGTGGTGAGTAGTTCAACAAAACAGCTTAATGAACAAGCCATGCATTAATTATTATATTCCCTCAAAGGAAAAGACTTTCTTATTACCGATTCAATGAATGTGGAAGAACATCATTATTATTTGTGCGTTTATTTTTCTTATCTTTCCATATAAATTTTTTCAAACACATAAAAACAGTAACTGAAATAGCGACTCCAACTTTAACATCTGAAGCAAAATGGGCTCCTACCACAATACGACTCATTGGTACTAGTATCTTATTAGTTGGTTCATATAAACTATTGGATATTTGTAAGTCTGTAAATGCAAAGATACATAGTAAAATAGCGAAGCTGGAAATTAATATCACTTTTCTATTTCCCATCATTTCTCCTACTTTCCACTATGCTTTAATATAAAATTCCCCATCTCAATTGCTAAATCTTCACTTTGGGGATAAACACCTACATTATCTCCATAAGCGTGCCCTAAACCACGATAAAGGACTGTTTCAGTATCCACTCCTTTTTTAGTCAATTTAGCTGCATACGCTAAACATTCTATCATTAAAAAATCATGCTCTCCTACCGTAATAAATGTACTTGGATAGTCTGGGGATACATCAACATATGGACTTAAATACTTCGAATGAATTTCTTTCGTACCAAGTACTTCTGACATACCTCCAACCATTGAATGCATTATATTAAGCATTTTTTCTAATCCTTTTTTATACTTAGGAGCAATTTCATATTTATCTATACTCCAAGAATAAAATTCATCTTCATAATCACACATATTAAGTGTAGGATACAGAAGCAACTGTCCCTTCACGTACTTCCTACCATCTTCCATATCTTTAGTTGTACAATACTGTGTTAAGTTCCCTCCTGCACTATCACCTGCCACAAAGATATTATTCTTATCCCCGCCTAATGTATCAGCATTTTCATAAATCCACTTTAAAGTAGTGTAGCAATCTGTATGCCCAGTTGGAAAAGGATTTTCCGGAGCTAATCGATAATCCACAGAAACGGCTAGTATATCCGTTTTTTCTACTATCAATTTCACAAGTTCTTCTACTACATCTGGTGATCCTGCCATAAATCCACCACCATGAATAAAGTATAAAACTGGCGCATTCTCTTGTTTAGAAACACTGTTATAAATTCTTATCGGAATATCATATCCATCTTCCGCTTTCACTGTTTTATGCGTAATATTAACGTCTTTAGTGACAATTGGAACACTCTTAATTCCATTAAATTGTTTTCGCATATTCCTTACCGATTTTTCAGAAGCGTCCATTTTCATCATATTTTTAGGCATAAACCTCATTACATTCATTTGAACCTTCGTGTCCTTATAAAGACGTGGATCCATCGCTCCTTTTTCATCACAATCTGGTATGTTTTTTACTAAAACTTTCGCCCCCTGTACATTAATGATTTCTTGTTTTTCTTGAATTTTTTCTAATAGGTTTAAGTCATATTTTCTAGTCATCTAGTATTCATCCTCCCTTGTTTTAAACGCTTTCATTTCTTCAGATTAGATAAATCTCTATTGAATCTCACTTCATTTACTATTACTAAATAAAAAACGTTCCATGTACAAAATGTAACATGAAACGTTTTTTTATTGTTGTTCATATTTGATTCGATTATTGTCATTTTTTGATATGATATTTTTCCTATACTGTAATGGTGTATATCCGTATTTTTCTTTAAACTGTGAAATAAATGATTTTACATTTGGAAATCCGTGTTTCACTGCTATATCTTGTATAGAATTTGTACTATTAATAATATCTTCATACGCTTTATAGAGCCTGTATCTCGTTAAAAAAGTGGTGAAATTTGATCCGAACGATTTTTTGAACATACGGGAAAAATGTTCTTCACTTACAAAAAAATGTTTAGCTACATCTTTCAGTTTAAGTTCTTCATCATAATGTTTATAAATATACGTAATCATTTCTTTCTGTTTATTTCCAAGTTGATAATTATTGTCTATACTCTCTCCTTCTTTGCAATATCGCAATAGAATATAAACAATTTCATAAATTAAACTATTAATTTTTATGTAACTTAAATCATCAGAATTTGTGACTAACTCCTTTAATTCATAAAATATTTGCTGGAGGTTAGTTTTCTGAACAACTGATTCTTTTATATTAAATCTATATTTATCAAAATCTCCATTTACCTCTTTAAGAAATTCATAAGAAATAATTAACATCATTACTGCACAACTTGTATTTTCAACTTTTTCGAATTCATGAACATCGCCACTATTCACAAAAATAAATTCGCCAGCGGATACTTTCTTTTTTTGCCCATTCACATACAAGAAAACCTCTCCATATACGACTAGGCTAATTTCAATACTTCTATGCCAGTGAGGAGGAATATAATAGTGAAAACCAGTAGGCAACATCGTATCATCTATATATTCAACCATCCCTGGAATTCTATCGCGTACTTTTATTTCTTCATATTTACCTTGCCTGATTTTCAATAGTCCACCCCCTTTTTATATTATAAAGTAGACGTCAAGGTTTTCATTCCTTCATAAAAAACTACATATATAGTATGTAAAGAGACCGTCTCATGAGTTATTTACAAATAGCAGGTGTGAGATTTCCCACCTGCTATCCTTATTTTTTATTCATCATTTCACTATCAAACCAGATTGGCTTTGATAATTCAAAGTTTTTATGATCCTCTAAAACTATAGTAAGACGTTCTAACGTATCATCTAACATATGCGGTGCTGCTCGTAAGGACCAGACAACTGATGAGAAAACTGTCATGCCAACGTACACCGCATATAATTTCCAGAACTCCTCTGGTATTCTCCCATTAAAGTATCCTTCTATTTGTCCGATTGAATATGGAATACTAATGTCCCTTGCAAATAGTGCTATTTTTACGAAATCATGAAGTGGGTCGCCCCAGTCGTAGCCATTAAAATCAACAACACCTACATATTTCGCATCACGTACAATTATATTTTCTAAATGAAAATCATCGTGTTGAAATCGATTTGGGCGGTTCTTTAAATATTTTTCATTTTCATCTATAAACTTTATGATTTTATCATCATTTTTAATTTGTATTCCGCATGTTTTATATGCCTCTACATATTTTCGATGTTTTTTCATTGCTCTTTCATACCATGGGAGTATATCCTTAGGAGCTTCATGTGTATGCATTTTTGCTAAGTCTTTTCCTGCTGCTATACCAATATCATATTGTTCTCTTGGCGTATATGTAGTCAATAGCTTCTTAGCATCTTCTCCTTCTAAATATGAAAAAATACTATAACATAAATCTTCTTCCTCCAATATACCGAGTTCAATTGGTCTTTGAGCCTGCACGTTACGTTTTACCATTTCATTTAAAATTTGAAACTCTATTTTTTTCCTATCATACTCTTTTATATCACCTGTCCGTAATAAATATTTTTTATCATCACTAGTCGTAATAATATATTTTTTATCAGGTGAGAAACCTTTAGAGATTTCTTCAATATTTGCAGCATCTTTTACTATTTGTATATTGTTTTTCCACGTTGTAATTATCTTCATGTCTATTCTCCTTACATTTCTGTATTCGGTGTATACGCAACCTCTACAATAAAGCCCTTCGGGTTATAAAAGTCTATTGTATAGTAACATCCGAATAATGATTCATTTCAATTGGGCCACGTATAACCTTCACCTTATTGCCAGTAAGAAACTTTGCTACCCAAAATTCAATATGATGAATACCTGCTCAAAGTTTATTTATATTAAGAATGTGCCGCCTGTACTACTTGCACAATTTCCCCTGGCGTATTAACCATATAATCTGGCGCGTCTCCTTTTACTGTCTCAATTACGTCATACCCCCACGAAACCCAAATGACATTCACACCAGCTTTTTTACAAGCTGCAATATCACGTTGTTCATCACCGACATACAACATATCTTGTTCTGTTAGCTTTTTCGACTTTAAAAATCTTTTAATCATTTTATCTTTACCAAACAAATTTTTAGAACAATACACTTCTTGAATATTTTCTATGCCATTACTATGTAAAAATGCCCTAATATGCTCTTCTGAGTTCGAAGATATAACCGCAATCCCGTAGCCTTTTTTATGTAATTCATCTAATACATCCTTCATCCCATGGAATAAAACGAGATCTTTTATGGCAGGTTGATATAATTTATAAAACTCTAACGCCAATATAGGAAGTTTATAAAGTGGTACATCGAGTTTTTTACATCTTTCAAAAATAGTCAATTTTCGTAAAGGCTCAATTTCTTCCTCACTAACTGTCTTATATCCATGCTTTTCAGCAAGTTGATTATAAATTGGTACAAATATATTTTGTGAATCTACTAATGTGCCATCAAAGTCAAAAACGATATATTTTTGCATCCCCATACTCCCTTTTTTCTTTTTTCCTAAACATATGTTATTCAACAACATAAATGTCGTATCCTTTCATAAAGAAAAAAAGAACAAGATTTCTCTCGTTCTTTTTAAGACAACCATTTCGGCGGTACATTCGTATTCCAATAAATATTTCCTAACTCATGGTGTCCTGAATATCCATCATCAAAACGATGATAGTGGAAATTAAAATAATATCCATCTTGCGGTGGATGATCTCTCCTCACATGAAATCGCAGTAAGTCATTTCCTGATTTTGTGTCATAAACATGAAAAATCTTTTCATTATTTCCACCAGCTGGTTTTTGAGAAATCGCTAATGATTGTAACGATTCTTCTGGCACATCATTTGCAAGTTCCGCAATTGCCTCTTCAATTTTAGGTAATACAACATCTTTAAATTCATCTTCAATTACAGGCCCAATTTTAGAGCCGAATTTTTGCATAGATTGCTTCTCTGCTTCTTGCATCGCATAGTTAACAAAAGTATCGGTGGTTAACCTATCATTTGTTTCTTCATATGTATAGGACGTACTCTCCAAATTTTGTTGCCCAGCTGTGCTCGTAGGCTTGTCCGCAGCTTTGGCATTATCAAGTAATATGGAAGGAGGCGTCACTAAACCAAACGTAAATACGGTAATTAATGCGACTAAGGTTTTTCTAAACCAATTTGGCATTTATGTTCCCTCCCCTTTCACTCATTATATTTTATATAACGGTTGTTTCTTCTATTATACAAAATGATTGTAATTTTTGCACTTTACAATTTTGTTAACGTTCACATATTTTTCACTTGAATATGAAATTGTAAGATTTCATACACTATAAATACAACAACAATGAGGGGGCAATCAGATGACTTTAGATGTCGTGTACTCAGCCGCAAGCATACTCCTTTTAGTATATTTTATTTACCAGTGTGTTACAGACTAGAAAAAGAGCCATTTCCGGCTCTTTTTCTATGGTAAAAATACAATCCAACCAATGAATACTATAAAAATAACTCCAATAATTATTGCTGGCAATAAATAAAACTGTGAGAGAATGACTGTTCCGTACATAAATACGACTGGAAGGAGCAAATAACGATCCGCCTTCCACCTTAATAATAGTAATTCTCCTTCATCACAATATAAATGTAGAAACATTTTCTTCGTAAATTCATTCCAATAATCACGCGCATAGCGAGAAATAGCAACTATAGCAAATACAAGAATAATAGCTGTTATCCACTGCGGAGTCACGATAATACTTACAGTGCTTATACATACAATTTGAACATAAAACATTAAAGCACTACTTGTACGCAAAAATTCTTTTAAAAAAGCTTCTACAATACGCGAATCAGAATTTTTTCCTAATATCTTTTTAGACCGAGGGAACATCCACGGTTTTTTATTCGAACTACTCGGCTTCGCAGCATGACCACCAACTTGCATAATCCCTACAGTCCAGCGCATACTTTCTTCTTTTTCTTTCTCAACTTCTTTAAAAAAGAAATTTTTATAATTCATCTTTTCTTTTACTAAGACTACAGTAAGTACAGCTACTAGGCCGGTAAATAATATGAAATACAATGGATTTTTAAAAATGAAAAATACACTCATTCCAAAATAGACTAAACTTAAAGAAAATATAACATCTTTTATAATCAATAAAACCCATCGTTTCCCCACACGTACATTTATGAATCTCGTCAACAACGATAGCATAAATCGAAAAACAGTAAAGAACATCCAGAACAGTACGATTTGTATAATTGTCGCTCCCGTACTTTTCATCAGTATAGGCAGCATAATGAATACTACAATTGCGTTCGTTATTGCAATCCGAATTAACGTATATATAATTCCAAGCTTCATTAATTTTCGCATATGATTTGGGTACGAAATTAAAAATAAACTATCTGCTTGTTCAAAAAATGAGCGAACTCCTCTTGAAAATGTGACAAAATAAAACGCAAGTAAACCTAACCCAAAATAAATGGTCTCTTCCATCGATAATTCTTTCATCCATAGTGAACGATAATAGATCCCCGCAAATATAAGTGCTGGAATAATAATATATAATGCTACTGTCCAATCTGTTACAGAACGAATCGCTTTCCATTTTCTTTGCAATTCATGACGTAACCTTTTATTAAACTGTTGTTTAATCATTTTGTTCCCGCCTTACAATTGCATCGAAACAATCTAACAGTGTACTTCCTGGCATTTCTGCTAACGATTGGATCGCCTCTAAATGCCCATCTGCTACTAATGTACCTTGCGAAATGAGTAAAAATCTTTCACAAATTCTTTCAGCTGTATCCAGCACGTGCGTACAAAGTAATATACCTGCTCCTCGCTCTTTTTCTTTATATAAATAATTCAAAAAGTCTTTCGTGGCTACTGGATCTAAACCGATAAAAGGCTCATCAATAATATAAAAATCTGGCTCTGTTAAAAATGCTAATATTAGCATCGATTTTTGTTTCATACCTTTTGAAAATTTTGATATGTATTCGTGTATATGTTTTTCCATTCGAAACGTATGTAATAATTCCCTTGCTTTGTCCTCCCAATTTCCCTCTTCATTTCCACGGGCAGCCATTAACAATTCAATATGCTCCCATAAAGTTAAATAATCATAATAAGTGGGATGCTCAGGTACATATGCATATGGATTTTTCTTTTCACCAAACGAGATTTCACCATCCATATTGACAAGCAAACCGAGTATCGACTTAATTGTCGTACTCTTTCCTGCGCCATTTGCACCAATAAGAGCCACTAACTCTCCTTTTTCAATTGCAAATGCAATATCATGAACTGTCTTTTCACCAATTTCATATCCGGCTGAGCGGATATTCACCTCTAACATAATACTTACCTTCTTTCCATTTACATTACAATCAAGGAAAATGATAACATATCCCTCTTAATATAGTATTATATCACTTCTGATATATTTATTTCTGTAGCAGGAAAAAGCATATTTCAAGAGAATACTTAATGTTTGTGGATTTTAATTTAAATTGAAAGGACTATAACTATGACAAACATTGAAGCAATATTCATTGATCGTGACGGAACAATTGGCGGTGATACTACAATACATTATCCAGGTTCTTTCACGTTATTTCCTTTTACAAAGGAATCTTTACAAAAGTTAAAAGCTCAAAATATTAAACTATTCTCTTTTACGAATCAGCCAGGTATCGCGGATGGAAAAGCAACTGCGAATGATTTTACGAAAGAATTAAAAGAGTTTGGTTTTGATGATATTTATCTATGTCCTCATAAACATGGTGATGGATGTGAATGCCGCAAACCGAGCGCAGGTATGCTCCTGCAAGCAGCGGAAAAACATAGGCTTGATTTAACAAAATGCGCTGTAATCGGTGATCGCTGGACGGATATTGTTGCTGGGGCAAAAGTAAATGCAACGACTATATTGGTTCAAACTGGCGCTGGATATGATGCTTTACATACATTCCGAGATAAATGGGCACATATTGAACCAAACTACATCGCAGAAAACTTTGAAGATGCTACAAATTGGATTTTAAATCATCAATAAAAAAATCAAATGAGACGTCTTCACATTGAAAACGTCTCATTTAACTATATATATTTCAAAAAGTTAATTCATAATGGAAATAACGATTATCTCTCAAGTATCCATTTTCAGCGTATAATCGCTGAGCTGATAAATTATCAATCTCTGTTTGTAATTTCACACCTTTTGCGCCATTTTCTAAGGCGAATTCTTTAGCAGCTTCTAACAATTTTTTACCTGTTCCGGCTCCGCGCTTCGCCTTTTGTACAAACAGATCATTTAAAATCCATAACTCTTTCATCGAAATAGAAGAAAATGATGGATATAGTTGCGTGAATCCGATATATTCTCCATCTTCAACTGCCACGAAAATAATGGATTCTTTTCTCTCGATTCGATTTCGTAAAAATACTTTTGCTCCTTCAATATCGGAATCTTGTCGATAAAATACGCGATAGTTATTAAAAACAGATGCTAGTCCATCTAAATCTGCAATTGTTGCCTCATATATTCTCATTTTGTTTTATTCCCCTTCCAATATTGTTTCATAATATCCGTTACCCATTTAGGCTGTAGAATTTCTTCTTTCGGCATAAACTCTTTCATTATCGGCTTTATATCCAATATAGGGGTGCCATCAATAGCATCTAACCCCTCAACAATAATTGATTTACCTTCTCTTTTGATCACCTTTACAATTGTAGCTCCTATGCGATTCGGACGATTTTTCCCGCGCTGTGCAAAAATGCCTACTTTAGGATAATCATTATTATTTCTAGGATGTCTAGCAAAATATTGAATTTGTTCATCAGTTACTTTATGAAAATAAAAGACAACTTCAACATGAGAAAAATCTTCAATCCCTTGTATACTTTCCTCTGTATACATATCAGTTAAAGTAATATAGGATCTTACTTCTCCCCACTCATCATCTTTTATTTCCTTTCTTTCATTATGTACAAATGCGATTGGCTGAACTGAAAACATCCGCATTCCCCCTTAAATGTAACCACTTACATTATAAAATATTTTCTGAATGTTTTCCAGACAAACGAGTTAAGTTTACATAATATAATTATAATCTATTATCTAAAGCGAAATTGACTGCTTCAATCGCATGTATATGCGTTGTATCAAATATCGGAACTGATATGTCTTCCTGCTTTATTAATAACCCTATTTCTGTACACCCTAATATTATTCCTTGCGCCCCTTTTTGCACTAACTCTTCTATAACTCTTTTATAATACTCTCTAGATTGAGATGTTATCTTTCCTAAACATAATTCTTTGTATATTACTTCATTTATTTTTTCTCTATCTTTTCCTAATGGTACTATTACTTTTATATCATTCTCTTCTATACGTGATTTATAGAAATCTTGCTCCATCGTATATTTTGTTCCAAGCAGACCAACCGATTGAATACCTTTTCTATTTATTTCTTTTGCAGTTGCATCCGCAATATGTAATACTGGAATGTTAATATTCTCCTTTATTTTCTCAACTATTTTATGCATTGTATTTGTGCAAATGATTATAAAGTCTGCTCCTCCTTTCTGCAATGAATACGCCGTATTCCCTAATACTTCTCCTGCTCCCTCCCAATCTCCGCTAGACTGGAATCGTTCAATCTCTTCAAAATTCACACTATTAATCAGACATTTTACTGAATGTAATCCACCTAATCTACTTTTTATTTCTTCATTTAAAATTCGATAGTATTCAGAAGTTGATTCCCAACTCATACCACCTATAAGACCTATCGTTTTCATAGTAAAACACCTACCTAAACTATTTTTATAAAACTAATAACAATATTTTATTATGTATATTATACACAATAAAACAAGACTTTAAATTTATAATATAAAGTCTTGTTTTAACTATTTCCAAGGAAATTTTATTATAATATTCTGAAATTAAAGCCCTGATGTTTTTATAGAATCTTCATATTGATAATTAAAACACTCTCGATACAACTGTTTGATTTCATCATAAGAAGGAACTCGTGGATTATTTCCTGGGCTACCACTTGCAATTGCATCTTTCGCCATTTTAAAAATAGCATTTTCAAATTCAACTTCGTCAATTCCGTATTCTCTTAAATTAGGAATACGAAGATCAAAACAAAGTTTCTTAATTTCAGCAATCGTGTAGTTCGCTACTTCTTCATCAGAATGAGAATACAAATCTTTGTTTAAGCTACGTCCTACTTCTGCTAACCTTTTTATTGCACTCATTTTTGTAAACTCTAAAACTGTAGGTAATAGTATTGCATTCGATATTCCATGTGGTACATGGAATATTGCTCCCACTGGACGGGACATACCATGCACTAATGTAACAGATGCATTTGAAAAAGCAATCCCAGCTTGTAATGAAGCAATCATCATTGCTTCCCTTGCTTCCATATTATCTCCATCTTCATATGCGATACGTAAATATTTCATAATGCTTTCAATAGCTGAAAGAGCAAGAACATCTGTAAGAGGTTGTGAAGCTTTAGAAATATAAGCTTCAATTGCATGGCATAATGCGTCTACTCCCGTTGCTGCAGTAATATGAGGTGGTACCGAACTTGTAAAAATCGGGTCTATTATAGCAACATGAGGGATAAAGCTTGGATGTTTTATCATCATTTTCACATCTGTTTTTTTATTTGTAATTACTGCTACACTTGTTACTTCCGATCCAGTACCAGAAGTCGTCGGGATTGCGATTAGCGGTAGTGGATTGTATTCTATTTCTATATCCTTTTGGACGTAATCTTCAATTTCTCCACCATTTGTATATAACACTGCTACTGCTTTCGCAGCATCAATACAGCTTCCTCCTCCAATACCTATGATAAAATCGCATTTTCCTTCTTTACAAATAGATAACGCTTCCAATACGTGTAAATTTGTAGGCTCAGTGTTTACTTCATTGTACGTAATAACAGTAATCCCTTTCGCATTTAAGTGATCCACACATCTTTCAACATAACCCAAACTCTCCATAATTGTATCACTTACAATAAAAGCCCTTTTCCCTAACTTTCTTGATTGATCCCCTAGTTTTTTAAACGAATTTCTTCCATATAATACAGACTTCGGCATACGAAACTCAGCAACTTCTTGCAAGTACTCCACCCCTTCTATCTATAATAAATATTTGCAACTACTCAGCCATGCATTTCATTCAGAAGTTTGATAAAGTCTATTATTCCAGTTAAAATAAGCCCCCTTATTAACTATACTTTGTTTTAAAACTTTTTGCGTGGCAGGAAAGGCCCTGACCGCTCCTATAAATAGCCAGGTCCTCTCTCGACCAACTTAAAAAACTTTTCTGCCGATTTTTCATAGAGTGACTGAGTAGTTACAATAAATATTTTATTATGTAAAATATCAATCTAATAAATATTTTCTTTTCGTATATTAACTAGTATTAATAGATCCCTGTTAAAGTATAGAATGCGATGACTGCAAATACAGCAATCGTTTTCAAAATTGTAATAGCGAATATATCTTTATACGACTGTTTATGTGTTAATCCTGTTACCGTTAGAATAGTAATAATTGCACCATTATGTGGTAATGTATCCATTCCGCCTGATGCCATTGATACAATGCGGTGCATAACTTCTAATGGAATATCATATTGATTGGCCGCTGCAATAAATTTATCCCCCATCGCACTTAACACAATTCCCATTCCGCCTGATGCTGAACCTGTAATTCCAGCTAAAATATTCGTCGTTACTGCCCCATTTACTAATGGATTCGTGAAAGTTGCAGAGATGCTATCTCTCATAATTGCAAAGCCTGGAAGTGCTGCAATAACACCACCAAATCCAAACTCCGCGCCTGTATTCATTGTTGCAAGTAGCGCTCCACCAATACTTGTATTCAATCCAGCTTGAAATCCAGTTACTACTCGTTTCCAATATAATAAAAGCGTTGATAAAATCCCTATAATAAGTGCCAATTCTACAGACCAAATCCCAACTACCGCACTTAATTCAACTTTTCCAAATGCTTTCATACCAATAGCTGAGAAATCAAAACCATCTGGATACCACTTTGGTATCATGATTGTGAAAACTTTATTCATTACACCTACTAAAATAAGTGGTACAAACGCAATTACTTGCTGTACTCTTGTAATTTCAATACTGCTTAATATCGGCATATCTTTTTGTTCTAACTGCAAAGATGCTGCCATTTCAGAATTCCCATCGTTAGAACCAAAATACCCTTCTCCTGCTGCTTTTGCCTTCTTACGCTTACTCTCTAAATAAAGTAAACCTAACGTTAAAACAAAAATTGCGCCTAAAATACCAAGTATCGGTGCTGCATAAATATCAGTTTTAAAAAAAGTTGTAGGTATTACATTTTGAATTTGTGGTGATCCAGGAAGCGCATCCATTGTAAATGTCGCTGCTCCAAGAACGATTGTGCCAGGGATTAAACGTTTTGGAATATCCGCTTGTCGAAACAACTTAGCCGCAAACGGAAATATAGCGAACACCACTACATACACACTAACACCGCTATACGTTAAAATAGCTCCCATTAAAACAATCGCTAAAATGGTACGTTTTTCTCCAACTAACTCTACAATCGTCTTTGCGATGGAATCAGCGATTCCTGACATTTCTACTACTTTCCCAAATATTGCTCCAAGTAAAAACACAGGGAAATATAATTTAATAAATCCTACCATTTTCTCCATAAAAATATTTGAAAAGAAAGGTAATACAAAACTAGGCTCTGTCAAAAATACCGCAAATAATGCAAAAATCGGTGCGAATAATATTACAGAAAATCCTTTATATGCTACAAACATGAGTAAACTAAGTGCTAATAAAATAATAACTAGCTCCAATTATAACCCTCCTTTTAAACTGAAAATTCAATCTTTTAACAACGAACTTTTACTCGTATTTCGAACCCTTTTATTTCATGACATTCCTCCTCTTTTTATCCCGCTATTTGCGGGCAGTAAGACTCCCACCTTAAAATTCAGCAAATGTGCAGAAGCTAGGCGGGATATCAACTGCTCGTAACAGCCCGATTGATCAGGGCTGTTAATCAGTGCTGGATGGACAGAACTTCCACTAATTAAAGTTTTACTTTATTACAAATTTTTCATGCTAAAATTGTCTAATTATAGTATTCGATTACATATGTAAAATCCCTTTAAACAAAACGATTTCATCGTCATATGTTATAAAGGGATTTCTAGGTTCTATTTCTATAGTTTTATCGTACTATTCTCTATACAAAAGCTTTGTAACTCTTCGACATCTTTCACTATATGAATCGCCCCAGCATCACCCAATTCAATCTCACTACCATATCCATACAATACACCTATTGAAGCAATTCCGTTACTGTTCGCACCGATTACGTCATGCTTTCTATCACCAATCATCACCATTTCTTCTTTTTGAAGTTCTTCATTTGTTTGTAAAATATGAGCAATTATTTCTTCCTTTTTTATTCTTGTCCCATCTAAATTACTCCCAACAATCTCTTCAAAAAAAGATGTTAACTGAAAGTGCTCTATTACTTGTTTCGCAAATACAGTAGGCTTTGAAGTTGCTACAAACAAACGATTGCCAGCATCCTTTAATTCTTGCAATAGGGCTGTAATTCCATCGTATACTTTATTCTCTAATAAACCACTTTGCTTTAAATATTCCCGAAAGTAAAACACCGCTCGTTCTACTTCTATTTCATTCATATTATATCTATCTGCAAAAGATTGTTGTATTGGTGGACCGATAAATGAATCTAACTCAATTATATTCACTTCTTCAATCCCCATTTTTTCTAACACGTATAGAACAGCATTGATTATCCCTTCTTTCGGATCAGTTAATGTTCCATCTAAATCAAATAGAAATGTTGTATACATATTTAATTCCCCCACTGATTTTATATGTACCCCATTAAGGCCATTCTCCTACTTACCCCTTTACTATACTATCACCATCTAACTTTTCAGAAAATTACTTTTTCTAACCCTTATACTTTCAGTTACAAAATCACAAAAGATATGATAAAGTAAAAAAGTTATACTTAATTTAATAGAAACTGGTGAATCACATGTCAATTACGTTAATTTTTATAATGGCTTTCACAATTGTTATCCACGCAGTTGAAACTAGCTCTTATAGTATTCGATTAGCTGGTGTCCGTTTAAAAAAGATTGTCGTTGCCTTATCCATCGTAGGAATGGTACTACTTATTTCAAGAACATCTAACTTACTACAAGCTTTTTTAATTGGTGGTATTGTCGATGAAGCAAAGCTAGATTCTTCTATTGATTTAGAGCATATTATACGGCTCGTTCTATTATCTGCTTCTGTCGGTACATTGCTCGCGATTATACTCTATCCAACTTTGACAAAGCTATTTGGATACGTCATTCAAAACTTTGAAACAGATGGTTCATTCATTCGAATGATGAAGACGAATAACATTCAAAAATTAAAGTACACAAAAAAATATGTACGCTTTCCAAAGTTTGAGATGATTCATCGAATGCGTATTGGCGGAATTCCGAAGCGAATTATGCTTATTAATATGTTTGCCACTGCCATTTATACAGCTGGTGTTCTTTCCGCACTATATGCTTCTTTTTTAAATCCGACTTATGCAACAAAGGCTACTACAGCTTCTGGTCTTGTTAATGGTTTTGCTACTATTTTATTAACAGTTTTACTAGATCCACGTATCGCACTTTTAACAGAACGGGCTCTTCAATCAGAAGAAGGTGCTGAAGCAATGAGTAAGATGTATGGTTGGCTCATGATTTCTAGACTTCTCGGTACATTATTAGCGCAACTATTATTCATACCAGGTGCTTACTGGATTACATGGATTATTAAGCTTATGAATTAATTCACTCTCTAAAAAAAGTAGGTGTACTATCAAATGACTATTAAAACCGAACAAGATATTATTCAATTGATCCAAAATGATCCGTGGATGATGAATGTATTACAAATGGCAAAATCACTAGAGCTACCTGATTGGTGGATTTGCGCTGGGTTTGTCCGTTCTAAAATTTGGGATACCTTACATAACTACGAAGTAAGAACGGCTACGCCAGATGTCGATGTCATTTATTATGATCCATTACATAAAGATGAAGTGTACGAACAATCATTAGAACAGAAACTAATGATTATGGATGCCTCTATCCCTTGGTCAGTAAAAAATCAAACTCGCATGCATGTAGTGAATGGAATGCCGCCATACTCTTCTTCTGTTGATGCTATTTCTAAATTTCCTGAAACAGCAGCCGCTCTTGGTGTTTCTTTGGACGAACAAAACAAAGTCATATTAACATCCCCATGCGGAATAGAAGATGTACTTTCATTACAAGTGAAACCTACACCTCATTTTCTTGAAACGAAAGAACGAATACATATGTACAACAAAAGAGTTAATCAAAAGAAATGGCAAAGTAAATGGCCTAATATTACAATCACTTATCCAGAAATTTAAAATAGAGCGCTTCGCATTATACGAAGCGCTCTTTCTTTTTTAGTTCAAAAAATGAATGACTGTTTCAGCAAATCGATCAGCTTCCTCATAATGTGGTGTATGGCCACTCTCTTCGAATATGATATGCTTCCCATTTGAAGCATCATTATTAAATATTTCAATTTGTTTTTCACACGTTACTACATCGTATTTTCCTACAATTAATAACATTGGATTTTGTATATCTTTTATTTTAGATAATAATGACGTATGACATGCTCCCTCTAATTTTAATCTATCAAAATGAATTTTGGAGCGATTTGAAAATACTTCCCACTCTTCATCACTATATAAACTATCGTCTGTCTCATCTTTTTTATAATTGTAAATCTCCATTCTTTTTTCTTCTAATTCAGCACTTAATCTTATATAAGCTTCTAACAACTCTTCTGAACTAGCATTATTAGATGAATAAGCAAAGCAGTCTTCTGCTGCCGCTTCTTTTCCATACTTTTTTAATAACGTTCCTGTCTTTTGTAATAGAGCCCTACTTGTTAATGCAAAATCGAAAATCGGACCTTCAAATATTATTTTCTCTATTGAATTTGGATATGCCCTTGCATATAACAATGCTACATATCCACCGAAAGAGTGCCCGATTACAGACCATTTCTCAATTTGTAGTAGTTTTCTTATTTCCTCACAGTCTTCAACTAAATCATTTAATCCAAAAGATTCTTCCTCAGTAATTCCTTCTGATCGACAAACTCCTCTTTGATCTATCATAATTACATATAAGGAATCTTTTAATCGTTCCGCTTGATGAAATGAAAAATCATAACAGCTTTCACCTGGACTACCGTGTAAAAATAATACTGGTTTATTTTTAGGACTTCCATGTGTTTCAACGTATAGCTTTTTCCCTCTCATGTTCATATATTTCCCAACTTCAATCAAATTCGTTTTTATGATCATCACCTTCTTTTTTACCGAATATTATAACATTTAATATTAAATAATCCCTATTACATTTAAAAATACGATAACTATCGCAAGTGGTGCTACAAATCGAAGTAAAAATGCCCAGATAGTAAATACTATCTTTCCGTAATTTCCACCTACAAAAAATTCTGCTTCTAGTACTTTCTTTTCCATTTTGAATGAAACGAAAATACTAATAAATAGCGCTCCAAGTGGCATTAATATATTACTAGATAAGAAATCTACTGCATCAAAAATATTCTTTCCAAAAATCGTAATATCACTCCATACTCCAAATGATAACGCAGATGGTATACCTACTAAGAAAATGCAGAAACCAATGATCCATGATAGTCTAGTTCTTCTTTCTTGTTCACCATTTGCTAATGCTGAAACAACCGTCTCTAGTAGAGAAAATGCCGATGTTAATGTCGCAAATGTAAATAGCGCAAGAAATACCGTTAAGAACAATCCTCCTAATGGAATTTGACTAAATACAGATGGTAATACGATAAATAGTAAGCCTGGCCCTTCTGTCGGCTCCATGCCTAACGAAAATACTGCTGGAAAAATGGCAAGACCTGCAAATAAAGAGACGAATAAATTCAATCCAACAATTGTTATTGCTGATTTTGGTAAACTTTCTTTTTTATTTAAATACGAGCTATACGTAACCATAATCGAAATCCCTATACTAATCGCAAAGAATGATTGGCCCATTGCGAACAAAATACTTTCTGAAGTAATCTTTGAGAAATCTGGTTGTAAGAAAAACTTTACACCTTGCATTGCATTATCCAATGTTAATGAACGAATAATAAGGGCGACAAATAAAACGAACAATGCTGGTAGCATATATTTACTTGCTTTTTCAATTCCGTTTTGTACACCTTTTGATACAACCCATATCGTAATGAACATAAAAGCGAAATGTCCAGTAATAGCCCAAAGCGGATTTCCAATTGTTTCAGTAAATAACGAACCGTAATTTTGTTCCGGAGTAATAAGCTGTCCTGTTACTCCCCTGAAAAAATATATTAAAACCCATCCACCTACAACGCTATAAAATGAAAGTAGTATAAAACAAGTTCCAACGCCAAGACGTCCTATCCAGTGCCATCCTGTATTTGGTGCGATACTTTTAAATGCTCCAACTGCTTGTTTCTGTGTACTGCGTCCAATCATAAATTCAGCTATAAGTAGCGGTAGTCCAATTAATACAGTAAATAATATAAAGATTAAAAAGAATGCTCCTCCTCCGCTCTTCCCAGCGATATAAGGGAATTTCCATATTGCGCCAAGTCCAATTGCTGATCCTGCTGCTGCCATTATAAAACCTAATTTCGAAGTCCATTGCTCCGTCTGTTTCATCCTATTTTCCTCCCGTTAAAATCATTTTATATTAATAAATAAATATTATTGATCAATCTGAATAAAACCTCCATTTCTTTTTCTATAAAATAAAAAAATGGCCCAACGTCTCTATATAAAGAGACGCTAAGCCATTTACTTAACGCGGTACCACCCTTATTGATTCCATTATGAATCCACCTTAGTAGTAATCGTTTGATTACAAACCTAATATCGAAGGTTAACCGTTAAGATTTACTAAGAATGTGATTCCGTTCCACCTTACTGCTCCTAGGCGAGTTCAGGATGTCATTTGACTATGTCGCACCAACCCATAGCTCTCTGTACAAATACATGACCTTACTACTCCTATTCAACACATTTTAATATTTAGAATATATTTTCTTTTGAAATTAATATGAAGTATATCGGTTATATTTATAACTGTCAAGGGATATATTATTTTTTTGTCGAAAAGGATTTTTATAAACTTTCAATGTAAAAATGAAAGAACAGTAAAAAAGCATCTTCGCGATAATCGCGAAGATGCTTTTTTATGGTATAAGACGTGTACAATCTCTCGGAAAAGCACTCGCCTCTCGTACGTTTGTTAATTCTAAAAGTTTATATACAACTCTCTCTAATCCTATCCCAAAACCACCATGTGGTGGACAACCGTATCGGAATGTATTTAAATAAGATTGAAATTTCTCTGGATGTAATCCTTTTTCTTTAAAAGAAGCAAGTAACATGTCATAGTTATGAATTCGCTGTGCACCTGATGTAATTTCTAATCCTTTATATAATAAATCGAATGAATCAGTAATAGTTGGATTTTCTTTATTCGGTATCGTATACATCGGTCGCGCTTCTTTCGGATAATGTGTAATGAATACAAATTCACTATTATATGTTTCCTTCACATATTTCCCTAATAACTTTTCACCTTCTGTATCTAAATCCCCTTCAGGAGATTCTTTCCGATACTTCATTTTCAAAATTTCTTGCGCTTCTGCCAATGTGATTTTAGGAATTTCTATAATGACAGGTACTTCTATTTGTAGTAGCTGTAATTCTTTTTCACAGTTTTTTGCTACTTGTTGAAACATATATCGTAAAACATCCGTTTCTAATTGCATCACTTCATGAAAATCATGAATAAATCCAAGTTCTACGTCTAACGATATATATTCATTTAAATGTCGTGACGAGTTATGATGTTCAGCCCGGTACACAGGAGCAATTTCAAAAACACGTTCGAGTCCTCCCGCTACCATCATTTGTTTATAAAACTGTGGTGATTGAGCTAAATACGCTTCTTTTTGGAAATATGGAAGCTTAAAAACATTCGCTCCTCCTTCTGCGCCTTGCGAGACAATTTTCGGAGTAAATATACGTGTGAAATCGTTCTCTATTAGAAACTCACTAAAACTTTGAACGAGTGTAGATTTCACTTTAAATATCGCCGCGATTCGCTCATGTCTTAACGACAATACTCGCTCATTCAATAATTGATCTAGGCCAACTTGTAACTTTTTTTTATTTATTTCAAATGGAAGTGATTCTGCTCCATTTAATACTTTCACTTCATGTGCAAGTATTTCAACACCTAATTCTGTTTTCGATGTCTCTACTATTTCTCCAATTATTTGGACCACACTTTCAACATCAACTTTGTATCCGGCTAACTCGTTTTCTAATACACATTGAATAACTCCCGTTCGGTCCCTTAATAATAAAAAACTAACATTCCCTAGATGACGAATCTTTTTTACCCATCCTTGTAGTAATACAACCTTCCCGCCATGTTCCGTACATTCTCGTGTGAGTGAACGCTTCATTATTTGATCCATTACATTTCCCTCCAATAGTTTTATTTTTATTTACATTATTGTTGTCATCGTCGTCATCCACGGTCACTCACCTCCTTTCAAAGAATACAAAAATCCGCCCCTATAAATAGGGACGGATTTTTCCGCGGTACCACCCAAATTGTCATAATGACCATCTTAGCCCTGATAACGGTAGGTACCGTTTGCTTTTACTAATTATCACGTTCAAAGCAACACTCACAGGTGTCTTTCCATCATGCGGTATCGCAATCTTCCCAGCAATCGATTGCTCTCTGTAGACCCTTGCATCATGTACTTTTCCTAATCATCACTTTTTATATTTACAGAGTATTCTATCTTTTTATTTTATAAAACGCAAGCCTTTTTAGAAAAATATTGCGATTTCTCACTAAACAGACCCCTTCTAAAGGTATGTAATATGAACATTGAACTCTATACAATTATCATTTGACAGCTTAGAAATGTTTTATCCTTCTCAAATTCTTTCAATTGAATTTCTTTCCATTTCATTACATATTTTGCGCATTTCCCACGCATATTATTATTAAAGTTTTATCGGAGGTGTACATATGAAAAAAACAATTAGTTTCTTTCTCCTATTATTATGCTTAGTTGTAGTTAATGAAGCATATGCCTATTCACCAAAATCTTTACCAATCTCTCAAAATTCTGATCAATGGCAAGTAAATATTGATGAAGTAAAAAGAACGAGTGAAAAATTGTTACAACCAAAAAAAGGTGTATTTCAAACATATCATTTCTCTGTAAAAAATCTTGGGAAAAGTGAAGTGTATAATGTACAAGTTGAAGTCTTCCGCAATGAACCAAATACGAAAACAAAATATGAACTCTTTTCCCTAAAAGAAAGTCGTCTAGCGGGCGGAAAAACTGGATAAGGTTGATGTGATCATTACGTGGCAAGAACATCCTTTCCGCTCCATGAGAAACGGTCAAAAAGTTGAATCTAGAAAATTTAAAGAGCATTTTGTTTTTAAAGAAGCAGTAAAGTGAACTTATCGGTATATGTATATTATTACCGCTACCAATAAATTTTCCAGTACCAGTTCTTAAGCAAATAAAAAAGTCGTGGCTTTTAATGAAGTGCACCCCAATTGTTAGACACGGTCTAACAATTGGAGGTGCATTTTTTAT